>NZ_MSGP01000131.1 GCF_002078235.1 Streptomyces viridosporus
CCTGCGGTCGGTGCGGACCGGGGCGGAGACGCCGGTCCGCACCGACCGCAGGGGAGCGGGCTGCCGCACCGCGGCGGAACGGGGCCCGGCCAGCGGAGGCGCCATGGCCACCAGCACACCGAGGGCGAGGGCCGCGACGGCGACGAAGGTGATCCCCACGGCCGAACCCGTCCGTGACAACAGCAGCATGGCGAAGGTCGAGAGGACCACGGTGCACGTACCGTAGGCGAGCTGAGCGACAGTCGGACGGGGCATGGCCATCGTGTCCTAGGAAGTCGGGGGCCGTCGGCCTGGCTTTCCACCGGGTCAGGGGCGTTCCGCCAAGCGACTTTACCGCGAGGGTGCCCGAGGGGAACCGGCAGTAACCACGACCCGACCGACAGGGCCGGTGCACGGGGGGGCGCACGGATTCATGGCGTCCAACCAGTGGACGGATGTGCGCGCCCGTTCGGTTTCGCGCCGAAGTGTCCGCTACGCGAACACCGGCTCCGCATAATGCACTTGAGCTGTTCAAGTCAAGGTCTGTATTTTCTGCCGAACCTCTAGTCGAATGTGGTCACTTGACTACACGCGTTGATCACGTGCGACGCGGGCCCTCCAACGACGGACGCCCTGTCCGCGCGCACGCACGCGGGAGGGGATCTCAAGTGACCAGTAGACCCTGGACGTTCAGAGCAGCCGCGATAGGCGTGGCCCTCGCGGCGGCCACCGCCACCTGCTCTGCGTTCACCGTGGCCCAGGCCGACACGGCCGACGCGGCCGACCGGCCCGCCGCCGTGGATCGAAAGGATCCGGCGGCGCGCGCCCACGTGGAGCACGACCTCGAGGGCCCGCTCTCCAAGACCCGAGCGGCCCAGCGCGAGGAGGCGCTGAAGCAGGTCATCGCCGGCAAGGCCACGGTGAAGGACCGCAAGGGCTCCAAGGTCGTCCAGCTCAAGAGCAAGAAGGGCGACGCCAAGTACGTCGAGCTCGGCCGTGAGAAGACCGACAAGATCTTCACGATCCTGGTCGAGTTCGGCGACCGGATAGACAGCCGCTACGGCGGCACCCCGGGTCCGCTGCACAACCAGATAGCCGAGCCGGACCGCAAGAAGGACAACTCCACCGCCTGGCAGGCCGATTACGACCGGGAGCACTTCCAGGAGCTGTACTTCGGCTCCGGCAAGGGCGTCGACTCGGTCAAGACCTACTTCGAGAAGCAGTCCTCCGGCCGCTACTCGGTCGAGGGCGAGGTCACCGACTGGGTGAAGGTCCCCTACAACGAGGCCCGTTACGGCTCCAACAAGTGCGAGCCCGACAACTGTGCCTGGTTCGCGGTGCGGGACGGCGTCAACGCCTGGGTGGAGCAGCAGAAGGCGGCCGGGAAGACCGACGCCGAGATCGCGGCCAAGATGGCCGAGTACGACCAGTGGGACCGCTACGACCACGACGGCGACGGCGACTTCAACGAGCCCGACGGCTACATCGACCACTTCCAGATCGTGCACGCCGGTGAGGACGAGTCCGCCGGCGGCGGCGCCCAGGGCGAGGACGCGATCTGGGCCCACCGCTGGTACGCCTTCGGCACCGACGCCGGCGCCACCGGCCCCGAGCAGAACAAGCTCGGCGGCACCCAGGTCGGCGACACCGGCATCTGGGTCGGCGACTACACCATCCAGCCGGAGAACGGCGGACTCGGCGTCTTCGCCCACGAGTACGGCCACGACCTCGGTCTGCCGGACCTCTACGACACCGCCGGCGGCGAGAACTCCACCGGCTTCTGGACCCTGATGTCCTCCGGCTCCTGGCTGGGCACCGGCAAGAACGAGATCGGCGACCTGCCCGGCGACATGACCGCCTGGGACAAGCTCCAGCTGGGCTGGCTCGACTTCGACACGGCCAAGGCCGCGACGAAGTCGAAGCACAAGCTGGGCCTCGCGGAGTACCAGACCAAGAACAAGCAGGCCCTCGTGGTCGAGCTCCCGGAGAAGGCGGTCACCACCGAGGTCGTCGTCCCGGCCGAGGGGCGGACCCAGTGGTGGAGCGGCAGCGGTGACGACCTCAGGAACACCCTGACCCGTTCCGTGGACCTCACCGGCAAGACCTCGGCCGAGCTGACCCTCGACGGCTGGTACGAGATCGAGTCCGACTACGACTTCCTCTACACCGAGGTGTCGACCGACGGCGGCGCCAACTGGACCGCTGTCGACGGCACGGTGGACGGCCGGCCGATCCCGCGCGACGGCAGCGACAAGCCGGCCCTGCACGGCACGGTCGACGGCTACAAGCCGCTGGTGTACCCGCTGGACGCCTACGCGGGCCAGAAGATCGACCTGCGCTTCCGCTACCAGACCGACGGCGGCCTGGCGATGAAGGGCTTCGCGGCCGACCGGATCACGGTGACGGCGGACGGCGCGGCGCTCTTCACGGACGACGCCGAGACCGAGGACGCGGCCTGGACGGCGAAGGGCTTCTCCCGCATCGGCGCCTCCTTCACCAAGGACTACGCGCAGTACTACATCGCGGAGAACCGGCAGTACGTCTCGTACGACGAGACCCTGCGGGTCGGCCCGTACAACTTCGGCTTCGCCAACAGCCGCCCGGACTGGGTGGAGCACTTCCCGTACCAGAACGGCCTGCTGATCTGGAAGTGGGACACCTCGCAGCAGGACAACAACACCAGCCGGCACCCGGGCACCGGTCTGATCCTCCCGGTCGACTCGCACCCGACCGCGCTGAAGTGGTCCGACGGCACGCTGATGCGCAACCGCATCCAGACCTACGACGCGACGTTCAGCACGCACCGCACCGACGGCCTCACGCTGCACAAGGCCGACGTGGCGACCCGGATCCCCTCCTCGAAGGGCGTCTCGGTCTTCAACGACCGCAAGAACACCTACTACGACGAGGCGAACCCGACCGGCGGTGTCAAGATCACTGACACCAACACCACGATCAAGATCGTCAAGGAGGCCCGTGACGGCTCGACGATCCACCTCGAGGTCGGTCGAGCGGGCAAGTAAATAGCGTTTTCGCAGGTCAGAGCGTGATCGGCGGTGACCCCCTGGCGGGTCGCCGCCGATCCGTGTTTAGGTGCGTCCTGTGGCTCTCTTATTGACACCGGATGACACGGGGGTATGACCACATGGCCGCAGGAGGTTTCTGCAAGCTGCCGAACGGCACCGTGGTGGTGGCGCTGAACCTGCCCAGCCCCGCCGCCGACGGACCGGCCGGGGTCCGCGTGCTCGTCCACGCGCAGAACCGGGCGCGCGCCCTGACCAGGCTGCGCAACCTGGGGCTGCGGGCGGTCTACCTGCGGGGCAACGCCGCCCCGCCGACCCCCGACGAGGTCACGGCGGTGCTGCACCACCCCGACGGCCTGATATGGCGCACCGCGCCCGACGGCGGCGTACCGGCCGGCCGCGCGCCGGCCGTGGAGCTGTGGCGTCCCATCAGGGCGCTGCTCGGACGCCCCGCGACACCCGCGTGACGCCCACCGCGGGCGCCACGGGATCCGTGTGGGGCCCCCGCGGATGCCACGGGATCCGCGTGACGCCCACCACGGGCGCCACGGGGCCCGTGTGACGCTCACCCGGGGGCTCGGGTGACGGTCGTCACTGGACGACCGGCTTGCCCGAGAGCTCCACGCCCGCCTCCCGCAGCTCCTCGATCGCCCGCTCGGTGGTCGCCTGGGCCACCCCGGCGGTGAGGTCGAGCAGGACCTGGGTGCGGAAACCCTCGCGGGCGGCGTCCAGGGCGGTGGCGCGCACGCAGTGGTCGGTGGCGATGCCCACCACGTCCACCTCGTCGACCTCCCGGTCCCGCAGCCAGTCGGCCAGGCCCACGCCGTTCTCGTCGGTCCCCTCGAACCCGCTGTAGGCCGCCGAGTACGCCCCCTTGTCGAAGACGGCGTCGATCGCGCCGGAGGCGACCGCGGGGGCGAAGTTCGGGTGGAAGCCGACGCCCTCGGTCCCGGCGACGCAGTGCGCGGGCCAGGAGCGGACGTAGTCGGGATTGTCGGCGAAGTGCCCGCCGGGGGCGATGTGGTGGTCGCGGGTGGCCACCACGTGCCGGTAGCCGGCCGGGGCCTGCCCGATCAGCTCGGTGATGGCGGCGGCCACGTCGGCGCCGCCGGTCACCGCGAGGCTGCCCCCCTCGCAGAAGTCGTTCTGCACGTCAACGACGATCAAGGCGCGGCGCATGGTCGGTGTCCTTCGGTTCTGGGGTCGGGTGGGGAGCGGCCCGGCCGTGAACCTCCGAGCCTAGGGAATGACGGTCGATGCGGACAGGGACTGGGCGGGGCGGGCAGGAGCCCCGACCCGCCGGTGACGGCACATGCCGCTTTAGCTACCCGAGCCCCCGTGCAGGTACTCCGTCGGAATGACGGGTTCCCCCCGGGAGAGCTGTGTAGCCGACAGGGGAAGGCCCGCGCGGGCCGCCGCGTGCCGGTCGCGGACCACGTCCAGCGGCTCGCGCGCGACCACCTCGCCGCCCTCGACCAGGGGCACCAGGAGCTGCCGGTCGGCCAGCCCGTCGGGCACCTCGCCGGTGCCGACCACCTCGGCCTCGGCGACGCCGTACGCGTCCAGCCGCCGCGCGGCCCACTTCCGGCCGCCGAGGGAGGTCTTGCCGCCGGTGGACTTCTTCGCCACCGGCACCAGCGGCGCCCCGGGGTCGTCGGAGACGGCGCGGGCGACCAGCTTGTAGACCATGGAGGCCGTCGGGTGCCCGGAGCCGGTCACCAGCTGGGTGCCCACCCCGTACGCGTCCACGGGTGCCGCCGCCAGCGAGGCGATGGCGTACTCGTCCAGGTCCGAGGTCACCAGGATCCTCGTGCCGGTCGCGCCCAGCGCGTCGAGCTGCTGCCGCACCCGGTGCGCCACCAGCAGCAGGTCGCCGGAGTCGATGCGCACGGCGCCCAGCCCGGGCCCGGCGACCTCGACGGCCGTGCGGACCGCCTCGGCCACGTCGTAGGTGTCCACCAGCAGCGTCGTCCCGCCGCCGAGCGAGTCCACCTGGGCGCGGAACGCGTCCCGCTCGGTGTCGTGCAGCAGGGTGAAGGCGTGGGCGGAGGTGCCCACGGTCGGGATGTTGTAGCGGAAACCGGCCGCGAGGTCGGAGGTGGAGGTGAAGCCGCCGATGTACGCGGCCCGCGAGGCGGCCACCGCGGCCAGCTCGTGGGTGCGCCGGGCACCCATCTCGATCAGCGGCCGGTCACCGGCGGCGGACGACATCCGGGAGGCCGCCGCGGCGATCGCCGAGTCGTGGTTGAGGATCGACAGGATCACGGTCTCCAGCAGCACGCACTCGGCGAAGCTGCCCTCGACCCGCATGATCGGCGAGCCCGGGAAGTACACCTCGCCCTCGGGGTAGCCCCGGATGTCGCCGGAGAAGCGGTAGTCGGCCAGCCACTCCAGGGTCGGGTCGTCGACGATCTGCTTCTCCCGCAGGAAGCGCAGGACGCCCGGGTCGAAGCGGAAGTTCTCCACCGCGTCCAGCACCCGCCCGGTGCCGGCCACCACGCCGTAGCGGCGCCCGTCCGGCAGCCGCCGGGTGAAGACCTCGAACACACTGCGCCGCCCGGCCGTACCGGCCTTCAGGGCGGCCTGCAGCATCGTCAGCTCGTACTGGTCCGTGAAGAGCGCCGTCGAGGGGACATCCACCGGCAGCCCAAGGTCCGCTGTGTTCATACGACGGATGCTACCCCCATTTCGTCAGTCTGACGATTTAGGGTCCAAGCACCGGAACAGCGGGCCGGTTTGTGCGACCACCCCCCTGCGGTGGCAGCATGGGCAGTGTGACGTCACCCGCGCCCCTGGAGATCGAACGCACCGAGTCGGCGGAGGAGGTCTTCGCCGTACCCGAGCCCGACGTCCCGTGGGTCACGATCGTCCACAACGACCCGGTCAACCTCATGAGCTACGTGACGTACGTCTTCCAGACGTACTTCGGCTACTCCAAGGACAAGGCCACCAAGCTCATGCTCGACGTCCACCACAAGGGCCGGGCGATCGTCTCCAGCGGCACCCGCGAGGAGATGGAACGCGACGTCCAGGCCATGCACGGCTACGGACTGTGGGCCACCCTCCAGCAGGACCGGAAGTGACCGAGCCGGACATGACCCGACCCCGCCCGCAGGACCGGAAGTAGCGAATCGCCTCCATGCCAGGACACTTCGAACCGCTCCCCGGCGGCGGCGCGGCCGTCGCCCTCGACGACGTCGAGATCTCCATCATCCGGTCCCTGGCCGTGCAGCTGATGGAGCTCATCGGCCCCGGCCCGGCAGAGGACGCCTCCGGCGACCCGCTCGCCGAACTGTTCGCCGAGGGGCCGAGCGAGCCGCCCTCCGACCCGGTGCTGCGCCGCCTCTTCCCGGACGCCTACGGCGGACCCGGGCGGCCCGCGTCCGGGAAGGAGGCCGAGGAGCAGCGGGCGTACTCCGCCGAGTTCCGCCGCTACACCGAGAACGACCTGCGCGCGGGCAAGCGCGAGAACGCCCTCGCGGTGATCCGCTCCCTGGACGCGCTCGCCCCGGCCGGCGAGGACGGGGCGGTGCTCGAGCTGGCGCCCGAGGAGTCGCGGCGGTGGCTCGGCGCCCTGAACGACCTGCGCCTGGCGATCGGCTCCCGCCTGGAGATCAGCGACGAGGAGGACAGCGACCTCCTCCTCCACCTCTCCGACGAGGACCCGCGCAAGCCGATGGTGATGGCGTACCTGTGGCTCGGCGCCCTCCAGGAGACGCTCGTCTCGACGCTCATGCCGTAGTTCCCGCGCCCGGCGCCGTGGTTCCCGCGCCGCGTGCCGTAGCCTCCGCGCCTCGCGCCGCGGCTCCCGCGCCCGGCGCCATGTGCCCGTGCCTCGCGCCGCGGCTCCCGCGCCCGGCGCCGTGGCTCCCGCGTCTCACGCCGCGGCTCCCACGCCCGGCGCCGTAGTCCCCGCGCCGCATGCCGTGTCCCCGCGTCTCACGCCGCGGCTCCCGCGCCCGGCGCCGTAGCCTCCGCCGCCCGGCGCCGTGTCCCCGCGCCGCATGCCGTAGCCCCCGCCGCCCGGCGCCGTGGTTCCCGCGGCGCCGGGCCGCAGCTCTCGCGGCGCGTGCCGCGGATCACACCCCTCATGCCGTAGATCCGCGCCGCATGTCCGGACAAGTCGCCTGATCCGTTCGCTCAGCGGACGCTCAAATCCGGGTAACGATCGCGTTACCGAGCTCGCCTCCTATGGGTTTTCCGGGTGCGTTTTGTCCGCTTCTCCCTGTGGGGTGCGTCACACCCCGCCCCTGTGATCGACGGGGCGACCGTGGTACATCTTCACGATCGCCCGGCGAACACCACCCGAATGTTCGGCCGGGTGCGCCACCGAGCCGGCCACCGCCGGCCAGGCACGAGCGGACAGCTCAGCTCCATCAGTCCGGGGGGATCGCGACCCGATCCGCGGCCGACCGACGGCCCGGGTCGGAATGGAGAAAGGCGCACACATGACCTCACCGCAGGTCGACAAAGAGGCCGTACCCGAGGAGGGGTACGAGCGCGGACTGGGCAGCCGCCAGGTCCAGATGATCGCGATCGGCGGCGCCATCGGCGTCGGCCTCTTCCTGGGGGCCGGGGCGAACATCGCCAAGGCCGGACCCAGCCTGATCGTCATGTACGCCCTGGCCGGCGTGATCATCTTCTTCATCATGCGGGCGCTCGGCGAGCTCCTGCTCTACCGCCCCGTCTCGGGCTCCTTCGCCGAGTACTCGCGCGAGTTCCTCGGCCCGTTCTTCGGCTACTTCACCGGCTGGACGTACTGGCTGATGTGGGTGGTCACCGGCATGGCCGAGCTGACCGCCGCCGCCATCTACATCAACTACTGGTTCCCGGCGATCCCGCAATGGACGTCGGCACTGGTCTTCCTGATCATCCTCTTCGGGGCCAACCTGATCTCGGTGAAGCTCTTCGGCGAGATCGAGTTCTGGTTCTCGATGGTCAAGGTCACCGCGATCATCGGCATGATCGTCATCGGCCTGGGCGTGCTCACCCTCGGCTTCAGCCAGGCCGGCGACACCGCGGCCGTCTCCAACCTGTGGGCCTTCGACGGCTTCTTCCCCAAGGGCATCGGCTCGTCCCTGATGACCCTCCAGGGCGTCATGTTCGCCTACCTCGCCGTCGAGCTCGTCGGCGTCACCGCCGGCGAGTCCGAGAACCCGGAGAAGACCCTCCCCAAGGCGATCAACACCCTGCCCTGGCGCATCGCCCTGTTCTACGTCGGCGCGCTCACCGTCATCCTGTGCGTGGTGAAGTGGACCGAGTTCTCCGACGGGGTCAGCCCCTTCGTGAAGGCGTTCGCGGTCATCGGCATCCCGGCCGGCGCCGGCATCGTCAACTTCGTCGTGCTGACCGCCGCCCTGTCGTCCTGCAACTCCGGCATGTACTCCACCGGCCGCATGCTGCGCAACCTCGCCGACAACGGCGAGGCCCCGCGGCTCTTCAAGCGGCTGTCGTCCCGCAAGACCCCGGCGCTCGGCATCGCCACCTCGGTGGTCTTCATGGGCATCGGCGTGGTCCTGAACTACGTGGTCCCGGAGAAGGCCTTCGGCTACGTCACCTCCATCGCCACCGCGGCCGGCATCTGGACCTGGCTGATGATCCTGGTCAGCCACGTCCTCTACCGCCGCAAGGTCGTCGCGGGCCGGCTGCCCTCCTCCTCCTTCCCGGCGCCCGGCGGCTCGGTCTGCTCCTACATCGCCATCGTGTTCCTGCTCTTCGTCACCGCGCTGATCGCGATCGACGCGGACGCCCGGATCTGCCTGTACGTGATGGCCGGCTGGGCCGCCGCCCTGGGCGTCGGCTGGTTCCTGCTCAAGCGGCGCAACCCGGGGGTCGCCGAGCGCCGCGAGCCGGACCTCCAGAAGGTCGTCTGACCTCCCCCACAGGACGCCCGTCCGCGGGGAGCACACGTGGTCCTCCCCGCGGCGGCCGCTCAGGGCGTCCGGCATGCGGGCCGTCGCGTACCACCCTTCGGTACGCGTCGGCCCGTCTGCTTATCCTGGGCCCCATGCTGACCATCACCCAGGCCCTGTACGACGAGATCGTCGCCCACGCCCGCGAGGACCACCCCGACGAGGCGTGCGGCGTGGTGGCCGGCCCGGTGGGCTCCGGCCGTCCCGAGCGCTTCATCCCCATGGTGAACGCGGCCCGCTCGCCCACGTTCTACGAGTTCGACTCCCAGGACCTGCTGAAGCTGTACCGGGAGATGGACGACAACGACGAGGAACCGGTGGTCATCTACCACTCCCACACCGCGACCGAGGCCCACCCCTCCCGCACCGACGTCGACCTCGCCAGTGAGCCCGGCGCCCACTACGTCCTGGTCTCCACCGCCGACACCGACGGCCTCGGCGAGTTCCAGTTCCGCTCCTTCCGGATCGTGGGGGGCGAGGTCACCGAGGAGGAGGTCAAGATCGTCGAGGCGTACTGACCGCCTGCCGATCGCCTGCCGATCCCGAGGCACCCCGGATGCCGAGCGCGCCGGTCTCGGACTGCGGATGCGAGACGTCCGAGGGATGAGATCACATTCCGGGGTGCGGACCGGGAATCGATACGATGGGCCCATGGTTCTACTCGACGTGAGTGAAACGACGCCGGGCACACTGCTCGTGGCGCGGCTGCACGTCGACCTGTGCAGGCTGAACAGCGCCCTCTGTTGATTCCCGCAGCCGCCGTACGGCCGTGAGCCGCGGCGCTCCCCGGAGCGAGAGCCCGGGGGACCCCCACGCGCGCCCACCGACCAGACCACACCCCTTTCCGACAGGAGCCCGCAGCCATGGCCATCGAGGTCCGCATCCCGACCATCCTCCGCCAGTACACCGACGGTCAGAAGGCGGTGGAGGGCACCGGGAACACCCTCGCCGAGCTCTTCGCCGACCTCGACACCCGGCATGCGGGCATCCGGGCCCGCATCGTGGACGGCGACCAGCTGCGCCGCTTCGTCAACGTCTACCTGAACGACGAGGACGTCCGCTTCCTCGACGGCATCAACACCAAGCTGTCCGACGGCGACAACGTCACGATCCTGCCGGCCGTGGCCGGCGGCATGGCCTGACCGGCGATGCGCTACGACTCCCCGCTGGCCGCGGTGGGCAACACCCCTCTGGTGCGCCTGCCGCGGCTCTCGCCGTCCGCCGACGTCCGGATCTGGGCCAAGCTGGAGGACCGCAACCCCACCGGCTCGATCAAGGACCGCCCGGCCCTGTTCATGATCGAGCAGGCGGAGAAGGACGGCCGCCTGACCCCGGGCTGCACCATCCTCGAGCCGACCAGCGGCAACACCGGCATCTCGCTCGCCATGGCCGCCAAGCTCAAGGGCTACCGCATGGTGTGCGTGATGCCCGAGAACACCTCTCAGGAACGCCGCGACCTGCTCGCCATGTGGGGCGCGGAGATCATCTCCTCCCCGGCCGCGGGCGGCTCCAACACCGCCGTGCGGGTCGCCAAGGAGCTCTCCGCCGAGCACCCGGACTGGGTGATGCTGTACCAGTACGGCAACCCCGACAACGCCGGCGCGCACTACGCCACCACCGGTCCCGAGATCCTCGCCGACCTGCCCTCGATCACGCACTTCGTGGCCGGCCTCGGCACCACGGGCACCCTGATGGGCGTCGGCCGCTATCTGCGCGAGCACAAGCCCGACGTGCGGATCGTCGCCGCCGAGCCCCGCTACGACGACCTGGTCTACGGCCTGCGCAACCTCGACGAGGGCTTCGTCCCCGAGCTCTACGACGCCTCCGTCCTCACCACCCGCTTCTCGGTCGGCTCCGCCGACGCGGTCACCCGCACCCGTGAACTGCTCCAGCAGGAGGGCATCTTCGCCGGGGTCTCCACCGGCGCGGCCCTGCACGCGGCGATCGGCGTCGCGCGGAAGGCGCTGAAGGCGGGGGAGTCCGCCGACGTCGTCTTCGTCGTCGCCGACGGCGGCTGGAAGTACCTGTCGACCGGCGTGTACACGGCCGCCACGACGGAGGAGGCCATCGAGACGCTCCAGGGCCAGCTCTGGGCGTAGGGGGCGTCGTTCGGATCTTGCCGCGGGGCGCGGGACACCGCTCACCGGGGCCGGCCTGATCCGAACAACCCCCTGGGACGGCCCCCGCCCGTCCCGCGAAGGCACCTCACCGCACACGTGAAGGGGCCGGAGGCACACCTCCGGCCCCTTTTCGCGCCCCCCGGGGCGCCGCCTTCCCGCGTCCCCGGGGCGTCACCTCGCGAGATACCGCACCTGGTCCCACAGCACCGGGTCCACCACGCCCACCCGGCGCCGGAAGTCCTCCACCGGGACCTCGCGCAGCTCGTCCGTCTCCAGGAAACTCGCCCGCCCCTGCGCGTCCCCGACGGAGCCCGGGGGCAGCGCGATCACCCCCGCCCGCTCGTCCCGGAACCTCGTGGTGATCTTCGCGACGGTCGCCCGCCGTCCGCGCACCGACAGCACCAGACACGGCCGGTCCTTGCTCCCGGGCCCGTCCTCGTAGGGCACCCCGGCCCACCAGATCTCCGCCGGCCGCGGTCGGCCCGCGTCCGCACCGGCCCGCCCCCTCGGCCGCGGGAACCCGACCCGGCGCTCCCGGGACGGCCGCGCCCCGCGGCCCCATCCGTCGACGAGCGCGGTGACCAGGGCGAGCAGCACCACCGCGGCGAAGGCGAGCCACCAGGACGTGTCCATGCCCTGACCGTACCGGCGCGAGCCGCTTGCGCGCGCCCCCACGGGGCACCCGGAAGCCCCGCTTCCAGCCGAACCGGTGACAGCACAGGTGAGTTCGCCCACAACGGACCCTGGCGGAGGAGCGACCGAAGGTTTCGCGCCTTACGCTCGACGAACCGCACGACCCCCGTCTTCACATCCCGCCAGCGGAGGTTTCTGCTTCATGAAGCTCACCGTCGTCGGCTGCTCGGGGTCGTTCCCGTCCGCGGAATCGGCCTGCTCGAGCTACCTCGTCGAGGCCGACGGCTTCCGGTTGCTCCTCGACCTGGGCAACGGCGCCCTGGGAGAGCTGCAGCGCCACTGCGGTCTCTACGACCTCGACGCGATCTTCCTCAGCCATCTGCACGCCGATCACTGCATCGACATGTGCGCGTACTTCGTGGCGCGCTACTACCGGCACGACGGCGGCCGCTGCGATCCCCTCCCGGTCTACGGACCCGAGGGCACGGAGCACCGGCTGACCACCGCCTACGCCGACACCCCCTCGGCCTCCTCCATGAGCGAGGTCTTCGACTTCCACACGGTCAAACCGTCCACCTTCGAGATCGGCCCGTTCACCGTCCACACCGAGCGGGTCGCGCACCCGGTGGAGGCGTACGGCATCCGCATCGAGCACGGCGGGCGGACCCTGACCTACTCCGGCGACACGGGAGTGAGCCCGGCACTGGACGAACTCGCCCGCGACGCCGACCTGTTCCTGTGCGAGGCCGCCTTCACGCACGGCAAGGAGAACATTCCCGACCTGCACCTCAACGGCCGCGAGGCGGGGGAGACCGCGGCCCGCGCCCGCGTCCGCCGCCTGATCCTCACCCACATCCCCCCGTGGACCGACCCGCAGATCAACCTCATCGACGCCCGCGCGGTGTACGACGGCCCGGTGGGGCTGGCGACGCGGGGCGCGACGTACGAGATCTGAACCCGCGCACGACCGGGGCCCCGGAGCGACATGGCTCCGGGGCCCCGGTCGTGCGGTCGGGGCGGCTACTTGGCCTCGGCCTTCTGCAGCTCCGCCAGTTCCTCGTCGGACTCGCGGCCCGGCGTCGGCAGGTTGAACTTGGTGATCGCGAAGCGGAAGACCGCGTAGTAGACCGCCGCGAAGCAGAGGCCGACCAGGGCCAGGCCCCACGGGTTGGTCGCGATGCCCAGGTTCAGGAAGAAGTCGACCGCGCCGGCCGAGAACCCGAAGCCGTCCTTCATCCCCAGCGCCCAGGTCAGTGCCATCGAGACACCGGTGAGGACCGCGTGGATCGCGTACAGGACCGGCGCGATGAACATGAACGTGAACTCGATCGGCTCGGTCACGCCGGTGACGAACGAGGTCAGCGCCAGGGAGAACATCATGCCGCCGACGACCTTGCGGCGCTCGGGGCGGGCGCAGTGCACGATGGCCAGGCAGGCGGCGGGCAGCGCGAACATCATGATCGGGAAGAAGCCGGTCATGAACTGGCCGGCGGTCGGGTCACCGGCGAGGAAGCGGGCGATGTCACCGCTCTTGCCCTCGTACTCGCCCGCCTGGAACCAGGGGAAGGAGTTCAGCAGGTGGTGCATGCCGACCGGGATCAGGGCACGGTTGGCGACACCGAAGATGCCCGCGCCGACGGCGCCGGAGCCGACCAGCCACTCACCGAAGTTGTGCAGACCCGTGCCGAGGACCGGCCAGATGTAGCCGAAGACGATGCCGATGAGCAGACCGGCGAACGCCGACAGGATCGGGACCAGGCGGCGGCCGCCGAAGAAACCCGCCCAGTCGGGCAGCTTGGTGCGGTAGAAGCGCTGGTAGAGCAGGGCGACGACGAGGCCCATGACCACACCGCCGAGCACCTTGGCGTCCACCGCCTGCTCGACCATCACGATCTTGCCGTCGACGATGGCTTCCTTCTTGGGCAGGCTGCCGTCGGTGAACGTGCCGAGGACGTTCTTGAAGACCAGGTAGCCGACGACGGCGGCGAGCGCGGTCGAGCCGTCCGACTTCTTCGCGAAGCCGATGGCGATGCCCACCGCGAAGAGCAGGGCCATGTTGTCGAGGATCGCGTTGCCGCCGGCGCTCATGAAGGACGCGATCTTCGTCAGGAAGGCCGGGAACTCCGGGCGCCCGAGCATGTCGGTGTTGCCGAGGCGCACCAGCAGCGCGGCGGCGGGCAGGACGGCCACCGGCAGCATCAGACTGCGGCCGATGCGCTGCAGCACAGCCATCACGCCGGAGCCCTTCTTCTTCTCGGCCGCGGGAGCGGCGCTGGCCGTGGACACAACTTCCTCCAGTGGGCATGGCGCCGCCCGGGGACAAAGGAAGGGGACGGCGGCGTCCGGTGGTCTACACCACTCGGTGGTGTAGACCTGTTGTAGCACGAGGGAGGGGGCACAAGGAACCGCGATTCCCGCTACCGGCGGGCTACGCACCGTGCCCGCCCCGGACGCCGGCCGCAGCCGCCGCGGAACCGCCCGACGGCCGCCCTCCGGACGCGTCGAAAAGCCCCCGGACCGAGTGGTCCGAGGGCCCCGACAGCCGGGTCCAGCCTAGGAGATCACGCCGCGGTCACGCCTTGGTGGTGTCCTCGACCTGCTCCTCGGCCTCCCGCCCCGGGGTCTTCAGGTCGAACCTCGTGATCGCGAAGCGGAAGACCGCGTAGTACACCACCGCGAAGCACAGGCCGATCGGGACGATCGCCCACGGCCGGGTCGCCAGGTTCCAGTTGATGACGTAGTCGATCAGCCCCGCCGAGAAGCTGAACCCGTCGTGCACCCCCAGCCCCCACGTCACCGCCATCGACGCACCCGTCAGCAGCGCGTGCACCACGTACAGCGCCGGCGCGACGAACAGGAACGAGTACTCGAGCGGCTCCGTGATGCCGGTGACGAACGACGTCAGCGCCACCGACAGCATCAGGCCGCCGACCTCCTTGCGCCGGTCCGGCCGCGCGCAGTGGGTGATCGCCAGTGCCGCCGCCGGCAACGCGAACATCATGATCGGGAAGAAGCCCGACAGGAACTGCCCGGCCTCCGGGTCGCCCGCCAGGAACATGTTGATGTCGCCGTGCACCACCGAGCCGTCCGGCTTGGTGTAACTGCCGAACTGGAACCAGATCGGCACGTTCAGGAACTGGTGCAGCCCCACCACCAGCAGCGCCCGGTTCGCCACCCCGAACACCCCCGCGCCCCACGCGCCCAGGCCGCTCATCCAGTCGCTGAAGCCCTCCAGCGCGCCGCCGATCGGCGGCCAGATCCACAGGCACAGCGCCGCGAACACGATCGCCGCGAACGCCATGATGATCGGCACCAGGCGGCGGCCGTTGAAGAAGCCCAGCCAGTCCACCAGCCTCGTCCGGTGGAACCGCTGCCACAGGTACGCCGCCATCAGCCCCACCACGATCCCGCCGAACACCCCCGGGTTCTGGTACGTGAACGCGGTCACCGTCCCGTCCGCCACCTGGCAGCCGACCATCGGCACCGCCTCCGACCCCTCGGGGCAGTCCTCCGGGAACTGGCGCAGCACGTTGTAGTAGACGAGGAACCCGACCACCGCCGCCAGCGCCGTCGAACCGTCCGCCTTCTTCGCCATGCCGATGGCCACACCGACGCAGAACAGCATCGGCAGCCCCAGCGCACCGTCCAGCAGCGCGCCGCCCGCGCCCACCATCACCCTGGAGACGTCCGTCCAGCCGAGCCCCTCGTCCCCGAACACGTCCGGCTGCCCCAGCCGGTTGAGGATGCCCGCCGCCGGCAGCACCGCGATCGGCAGCTGCAGGCTCCGGCCCATCTTCTGCAGCCCCTGGAACACCTTGTTCCAGCGCTCCCGCCCGGAACGGGCCGTGTGCTCGGCGCCGGCGGGGCTGGCGGCACTCATCCGGTCCCCTTCGCTCGACGGGTTTGGCGACACTCCACCCGGTGGTGTAGACCAGTCGGAGGACGGTTCCGCTGTCGTGACGCCATCCTTCGGCACCCACGACATGACCGCTCGCAAAGATGGGCCAACTGTGGGTTACTGCGTCAAAGCGGTTCGGATCAGGGAGAACGAACATGGCCACCAAGGCTGAGAAGATCGTTGCCGGGCTCGGCGGCATCGACAACATCGAAGAGGTCGAGGGCTGCATCACCCGCCTGCGCACCGAGGTCCTCGACCCGGCCAAGGTCGACGACGCCGCCCTGAAGGCCGCCGGAGCCCACGGTGTCGTCAAGATGGGCAGCGCCATCCAGGTCGTCATCGGCACCGACGCCGACCCCATCGCGGCGGAGATCGAAGACATGATGTGAACGGCCCCGGCGTCGTCCCCGGCTTCACTCCTCCAGGGCCCCTTCCCACCGCGGGAGGGGGCCCTTCCGCGGGTACGGCTAGGCTCGGCGCCATGTCTCGAATCGACGGCCGCACCCCCGAACAACTCCGCCCGATCACCATCGAACGCGGCTGGAGCAAGCACGCCGAAGGCTCCGTCCTCGTCTCCTTCGGCGACACCAAGGTCCTCTGCACCGCCTCCGTCACCGAAGGCGTCCCCCGCTGGCGCAAGGGCAGCGGCGAGGGCTGGGTCACCGCCGAGTACGCGATGCTCCCCCGCGCCACCCACACCCGCGGCGACCGCGAGTCCGTCAAGGGCCGCATCGGCGGCCGCACCCACGAGATCAGCCGCCTCGTCGGCCGCTCCCTGCGCGCCGTCATCGACTACAAGGCCCTCGGCGAGAACACCGTCGTCCTCGACTGCGACGTCCTCCAGGCCGACGGCGGCACCCGCACCGCCGCCATCACCGGCTCCTACGTCGCCCTCGCCGACGCCATCTCCTGGGCCCAGGGCAAGAAGCTCATCAAGGCCGGCCGCCGTCCCCTCACCGGCTCCGTCAGCGCCGTCTCCGTCGGCATCGTCGGCGGCGTCCCCCTCCTCGACCTCTGCTACGAGGAGGACGTCAAGGCCGACACCGACATGAACGTCGTCTGCACCGGCGACGGCCGCTTCGTCGAGGTCCAGGGCACCGCCGAGGCCGAGCCCTTCGCCCGCGCCGAACTCGACGCCCTCCTCGACCTCGCGGTCGCCGGCTGCACCCGACTCGCCGACGCGCAGCGCGCCGCACTTGGTACCGTCGTCGAAAGGTAAAGGACGCACCAAGAAGGACGGCCGACGCGGGCAACCGCGCCGGCCGCCCCTGCGTCCGAACACATACGGGCGCACGGCTCCACCGCGCGCGCCCGGCCAGCGACCCGGGCCCACGGCCCGACGAGGGAGGGACCGTTCCATGGCCGCGAGCCGCCGACGCCGCACCATAGCCGCCACCGCCACCCTGGCGGCCGTCGCGCTGACCGCCGGACTCACCACCGGCTGCGCCGCCGTCGACAAGGCACTGGACTGCATCCAGACCGCCGACGCCATCGCCGACAGCGTCACCGACATGCAGCAGGCCGTGGAGAACGCCTCCGACGACGTCACCCAGCTCGAGGAATCCCTCGAGTCCATAGACAGGAATCTCGGCGAGATCAGCGACAGGACCGACAACGCCGACGTCTCCCAGGCCGTCGACGACCTCGACCGGGCCGTCGACGGCGTCCGCACGTCGATCGAGAACGGCGACGCCACCCCCGACCTCGGCCCCGTCACCGACGCGGCCGGCGAACTGACGAAGGTCTGCACCCCCTAGGGCACCGCGGCACCCCCCAGGACACCGCGGCGGCGGAGCGGTCGGCGGGGCCCGGAATACTGGACCCCATGACCCGCCTGATCCTCGCCACCCGCAACGCCGGAAAGATCACCGAACTGAGGGCCATCCTCGCCGAGGCCGGCCTGCCCCACGACCTCATCGGCGCCGACGCCCACCCCGAGGTCCCCGACGTCAAGGAGACCGGCACCACCTTCGCCGAGAACGCCCTCCTCAAGGCCCACACCCTCGCCCGGGCCACCGGCCTGCCCGCGGTCGCCGACGACTCCGGCCTCTGCGTCGACGTCCTGGGCGGCGCCCCCGGCATCTTCTCCGCCCGCTGGTCCGGCCGCCACGGCGACGACCGGGCCAACCTGGACCTCCTCCTGGCCCAGCTCGCGGACATCGCGGACGAACACCGGGGAGCCCACTTCGCCTGCGCGGCGGCACTCGCGCTGCCGGACGGCACGGAACGCGTGGTCGAGGGCCGGCTGCGGGGAACCCTCCGCCACGCCCCCTCCGGCACGGGCGGCTTCGGCTACGACCCGATCCTCCAGCCGGAGGGCGAGACGAGGACGTGCGCCGAACTCTCCCCGGCCGAGAAGAACGCCATCAGCCACCGGGGCAAGGCGTTCCGCGAACTGGTGCCGGTGGTGCGGGAGCTGCTGGGTTGAGAACCGGTGCGGCCGGAGGGACTCGAACCCTCACGGGAGTTACCCCACTGGGACCTAAACCCAGCGTGACTGCCAATTCCACCACGGCCGCCTGATGCTGCCCGGCCATGCTAGCGGCCGGGCAGCGCACTCAGACGCCCAGGTCCTTGATGATCTTGGCTACGTGGCCGGTCGCCTTGACGTTGTACAGGGCGCGTTCGACCTTGCCCTCCTCGTCCACGACGACCGTGGAGCGGATGACGCCGACCACCGTCTTGCCGTAGAGCTTCTTCTCGCCGTGGGCGCCGTAGGCCTCCAGGACCCGCTTGTCGGGGTCGGCGAGGAGGGTGACCTTCAGGGACTCCTTCTCGCGGAACTTCGCCAGCTTCTCCGGCTTGTCGGGGGAGATGCCGATCACGTCGTAGCCCGCGCCGGCGAGCAGGTCGAGGTTGTCGGTGAAGTCGCAGGCCTGCTTGGTGCAGCCGGGGGTGAGCGCGGCCGGGTAGAAGTAGACGATGACCTTGCGGCCCTTGTGGTCGGCCAGGGACACCTCGTTGCCGTCGGCGTCGGGCAGGGTGAAGGCGGGGGCCTCGTCCCCGGGCTGGAGGCGTTCGCTCATCGGTCTGGTCTCCTCAGTACGTGCGCGCTGCGTGGATCGGGTACCGGGATCGAGGGTAACCGGGGGTCCTGACAGTGCGGTGCGGCATGGAGCTGACAGACTGTCCGGCACAGGTATCAGCGGATTTCGGAGGCGACACGGTGGCGGACACGGCGGACACCAGAACCCCGGCGCAGATCGAGGCGGACATCAGGCGCCGTCGTGCGGTGCTGGCCGAGACCCTGGACGAGATCGGCGTGCGGGTGCACCCGAAGACGATCGTGGGGGACGCGAAGGCCAGGGTCGTCGCCAACGTCGACCACACGCTCGGGCGGACCTACATCCGCGTCAACCGTGTGGTGAGCGAGGTGAAGGCGCAGTTCGTGGACGAGACGGGCGCGCCCCGGCTGGAGCGGGTGGTGCCCGCGGCGCTGCTGGTGGTGGGGGTCGTGGGGCTGCTCACGGCGACCACCCGTCGGCGCAAGGGCTGACCCACCCGCGTGCGATCGCGGCGAAGGCAGGTAGGTTTCAGAACGTGAGCGCCAACAGACACGAGCACAGCTCCCAGCACGACAAGCTGCCCATCCGGATGCTGCACGACCGCGTACTCGTGCGGCAGGACACGAGTGAGGGCGAGCGGCGTTCCGGGGGCGGCATTCTGATTCCCGCGACGGCGGCGGTGGGCCGTCGGCTGGCCTGGGCCGAGGTCGTCGCGGTGGGACAGAACGTACGGACCGTGGAGCCGGGTGACCGGGTGCTGTTCGATCCGGAGGATCGGGCGGAGGTCGAGGTGCGGGGCGTCGGGTACGTGCTGATGCGGGAACGCGATCTGCACGCCGTGGCCGCGGACCGGTTCGAGGGTTCCGAGGATTCGACCGGCTTGTACCTGTAGATCCGCCACCTGTGGTTCCGCGAAGGAGCCGGGAAGGGGCTGGTGACCATGGTCACCAG
>NZ_MSGP01000132.1 GCF_002078235.1 Streptomyces viridosporus
GGCGGTCCCGGCGGGCGGCCCCGGCCACTCTTGCGGGAGCACCCGGTACGCGAGGAGGGCTCCCCGTGTCCGGGGCCCACGCCGACCGCCGGGCCCATGCGGCGGTCGTCGGCCGGTCCCGTCGGCGGACGCACGGTGAGGCTTGCGCTTCCCCGGGGCCGAGCCGCTGCCGGCGGGCCGCCCGGCCGAGCCCGGTGCGGGCCGGGTGGCGGCGCCGCGCACCCTCACCGAGGACCCGTCACCAGGGACGACGCGGAGCTGGGCGGGGCACCGTCCCCGATGGCGCACCAACGCGGGCGGGCATGGGGAGCCACTCCTAGTGTGTCGATTAATCACCTTCACCCCGTTCGACCTCATATGGAGGCACTGCAATGTCCCTGCGTTCCCTTCTCCACCGCCGTCTGCCCATAGCCCTCGCCGCCGGCGCCCTCGCCGTCGCGGCCGCCGCCACCCCTGCCGTCGCGAACGACGACGGGGGCCAGGGCAACGGCAACGGGAACTCGAGCCAGCAAGGCGGCGGCACCGGCAACCACAACGGCGGCGGCAATCAGCAAGGCGGCAACGGCAACCACAACGGCGGCTCGAACCAACAGGGCGGCAACGGCAACGGGAACCAGCAGGGCGGCGGGAACTGGAACCAGCAGGGCGGCAACAGCAACGGCAACGGCAACGGCAACCACAACAACAGCGGCAACCAGCAAGGCAACGGCCACGGCAACGGAAACCACCAGGGCAGCGGCAACGGGAACTGGAAGCAGCAGAGCGGCAACGGCAACCACAACGGCGGCTCGAACCAGCAGGGCGGCGGCAACCACAACAACGGCAGCAACCAGCAGGGCGGCGGTAACCACAACGGCAACGGCAACGGCAACCAGCAAGGCAACGGCAATCAGCAGGGCAACGGCAACCACAACAACAGCGGCAACCAGCAGGCCGGCGGCAACCACGGTGACCGCGGCCAGTACAAGGGTGTCGTCACCACGCACTCGCTGGCCCTGCGCAGCGCCCCGTACCGGGGTTCGCAGATCATCCGGTACGCCCACAAGGGCGAGGTCGTCTCGATCTTCTGCAAGGTCCGCGGCGAGAAGGTGGACGGCAGTCCGCTCTGGTACCTCCTCACGGACGGCACCTGGGCCTGGGGCCCGGCCCGTCACATCGACACCATCGGTGCCGCGCCACGCTGGTGCTGACGAACAAAACACACAAAGGGTCACATTTAGGTAAGTTCCGGGCATGAGCAAGGCCGGAATCACCCTGGCGACGGCGGATCCGCCCACGCCCACCGTCCGCCTCCCCGGACGCCGTGGCATCGAGCTCACCCTGATCGTCCTGGCCGTCCTGCTGTCGGTGTACGGATACTGCGCCGTCGGCCTGGCCAGGAACGGCTCCCTCCCGCCCGGCGCCGCCGGTTACGGCGCCGGGCTCGGCGTGCTCGCCCTGGTCGCCCACCTGGCGGTGCGCTGGCGGGCACCGCACGCCGACCCGCTGCCGCTCCCCATCGGCGTCCTGCTCAACGGGCTCGGCCTGGTGCTGATCTACCGGCTCGACCTGGAGACGCCGGGCGACCCGGCGGCGCCCACCCAGCTGATCTGGTCGACCCTGGGCGTGGCGCTGTTCACCGTGGTGGTGCTGGTGCTGCGCGACCACCGGGCCCTCCAGCGCCACACCCTCGTCTGCGCCGCCGCCGCGCTGGTCCTGCTGACGGCCCCGATCCTCTTCCCCGCGGTGAACGGGGCCCGGATCTGGATCCGGGTCGCCGGGTTCTCCATCCAGCCCGGCGAGTTCGCGAAGGTGCTGCTGGCGGTCTTCTTCGCCGCGTACCTCGCCGCGAACCGGAGCGCCCTCACCTACTCCGGCCGCCGTGTCTGGGGGATGCAGCTGCCCACCGGGCGGGTGCTCGGCCCGATCGTCGCCGTCTGGCTGGTCAGCGTGGGCGTGCTGGTGCTGGAGCGGGACCTCGGCACCTCGCTGCTGTTCTTCGGTCTGTTCGTGGTGCTGCTGTACGTCGCCACCGGCCGCACCGGCTGGATCGCCGTCGGCCTGCTGCTGGCCTCGCTGGGGGCGGTGGCCGTGGGCCGGCTGGAGTCGCACGTGCACCACAGGATCGAGACCTGGCTGCACCCGTTCGCCTCCATCGAGGCGGGCGAGGGTCCGAACCAGCTCGCCCAGTCCCTGTTCGCCTTCGCGGAGGGCGGGGTCCACGGCACCGGGCTCGGACTCGGGCACTCCGTGCTCATCGGCTTCGCGGTCAAGTCCGACTTCATCCTGGCGACGGCCGGCGAGGAGCTGGGCCTGGCCGGGCTGTCCGCGATCTTCCTGCTCTACGGGTTGCTGGTGGAGCGCGGCTACCGGGCGGGGCTCTCCCTGCGCGACCCGTTCGGCCGGCTGCTCGCCGTGGGCCTCGCCTCCCTCCTGGCGCTCCAGGTGTTCGTGATCGCGGGCGGGGTGACCGGGCTGATCCCGCTGACCGGGATGGCGATGCCGTTCCTGGCGCAGGGCGGCTCGTCGGTGGTGACCAACTGGACGATCGTGGCGCTGCTGGTCCGGCTGAGCGACTCGGCGCGCCGTCAGGGCGACGGGGGTGCCGTCCGGTGACCCGGCACATCCGGCGCGCCGGCCTCTTCTGCGCCCTGCTGCTGGTGGCCCTGCTGGTGAACGCGGCCCGCGTCCAGGTCCTGCGGGCCGACGCCTACGAGGGCAACCCGGCCAACCGCCGCGCGGCCATCGCCCGCTACCAGCAGCCGCGCGGCGACATCCTGGTCGCCGGCCGGCCGGTCACCGGCTCGCGGGACACCGGGGAGCACCTGCGCTACGAACGGACGTACGACGACGGGCCGTTGTACGCCCCGGTGACCGGCTTCGCCTCGCAGGAGTACGGGTCGACGCTGCTGGAGCACTCGGAGGACGCGCTGCTGTCCGGTGCCGACCCGGCGCTCGCGCCGCTGCCGCTGTGGAACGACTTCACGCGCTCCCGCAACGCGGGCGGCGACGTCGTGACCACGATCGATCCGGCGGCGCAGCGCGCGGCGTACGAGGGGCTGCGCTCGCGCAAGGGGGCGGTGGCGGCGGTGGATCCGTCGACCGGCAGGATCCTGGCGCTGGTGTCGGTCCCCTCGTACGACCCCGGGCTGCTGTCGGGGAACGGCAGGACGGCGCGGGAGGCCTGGGCGCGGCTGAACGCCGACCCGGACAAGCCGATGCTGAACCGGGCGGTGCAGCGGACGTATCCGCCGGGCTCGACGTTCAAGGTGGTGACGGCGGCGGCGGCGCTGGACGCGGGCGTGGTGACCGACCTGGACGAACCGACCGACTCGCCCGACCCGTACCGCCTGCCGGGCACGACGACGCGGCTGACCAACGGGTCCCGGGGCTGCGCGGACGCCTCGGTGCGGGAGGCGTTCACCCACTCCTGCAACACGGTGTTCGCCAAGCTGGGCGTGGAGACGGGCGTGGCGGACATGACGGCCATGGCGCAGGCCTTCGGCTTCAACGACGCGGACGTGCGGGTCCCGTTCCTGGTGGCCCGGAGCACCTTCGACACCACGGTGGACCGGGCGCAGCTCGCGCTGGCGTCGATCGGGCAGTACAACACCCGCGCCACGCCGCTGCAGATGGCGATGGTGGCGGCGGCCGTCGCGAGCGGGGGGCAGGTGCGGGAGCCGTACCTGGTGGAGCGGACGACGCGGGCGGGCGGCGGCACGGTGTCGACGACCGGTCCCCGTTCGGTGCGGCGGGCCATGCATCCGTCGACGGCGCTGCGGATGCGGGAGCTGATGCGGGGCGTGGTGGAGAACGGCACCGGCACGAACGCCGCGATCCCCGGTGCCGTGGTCGGCGGCAAGACCGGTACCGCCCAGCACGGCCTGGGCAACTCCGGGACGCCGTACGCCTGGTTCGTCTCCTGGGCGCAGGGTCACGAGGACATGGAGGCGAAGGTGGCGGTCGCGGTGGTGGTCGAGGACGCGGCGGCGAACCGGGGGGAGATCAGCGGGGGCGGGACCGCGGCCCCGATCGCCCGGGCGGTGATGGAGGCGGTGCTGGACTCGTAGGGCCGGCGTCCCCCGGGGCGCCCGGACACCGGGCCGGGATCACCGGCGCCCCGGCTCCCGGCCCGCCGTGCGGTCCACGGCCGCGTCCGCCGCGGCGCACGGACTCGCCCGGGTGGACGCGGAGGCCGGCTCCGACGCCGCCGACGGTTCCGTCCGGCGTCTCCAGGGGGGAGAGGGCGACGTGACGGACGTGCCGGTCTCCGGCGGACGGGACCACTCGTGGTCGCCGTCCGGCCCGTGGTCGCGTGCGGCGCTCGTGAGCGCCCCCGGTGCCGGAGTCCGGCTGACGCGGTCGGCGCCTCCGGGGCGCACCCCCGTACGGCACTCCGTGAGACGACGCGGGGAACGCGCCGTCGACGTCCCCGTCGGGTAGATCATTCGTCAACAAGTCCCGCACGGGGGATTGACGCCCTTGCTGACAGGCAGTCTCATAAAGGAGTGAACCGCCGGTAACCCCAGACCCTCCCGGACACGTCCCCGAGACGTCCCCCCGCACCATGAGGTGGAACCGCCATGACGACCCTGACGGAAGCCGACGCGCTCGACGGCCTGCGTGACGCGCTCGGCCTGCTCAAGGACCGCGAGCAGGTGGCCCAGCGGCTGCTCGACTCTTCCGCCAAGCACTCCTTCGACCCGGACAAGGAGCTGGACTGGGACGCCCCCTTCGAGGAGGGCAAGTGGTTCTGGCCGCCCGAGCTGGTGTCGCTGTACGACACCCCGATGTGGAAGCGGATGAGCGAGGAGCAGCGCATCCTGCTCTCCCGGCACGAGGCCGCCGCGCTCGCCTCGCTCGGCATCTGGTTCGAGATCATCCTCATGCAGCTGCTGGTGCGGCACATCTACGACAAGTCCGCCACGAGCGCACACGTCCGCTACGCGCTCACCGAGATCGAGGACGAGTGCCGGCACTCCAAGATGTTCGCCCGGCTGATCACCCACGGCGGCACCCCCTGGTACCCGGTGAGCCGGACCCACCAGCACCTCGGCCGGCTGTTCAAGACGATCTCCACCACCCCCGGCTCCTTCACCGCGACCCTGCTCGGCGAGGAGGTCCTGGACTGGATGCAGCGGCTGACCTTCCCGGACGAGCGGGTCCAGCCGCTGATCCGGGGCGTCACGCGCATCCACGTCGTCGAGGAGGCGCGGCACGTGCGCTACGCCCGCGAGGAGCTGCGGCGCCAGATGGTGACCGCGCCGAAGTGGTCGCAGGAGTTCACCCGGATCACCTCCGGCGAGTTCGCCCGCGTCTTCTCCGTGGCGTTCGTGAACCCCGACGTCTACACGAACGTCGGCCTGGACAGGCGTGAGGCCCTGGCCCAGGTCAAGGCGAGCGGGCACCGGCGGGACGTGATGCAGCAGGGCTCCAAGCGGCTGACCGACTTCCTGGACGACATCGGGGTGCTGCGCGGGGTCGGCCGGAAGCTGTGGAAGTCGTCGGGACTGCTGGCATAGGCACGTACCGGTGGCGGACGGTTACGCTGCGGGGCATGACCCCGCAGGCCCCCACCCCCGCCTACCGGCGGCTCAGCGTCGAGGAACGCCGCAGCCAGCTGCTCGACGCCGCGCTGTCCCTCTTCGCCCACCGCGCCCCGGAAGAGGTCTCCCTGGACGACGTGGCGGAGGCGGCCGGGGTGTCACGGCCCCTGGTGTACCGGTACTTCCCGGGCGGCAAGCAGCAGTTGTACGAGGCCGCCCTGAGGTCGGCCGCCGACGAACTGCGGCACTGCTTCGACGAGCCGCACGAGGGCCCGCGACTGCCCCGGCTGTCCCGGGCCCTCGACCGCTACCTCGCCTTCGTCGACCAGCACGGCACCGGGTTCAGCGCGCTGCTGCAGGGCGGGAGCGTCGTGGAGACCTCCCGCACGACCGCGATCGTCGACGGGGTGCGGCGGGCCGCCGCCGAGCACATCCTCAGCCATCTCGGGGTGGCCGGGCCCGGGCCCCGGCTGCGGATGACCGTCCGGATGTGGATCACGGCCGTCGAGGCGGCCTCGCTGATCTGGCTCGACGAGGACGAGCAGCCGCCGGTGGACGAACTGCGGGACTGGCTCGTGGAGCAGTTCGTGGCGGGGCTGGAGGTGACCGCGCGGCGCGACGCGCAGACCGAGGCGCTGGTCCGGGAGCTGGCGGCGGACCTCTGACCGCGGCGGGCGGCGGTGGGCGGCCGGCCCGGGTGCATGGCCGACACTGAGGGGGTGAAGAGCGAAGACACCCCGTTCGAGGGCGGGCCGATGGACGGGCGCGTGCTGCCCGTGCTGCTGGGCATCACCGGGCACCCGCCCAAGACGTACCGCATCCCCGTCCCGGCCGCGGACGGCGGGCCGCCCACGGTGCTGGTCTACCGGCGCGTGCCCCGGGGACGGAGCGGACGGACCGGGCTGACGCGGGGCTGGAAGTACCTCTACGACCCCACGGGACGGGCGGGCGACCGCCCGAGGTGGCCGTGGTCGAAGTCCGGATCCGATCCGGACGCCGCGCCGGGGGGCAAGCCGGACGACGCGCACGGGTGACCCCGTTGCGCCGAACCGCGCACGCCCGGCGAGCGGGCCCGCGGAACACGCCGGATGCTCGCGACGCGGAGCGGACGAGTCGCCCCGCGTCGGAGGTGATGGCGTGCCAGGAGTACTTCCGCGTCTGGTGTGTACGGCGGCGGTGGCGGCCGGGGCCGTTCTCGCACCCGCGCCCGCGACGGCCGTTCCCGAACCGGGCGGCCCCGGCGACCGTTCCGTCGCCGGATTGCTGACGTCCCTTCAAGCCCTGTACGGGGAGGCCGAGAAGGCCACCGAGGAGCGGCTGGAGAAGCAGCGCGCCGAGACCGAACGGGGCGGTACGTACCGCCCGAGCTCCCCGAGGGGGCGACGGAAGGATCCGACGCGGGGTACGCGGGATCCGCCGCGCCCGCGGCGGATCCCGTCGGGCAACCCACCGGGCCCACCGCTCCGTAGGCCCGCCCGGCCGCCCGGCCGCCCGGTCATGGAAGCCGGCAGGGGGTGCGGCGCCGGCGAGGGCGACCGCGCACCGGGTCGGCGCGCGGTCGCCGCCCGGAGGGCTACGCGCCCGTGGCGCCCGAGGCCTCCATCAGGTAGGCCTCGGTCTTCTGCGGGTCGAAGAAGAAGTTCTCGAGGTCGGCCGGGTTGTCGAAGGCGTTGGCGAAGCGGTCGGCGACCGGCTGGACCTGGCCGGCGGCGCCGAGGAGGTTCAGGACGTGCTCGGGGGGCGGGGCGAGCATGGCGTTCGTCCACTTGGTGACGTGCCGGGCCGTCTCCCAGTAGCGGTCGAAGGTCTGCTGCATCCACTCCTCGTCGAACGGCTTGTCGCCGTGCTCGACGATCGAGGCGAGGTAGGAAGCGGCGCACTTGGAGGCGGAGTTGGAGCCCTGGCCGGTGATCGGGTCGTTGGCGACGACCACGTCGGCGACGCCGAGGACCGCCCCGCCGCCGGGCAGCCGTCCGATGGGGTGTCGGACGGTGGGGGCGTAGCGGCCGGCCAGGGTGCCGCCGGCGTCGGTCAGTTCGACCTTCGTGGCCCGCGCGTACTCCCAGGGGAGGAACTTCTCCATGAGTTCCAGAGTCAGGGAGAGGTGCTCCGCCGGGTCCCTGACGTCCTTGAAGACGTCCAGCGGACCACCGGGTATGCCTTCCCAGAACAGGATGTCGGCGCGGCCCGAGAGGGTGACCGTCGGCATGATGAACATCTCGCCGACCCCGGGCACCAGGTTGCAGCGGACCGCCTCCGTGTCCGGGTGCTCCGGACGCGGCTCCATCCCGTGGACGTAGGCCACCGCGAGGGCGCGCTGCGGCGCGCTGTACGGGGAGCGGGACGCGTCGCGACCGAACATCTGCACGAGCTCGCCCTTGCCCGCCGAGACGAGCACGAGGTCGTACGCACGCGAGAAGTAGTCGAGGTCGCCGACCGCCGCGCCGTGGATGACCAACTGGCCGCCGCGCTGGGCGAAGGTCTCCATCCAGCCGGCCATCTTCACCCGCTGGTCGACCGACTGCGCGAACCCGTCGAGCCTGCCCAGCCAGTCGATCGCCCGCTGCGACGGGCCCGGGTCGTAGGAGCCGGGGGCCGCGACCGAGATTCCCAGCCCCCGGATCTTCGGGGCCTGGGACTCCCAGAAGTTCAGCTGGAGATCGCGCTCGTGCTGCAGGGCGGTGTGGAACATGCACTGCGTCGACATCACCCGTCCGGTGCGGATCTCGTCCGCCGTCCGGTTGGACATCAGGGTGACCTCGTACCCGTGCGACTGGAGACCGAGGGCGAGCTGGAGACCGGACTGACCGGCTCCGACGACGAGTATCTTCCGCATACGGGGGTGTCTCTCCTACTCGGGGGTTTCGTCGAGCGCGTGGCCCACCAGGGCCAGGAGGGTCTCGATCACGGAGATCCGGCGGCGCGCGTCCATGATCATGACAGGTATGTGCTGCGGGATGGTCAGCGCCTCCCGCACGTCCTCCGGCTCGAACAGCTCGCTGTCGTCGAAGTGGTTGACCGCGACGACGTACGGCAGCCCACAGCTCTCGAAGTAGTCCAGCGCCGGCCAGCAGTCCTTCAGCCGCCGGGTGTCGGCCATGACCACCGCGCCGATCGCGCCGCGCACCAGGTCGTCCCACATGAACCAGAACCGCTGCTGGCCGGGCGTGCCGAAGAGGTAGAGCACGAGGTCGTCGTCGAGCGTGATGCGGCCGAAGTCCATGGCCACGGTGGTGGTGAGCTTGCCCGGCGTGGCGGTGAGGTCGTCGGTCTCCTCGCTCGCCTCGGTCATCAGCGCCTCGGTCTGCAGGGGCGTGATCTCCGAGACGGAAGTGACCAGCGTGGTCTTGCCGACGGCGAACCCGCCCGCCACGACCACCTTCGTGGCGATCGGTGCACGGGTGCGATCCGTCTGCCAGGGCAGCAACGGCTCGTCGTCCTCGACGAGCGGGGAGACGCCTCGAGCGGCGTCAGAGACGACGGAGTCCACTCAGCACCCTTTCCAGCAACGCGCGGTCCGGGCGACCCGTGCCGTGGCCGGTCCCCGTTCCGTAGACACGGATCTTTCCCTGGTCCGCGAGGTCGCTCAGGAGCACGCGGACCACACCGAGCGGCATCTGCAGCAGCGCGGCGATCTCGGCCACCGTACGCATCCGGCGGCACAGTTCGACGATGGCCCGGGCCTCCGGCATGATCGCCGACAGCCCGCCGCTCGTCAGTTCCTTGCGCTCCTCGGCGGCCTCCAGCGCGGCCGTGCCCGCCGTGCTGCCGACGAACGTCTCCACGAGCAGGACGTGCCCGAAGCGGGTGCGGCCGCCGGTGAGCGAGTAGGGACGGACCCGGGAGGGTTTGCGGTCACCGCCGCGGACCGGAAGCCGTTTCCTGGGCGCACTGCTCATCGGGCGCTCCCGGCGGACTCGGTCTCCAGGGACTTGCGCAGCTCGCTGCGGAGTTCGGGGGTGAGGACGTGGCCGGCCCGGCCGACGAACAGGGCCATGTGGTACGCCACCACGCTCATGTCGCACTCCGCGGAGCCGTGCACGCCGAGCAGCGAGCCGTCGCTGATCGACATCACGAACAGGCTGCCCTCGTCCATCGCGACCATGGTGTGCTTGACCGGGCCGAAGTCCATCAGCTTCGAGGCGCCGACGGTGAGGCTGCCGATGCCGGAGACGACGGTGGCCAGGTCGGCGGCGGAGCCGCGCGGGCCGGTACGGGGCTCCGTCTTCGCCTCGCGGGCCTCGAGGTTGCGTGCGTGGTCGGAGGAGAGGAGCAGCAGGCCGTCGGAGGAGACCACCGCGACCGAGAGGATGCCGGGCACCTCCTCGACGAGGTTGTTCAGCAGCCAGTGCAGGTTGCGGGCCTCACTGCTCAGTCCGAAGGTACTGGGCGCGGTCAACTGCTTGCCTCCTCGACTGTGCCCCCCGTGGCCTCTTCGGTTGTGGCGGTCGCGGCGGACGGGGCATCGTGCGGGCCCGTCTGCTCGGCGATCTCCACCGCGACGTCCCGGCGACCGGCTTCCGCCCCCCGGCGGAAGCCGCCGAGACGGCGGCGCAGTGCCTCGGCGTCCACGGAACCGGTGCGCGGCCGTGGGGCCTGGGCGGGCGTGGTGATCTTCGGTGTGCGCTTGGGCAGTCCCTTGGCGGTGACCGGATCGTCCTCCACCGGCCCGTCGGGCACGCGTGCGTGCTCGTCGCCGGCGTCTCCGGCGTCGCGGGCGGAGTCGGACGCGGACGGGGCCGCGGGTGCCGGCCGGTCGGGTGTCACCGGCCGGGTCGGCAGCCCGGACTGCCGGGGGGTCCCCGCGGTCGCGGGGACGTCGGACGCGGTCCGGGCGTCGTCGGTGGCGTCGGCGGCGGCCGTGTGCTCGCCGGACGGCCGCGCCCCGGCATCAGGAGCGGCACCGGCCTCGGTGCCGCGGTCGTCGCCGGCTCCGGTACCGGCGGCCGGCGGCTCGGTGACGGCCGTGTGCTCGACCTCGTCGGGCGCGGTCCCGGTGTCCCCGGCGCCCTCCGACGGTGCGGCTCCCGGCGTGGCCGGCGGTGCCGTCGCGTCGTCGGCCGCGGCCGACGGGGACGGGATCAGCAGTTCCATCGTGGTCTCGGCGGGGCGCTGGGACGGCATCCGCGCGCCCTCCGCGTCCGCGTCCGCGGCCGGCTCCGCCGCGGGGTCCGCGTCGCGGCTCCGCGCACGGTCTCCCGCGGTGTCCGCGGTGTCCGCGGCGTCCGCGGCGTCGCCCTCGGGCTCCGCACCGGTCTCCGTCGAGGAGTCCGCCCGGGAGGCGTCCGCCTGCGTGGACTCCTGGTGGCGCACGGCCTTCTCCGCGAGGGCGACCAGCGGGTCGTCGCTCTCCCTGCGGCCGGGCAGCACGTTGGAGTTGGCCTCGGCGTCGGCGCCCGGGAGGGAGACGGCGTGGGTGCCGCCGGGGACGGGACCGGAGGCGGGGACCGCGGAGGGCTCGGCGGAGGCGAGCAGGGACGTGGGCAGGACCACGACCGCGGCGATGCCGCCCTGCTTCTGCTTGCGCAGCTGGACCCGCACCCCGTGCCGGTGGGCGAGCCGGGCCACGACGTACAGGCCGAGGCCGAGACCGTCCTCGGCCTCCTGGTCGTAGCCGGCCTCCGGGTCGAACTCGGACAGGCGGGAGTTGAGCCGCTCCAGCCGCTCCTCGGTCATGCCGATGCCCTCGTCCTGCACGGAGAGCATGACCTCGCCGTTCTCCAGCAGCCAGCCGGAGGCCTCGACGGGCAGGTCGGGCGGGGAGAACGAGGTGGCGTTCTCCATGAGTTCGGCCAGCAGGTGGGACAGGTCGTCCGCGGCGAACCCGGCGATGTGGGCGTGCGGCGGCAGCGCGGCGATCCGGACCCGCTCGTACCGCTCGATCTCGCTGACCGCGGCCCGTACGACGTCGACCAGCGGGACGGGACCGGCCGTGTGCTGGACGTGCTCGGTGCCGGCGAGGACGAGGAGGTTCTCGCTGTGCCGGCGCATGACCGTGGCGAAGTGGTCGAGCTTGAACAGGGTGGCCAGGCGGTCCGGGTCGTCCTCCCGCTCCTCCAGGCTCTCGATCACGCCGAGCTGCCGCTCGACCAGGCCGAGGGTGCGCAGCGCCAGGTTGACGAAGGTGCCGCCGATGCCGGTGCGCAGCCGCTCCAGTTGCGCGGCGGCGCCCTCGAGTTCGGCACGCAGTTCCTCGCGGGCGTCGGCCATCTTCTGGCGCTGGCCGACGAGGTGCTTGCGGTCGGCCTCCAGGGTGGCGATCCGCCCGGCGAGGCCGGCCGCGTGCGCGTGCAGGGCGTTGACGGAGCGGACGACCTGGGCGAACTCGTCGTTGCGGCCGGTGAAGGTGATCGGCTCCTCGGCACCGGGGTCCTCCGCCCCGGCGAGCCGGGCGGAACCGCGGCGCAGCACGGAGAGCGGACGGGTGAGGGAGCGGGCCAGTCCGGTGGTGATGCCGATGGCGAGCAGCATCAGGGCGCCGAGGACGGCGACGCGGATCTCCAGTGCGGTGACGTCGTCGTCGCGGAGCTGGGCGAGGTCCTTGACACGCTGGTCGAACAGCGCCGACTCCGCCCCGCGCATCATCTCGACGCGCGCGGTGAGGGCGGCCCGGAGCTTCTTGGTGTCGGTGCCGAGTTCGTCGTCGGAGAGCGTCGGCTCGTCGGTGAGCCTCGCGAGGTACTTGTCGGCGGAGTTGACCTCGGGGCCGGTGACCGTGGCGTCGTAGGAGGCGCGGGCGGCCTTGGGCGCGGTGTCGCGGAAGTCGGCGAGGGCGGCGTCGGAGCGCAGCCGGGCCTGGAGCGCGGCGGCGGTCAGCGCGTCGCGCCGCTTGGTGTCGGCGTCCGAGGAGACGGCGGACGTGGACGGCAGGCCGGTGATCGGGTCGATGACGGTCTGCGTGGCGCTCGGCACGTTCAGTGCGGCGAGCAGCAGACCGCGGGCGGCGGCGGCCTGCTGGACGGCGGAGTCCAGCTCGGCGAGCGCGTAGGCGCCGGAGCCCGCGCGGGGCGGGGTCTGCTGGGCGAGCTGTTCGGCGAGCCGGTGCAGCTGGGTGATGGCGGCGGAGTACGCCTGGTGCGCCTCGAGCGCGCTGCTCTTGCCGGTGAGCGCGGCGCGGCGGACGGCCGCGATGGCGTCGAGGTCGTCACGCAGGACGTCCGAGGTGCCGGTGTCGGCGCGCAGCTCCTCGACCTGCCGGTCGACGCGGGCGCTGTGCTCCTCCGGGGGGGCCTTGGCCTCGGGGCGGCCGGCCGCGATGTAGGAGGTGACGTCGTCGCGCTCGTCGGCGAGGGAGTGGGCCAGGGCGAGGGCGTCCCGGGTCTGCTCGGCCAGCGTCACCAGGTCCTGGGAGTCCTTGAGTTCACCGGAGGCGGCCAGGACGGACGGCGTCCCGGCGCCGGCGATCGCGGCGGCCACCACCGCCACGGCCACGATGAGCCGATTGCGCACATGGGTGGGGCGGCCCCTGCCGACGGTGGGCGTCTGCTCCGCGTCCCCCGTGGGGGCCGTCTGCTTGGCTGTGCGACGAGGCCGCGACTTCTGCACCGGTGCTCGCATTCCTGACTCGTGTACCCCTGGATCCGGGTGACGCTCCGTCAACGGGCGTGGACGCTCGCCCCGAGCCCTGGACCGCACTCGGGCAGCAGGGCGCCCGTATCGCTCCCCGACCCTCCCAGCGCCCGTGGGCAGTGGATGCGCATCACCTGACCCGCCACTCAAAGGAGTGAACATCGGACGCGAGTTGGGGAGCAAGTCCCGGCGCCCCGTGCGACGGCTCCGCGCGGGACGCCGGTTGGACGTCTGCGGCGGGCGGTGGCAGGATTCGCCGCCACGCGTTCCCGGAGCTCTGCATTCCCACCCAAAACCGGCGTCTGACCTGCGCGACCGCCGCGTTCCGACGACCGGAACCGGTCTTTTGCGGTCCGTGTGAAGGGCTCGTGCAGACTGGCCGGATGCGCATGGAACTGGTTTCGGAGCCCGGCGATCCGGGCCGCCCCAACGAGGACTTCGCGAGCGTCGGGCTTCCGGCCTCCGGACAGGGCGGTTCGCTCGTCGTGCTGGACGGGGTCACGCCTCCGGAGGACGGGGGCGGCTGTCTGCATTCCGTTCCCTGGTTCACCGCGCGCCTCGGCGGAGCGCTGGCCGAACTGACCGTTTCGCTCCCGGATGTTCCCCTGGCCGAGCTGCTGTCCCGCGCCCTCACGCGTACCGCCGACGGCCACGCGGCAACCTGTGACCTTTCTCACCCCCGCACACCCCAGGCCACGGTGGCACTGGCCCGCTGGTCCCCGGAGTCGGTCGAGTACCTGGTCCTGTGCGACTCGGCCCTGCTGGTCGAGTCGGACGACGGCACGGTGACCGCGCTGCTGGACGACCGGCTGGCCCGGCTGCCCCGCTCGGCCCTGGCGACGGACGCCCTGGTGGACGCCACGGTGCGTAACCGGGAGGGCGGTTTCTTCACCGCGGCGGCGGATCCCTCGGTGGCGGCCCGCGCGGTCACCGGCACCCTGCCGCGCGACCGGGTGCGCGCCCTGGCCGCCCTGACGGACGGGGCGGCGCGCTGGGTGGAGCGGTTCCACGAGGGCGACTGGGCGGACTGCCTCGCCCTCGTCCGCAAGGAGGGGGCGCGCTCCCTGGTGGACCGCGTGCGGACGCTGGAGCGGGCGGACGCGGACCGGTCGGCGCCGCGGCGGGGCAAGACCCACGACGACGCGACGGTGGTCTACGCGGAGCTGTGGCCCCGACGGCCCCGGTGACCCTGCCGGTCCCGGCGGTCCCGGCGGTCCCGGTGGCTCCGGCAGTCCCGGCAGCCCCCGTGGCCCCAAGAACGGTGCGCGCCCGGTCCCGTCCCGGTCACTTCTCCATCCCGCGGTTCAGCTGGTGCAGCAGCCGGGCGAGTTCCGCGACCTCGTCGGGGTCCCAGTCGGCGAGGCGGCCTGCGTAGCGCGCGCGGCGGGCCTCGCGGACCCTGCTCACCCGTTCGCGTCCCTCCCCGGTGAGGGCGACCAGCCAGGCGCGGCCGTCGGCGGGGTCCGGCTCGCGGGCGACGAGCCCGAGCTCCTCCAGCGCGCGCAACTGACGCGACATCGTCGCCTTGCCGACGCCGATGTAGGCGGCGAGTTCGGTGGCCCGCTGTGCGCCGTGCTCATCCAGACGGACGAGCAGTCCGTAGGCGGACGGCTCCAGGTCGGGGTGTACCTCGCGGGCCATTTCCCCCTGGTTGGCCCGGGCGCGTCGCAGCAGCACCGTCAACTCCCGCTCCAACGCGAGGAGTCCGGGCTGCTCCGGACCGCTTCCGGGCCCTGGGGTGGCGGCGCGTTCCCCGCCGCCGTTTCGGTCTTCGTGCACGTGAGCCCTGCCTCGGTCTTCCCGGTCCTGAAGGTTCTCGTCAAGTGGCGGCGTCGCCGCAGCTCCGCCAGTATTTCGCAGGCGTGGATCAACGGCGGCTTCCGGACGAAACGCTCCCCCGCGTCGCGGTCCACGCGCGCAGTCTCCCCACCAGGCGGTCGCGTGGCATGCCCACCGCATGCGATGCGGGTCGCCCCCGCGGACACCCCGTCAACCACCCTTCGGAGAACACGTCATGCCCGTGCACAGATCCGGCGTCACCCGTTTACACGTGTACACCGCCGTCGCGGCGGTCCTGCTCGGTCTCTTCTCCCTGCCCGGTGCGGCTGCGGCGGACGAGCCCTCCCCCAGCGTTCCCCCGCGCGGCTCCGCCCACATGGGTATGGGCGTCATCGCCCACGACGGCCAGGACGGCGTCCCCACCCGGCGCTCCACCCAGACGGAGGGGGTGGACGTTTCCAGCCATCAGGGGGACGTCGACTGGGGGACCTTGTGGTCCAGCGGGGTGAAATGGGCCTATGTGAAGGCCACGGAGGGGACGTACTACGCCAACCCCTACCACCCCCAGCAGTACAACGGCTCGTACGACGTCGGCATGATCCGCGGCTCCTACCACTTCGCGACCCCGGACACCTCCAGCGGCACCGCCCAGGCCGACTACTTCGCCGACCGCGGCGGCGCCTGGTCCGCGGACGGCAGGACCCTGCCGGGCGCGGTGGACATGGAGTGGAACCCCTACGGGGACGACTGCTACGGCAAGTCGCAGAGCGCGATGGTGAACTGGATCGGCGACTTCCTGGACCGGTACCGGGCGCGCACCGGCCGGGACGCCGTCATCTACACGTCGACCAGTTGGTGGAAGCTGTGCACCGGCGACTACGCCGGCTTCGCCTCCGCCCATCCGCTGTGGGTCGCCCGGTACGCCTCCACCGTGGGGGAGCTCCCCGCCGGCTGGGGGACCTACACGATGTGGCAGTACACCTCGAGCGGGCCGACCGTCGGGGACCACAACCGCTTCAACGGCACGCTCGACCGGCTGCGGGACCTCGCGCTGGGCTGAACGGCGGCCCCGCGCAACGCCGTAGGGTGAAGCGGCACGGTGAAGGCCCGGGCCTCCCTCACGGGACCCGGGCCTTCCCTCATCCGGTCACCACCGTCACACGGCGACCGGAACCTCCGGCGCCGCGCCGTCGGTGGCCGGCGACAGCGCCAGCTCGAGCACCTGGCGGACGTCGGTGACGGTGTGGACGTCGAGCTTGTCCAGCACCTGGGCCGGGACGTCGTCCAGGTCGGGCTCGTTGCGCTTGGGGATGATCACGGTGGTGACGCCCGCCCGGTGCGCCGCGAGCAGCTTCTGCTTCACCCCGCCGATCGGCAGCACCCGCCCGGTCAGCGAGACCTCCCCGGTCATCGCCACGTCGGTGCGGACCAGCCGGCCGGAGAGCAGCGAGGCCAGTGCGGTGGTCATCGTGATGCCGGCGCTCGGGCCGTCCTTGGGCACCGCGCCCGCCGGGAAGTGGATGTGCACGCCCCGGTCCTTCAGGTCGGCCACCGGCAGCTCCAGTTCGGCCCCGTGGCTGCGCAGGAAGCTCAGCGCGATCTGCGCCGACTCCTTCATCACGTCACCCAGCTGGCCGGTCAGCGTCAGACCCGCCGCGCCCGTCTCCGGGTCGGCGAGGGACGCCTCCACGTAGAGGACGTCGCCGCCGGCCCCGGTCACCGCGAGCCCGGTGGCGACACCGGGGACGGAGGTGCGGCGCTCGGCCGGGTCCTGGGCGGACTCGGGCACGTGGTGCGGCCGGCCGATCAGGCCCCGCAGGTCGTCCTCGGTCACGGTGCACGGCAGTTCCCGCTCGCCCAGTTCGTGCTGGGCCGCGACCTTGCGCAGCAGCCGGGCGACGGACCGCTCCAGGGTGCGCACGCCCGCCTCGCGCGTGTACTCGCCGGCGAGCCTGCGCAGCGCGCCCTCCTCGATGGTCACCTCGTCCGCGCCGAGGCCGGCGCGCTCCAGCTGACGCGGGAGCAGGTGGTCCCGGGCGATGACGACCTTCTCGTCCTCGGTGTAGCCGTCCAGGCGGACGATCTCCATCCGGTCCGCCAGTGCCTCCGGGACGGCCTCCAGGACGTTGGCGGTGGCGAGGAAGACCACGTCGGACAGGTCCAGCTCGACCTCCAGGTAGTGGTCCCGGAAGGTGTGGTTCTGCGCCGGGTCGAGCACCTCCAGCAGGGCCGCGGCCGGGTCGCCCCGGAAGTCCGAGCCCACCTTGTCGATCTCGTCGAGCAGCACGACCGGGTTCATCGACCCGGCCTCCTTGACGGCGCGGACGATCCGGCCGGGCAGCGCGCCGACGTAGGTGCGCCGGTGGCCGCGGATCTCGGCCTCGTCGCGGACACCGCCGAGGGCGACCCGGACGAACTTCCGGCCCATGGCGTGGGCGACGGACTCGCCCAGGCTGGTCTTGCCGACGCCGGGCGGGCCGACCAGGGCGAGCACGGCACCGCCGCGGCGGCCCCCGACCACGCCCAGCCCGCGCTCCGTGCGCCGCTTGCGCACCGCCAGGTACTCGGTGATGCGCTCCTTCACGTCCTCGAGGCCGGCGTGCTCGGCGTCGAGCACGGCCTGGGCGCCCCGGATGTCGTAGGCGTCCTCGGTGCGCTCGTTCCACGGCATCTCCAGGACCGTGTCGAGCCAGGTGCGGATCCAGGAGCCCTCGGGCGACTGGTCGGAGGCGCGCTCCAGCTTGTCGACCTCCTTGAGCGCGGCCTCGCGGACCTTCTCCGGCAGGTCGGCGGCCTCGACGCGGGCGCGGTAGTCGTCGGACTCCTCGCCCTCCTTCTCACCGTTGAGCTCGCGCAGCTCCTTGCGGACGGCCTCCAGCTGGCGGCGCAGCAGGAACTCGCGCTGCTGCTTGTCGACGCCCTCCTGGACGTCCTTGGCGATGGACTCGGCGACGTCCTGCTCGGCGAGGTGGTCGCGCAGCTGCTGGGTCGCGAGCTTCAGCCGGGCCACCGGGTCGGTGGTCTCCAGCAGGGCCACCTTCTGCTCGGTGGTGAGGAACGGCGAGTAGCCGGAGTTGTCGGCGAGCGCGGCGACGTCGTCGATGGCCTGGACGCGGTCGACGACCTGCCAGGCGCCGCGCTTGCGCAGCCAGGCGGTGGCGAGCGCCTTGTACTCCTTGACCAGTTCGGTCGTCTGTCCCGGCAGCGGGTCGGGCACGCTCTCCTCGATCCGGGTCCCCTCCACCCACAGCGCCGCGCCCGGCCCGGTCGTCCCGGCGCCGATCCGCACCCGGCTCCGGCCGCGGATCAGGGCGCCCGGGTCGCCGTCGGCCAGCCTGCCGACCTGCTCGACCGTGCCGAGGACGCCGGTTCCGGCGTAGGTCCCGTCGACGCGCGGCACCAGGAGTACCCGGGGCTTGCCCGGCGTGTTCTTCGCGGCGGCCTGGGCGGCCTCCACCGCGGCGCGCACCTCCGCGTCGTTCAGGTCCAGCGGGACCACCATCCCGGGCAGCACGACCTCGTCGTCGAGCGGCAGCACAGGCAGGGCGAGCGGTGTGGACTCAGCAGCCATGATCTCCCCTTCGGCAGTCAAGTTGAGTTATGCCGACTCAATGCTCATGAGCCTCCGAATGTTCCCCAAGGGGTGTTCGCTCTGAGCGATCACCCGGCGACGGGCGGAAACCCTCTTCCGGGCCGGGGCCCCGACACCCCGGCGCCCCGGCGAAAGGGGTCCTGCCAAGATGAACGGATGGCCACCCCGTACGACATTCCCGAAGCCCCCGAAGTCCTGGACCGCCGCGAGGGTCCGTACGGCGAGGTCGTGCTGCGCCGGCACGGCGACCTGCTGCAGATCATCGCGAACGGCTGCTTCCTGATGGACACCTCCGACGGCCGCTCGGAGCGCCGGCTCGTCGACGCCGCCCTGGCCGCGCTCGACGCCGCCGACGCGGGCGAGGGCCGCGACCCGCGCCCCGGCCCGCACCTCCTCATCGGCGGGCTGGGCGTCGGCTTCTCGCTCGCACACGCCGCCGCGCAGTCCCGCTGGGGGCGGATCACCGTGGTGGAGCGCGAACCGGCCGTCATCGACTGGCACCGCGAGGGCCCGCTGGCCGGGCTCTCCGCCGAGGCCCTCGCCGACCCGCGCGCGAGGATCCTCGAGACGGATCTCGTCGCGTACGTCAATGAGACGTCCGACACGTTCGACGCGCTGTGCCTCGACATCGACAACGGGCCCGACTGGACCGTCACCGAGGGCAACGACGGGCTCTACTCGGCGGCCGGACTGGCCGACTGCGCAAGGGTGTTGAGACCCTGCGGAGTGCTCGCCGTGTGGTCGGCCAAGCCCTCCCCGGAATTCGAGGGAACCTTGCGGAATGCCGGGTTCCGGCACGTGCGTACCGAAGAGGTACCCGTTGCCCGGGGCGTTCCGGACGTCGTGCACCTCGGCATCCGCCCTGGATAGCAAACACGCGGTAACTCCCCGTACGCTGCTGCCCTGACGCGGATCATTCAAGCGTCAATCGCAGTCATGCGCAGACGACGGATCACCCCACGGATTCCGGAAAGCACACTTCAGGGGCGGGCGATGGAGCAGACACACACCTCCCACAACGGCACGGCGACGGCCACCCCCGGCGCACAGCGGCGGGTCCTGGTGGTCGAGGACGACGCGACGATCGTGGACGCCATCGCGACCCGCCTTCGTGCCGAGGGGTTCCTCGTGCAAACGGCGGGCGACGGCCCGTCCGCGGTCGACACGGCCGAGGCCTGGCAGCCCGACCTGCTGATCCTCGACGTCATGCTGCCGGGCTTCGACGGGCTGGAGGTCTGCCGCCGGGTGCAGGCCCAGCGCCCCGTGCCGGTCCTGATGCTCACCGCGCGCGACGACGAGACCGACATGCTGGTCGGGCTGGGCGTCGGCGCCGACGACTACATGACGAAGCCCTTCTCCATGCGGGAGCTGGCGGCCCGCGTGCACGTGCTGCTGCGCCGCATGGAGCGGGCGGCCCTCGCGGCCACGACGCCGCGCAGCGGCATACTGCGCCTCGGTGAGCTGGAGATCGACCACGCGCAGCGCCGGGTGCGGGTGCGCAGCGAGGACGTCCACCTGACGCCCACCGAGTTCGACCTCCTGGTCTGCCTGGCGAACACCCCCCGCGCGGTGCTCTCCCGCGAGCAGCTGCTGGCCGAGGTCTGGGACTGGGCCGACGCCTCCGGCACCCGCACCGTCGACAGCCACATCAAGGCGCTGCGCCGCAAGATCGGCGCCGAGCGCATCCGCACCGTGCACGGCGTGGGCTACGCCCTGGAGACGCCCACGCCATGAGCGACGGGCCGGCCCGGCGCAGGAACCCCGGGAAGTCGCCCTGGGGCGGTGCGCGCCCGTTCTCGATCAAGACCAAGCTGGGCGCGCTGGTCGTCATCTCGGTGCTGATCACCACCGGACTGTCGATGATCGCGGTGCGCACCGAGACGGAACTGCGCTTCATCACGGTCTTCTCGATGATCGCCACACTGCTCATCACCCAGTTCGTGGCGCACTCGCTCACCGCCCCGCTGGACGACATGAACGCGGTGGCCCGGTCCATCTCGTACGGCGACTACACCCGCCGGGTGCGCGAGAACCGCCGCGACGAGCTGGGCGACCTGGCCCAGACGATCAACGTCATGGCCGACGAGCTGGAGGCCCAGGACCGTCAGCGCAAGGAGCTGGTGGCCAACGTCTCGCACGAGCTGCGCACCCCCATCGCGGGCCTGCGCGCGGTGCTGGAGAACATCGTCGACGGGGTCACCGAGGCCGATCCCGAGACGATGCGCACGGCCCTGAAGCAGACCGAGCGCCTGGGGCGCCTGGTGGAGACCCTCCTCGACCTGTCCCGCCTGGACAACGGCGTCGTCCCACTGAAGAAGCGGCGGTTCGAGGTGTGGCCGTACCTGTCCGGCGTCCTCAAGGAGGCCGGCATGGTCGCCTCCGCCCGCGCGGGCATGGCCACCGGCTCCGGCAGCCACACGCGGACGGACGTCCATCTGCACCTCGACGTGACGCCGCCCGAGCTGGTCGCGCACGCCGACCCGGAGCGCATCCACCAGGTCGTCGCCAACCTCATCGACAACGCGGTCAAGCACAGCCCGCCGCACGGCCGCGTGACGGTCAGGGCGCGGCGCGGGTCGCAGCCGGGGTCGCTGGAGCTGGAGGTCCTGGACGAGGGACCCGGCATTCCGCGGACCGAGTGGCACCGCGTCTTCG
>NZ_MSGP01000133.1 GCF_002078235.1 Streptomyces viridosporus
GGCTGCGAGGGGGCGGGCTGCGAAGGGGCCGCGGCCTGGGAGCCCTGAGCCGACTCCCCCACCGTGCACCCGGACGCCTCCTGCTTGCGTTTGATCTCCTCGATGACCGCCTCGCGGTTGGCGATCCGTGCCTCGGACTGGGCGTCGGGGTTGGCCCGCTGGTCCGCGATGAACTTCTGGTTGTTGCCGAGTGCGGTGGCGAGCCCCTGGCAGACGGTCGAGTCCGCCGCCGACTTGGTGGTGGGCGTCTGCGCGGCGTTCGACGTGTTCGCCATGACGAAGGCACCGCCTCCCGCCACCGTCGCGGCGCTCACCAGCAGAGCGATCTTCTTCTTGGGGCCGAGAGTTCTCCTGCGCGACATGCGCGCCTCCTGAAGAGGTAGGGGAGCGTACGCCGCTATGTACGAGATACCGAACGGGGTTACTCAGCGGTTGGGCCGAATGGTCGAAGTAACCTGCATCACACAGCAGTTGAGCTGCCGTGTGTCAGCCGTGCCCGCCCTGTTCGTACGCCATCACATGGTCGTGGACGTACCGGAGCAGCCCCTGTGTCCGCCGCGCGAGCGCGACCTCCTCCGGCTCGGCGCCGTCCGCCCCCTGCCCGTGGGCGAAGACCACGGACCGCACGGTCATCAGCTGCGCGAAGAGCCCCGCCGACTCCGTCGATCCCCTCGGCCCCGCCGGTCCCCCCGACCCCGGTGGCACGGCCGGCAGTCCCGCCTCCGTCTGCGGAACGAGCGGGACGACCCGGTGGGCCACCGGATCCGTCGAGACCCTCGCGAACACCGCCGAGGCGTCCTCGGCCCGCCGGAAGCTCGCCACGGTGACGGTCGTCCGGGAGCGCCGCTCGACGTCCGTGAACAGCGCCGAGGTCAGCCGCGCGCAGCCCTCGCCCCGGTCGACGAGCGCCGCCGACTCCGCGGACAGGCCTTCGGCGCAGTCGGTGGTGGTCGCCAGGCCGACCCGCTGGTACCGGGAACCGTCCTTCAGACGCACGTTCTTCTCCGGGAACGCCTGCTCCGGCCGGACCGCGGGCCGCGCGAGCGGGGAGGGGAGGGCGTCCGGGGCGCCGGCGGGCAGGGAGGCGGCGCCGGAGGGCGCCGACTTGGCCGCGGTGGAGGCAGAGGGGAAGGGGGAAGGGAAGGGGGAGACCGGTGGCGGCGCGGTCCGCTCCCCGCCGCCGTCCCCGTTCGTGTACAGCACCGTGCCGACCGCGATCGCCCCGAGCAGCGCGACCGCCGCCGCGCCGCCGGCCGTGGACCGCGGTCCGCGGCTGTCGTGATCGTCGAAGGTCATGGCGGCGGAGGGTAACAGCA
>NZ_MSGP01000134.1 GCF_002078235.1 Streptomyces viridosporus
TCCAGGACCCGCGCGGCAACCAGTCCACGCTCGGCCGATTCACCTTCGCCCCGCCCGCCCGGCCCGGCGAGCGGTGGCGGGTGACGAAGGCCGAGTTCGTCCCCCAGTTGTTCGACGTGGACGCCGGCCGGGTGGTGAACCTCAACCGCGCGTTGGCCATGGGCGCGGAGGTGCGCTCCGTGCGGGACCGCATCCGCGACGTGGTGCTCAGCCGGGGCGCGGCCGGGCACGGGCTGGTGATGGGGGAGTAGCTCAGTCGACGTCCACGCCGTCGAGGGCGGCGAGCATGGCCCCGAGCACCCGCAGGCAGGTCGTGACGTCGGCGTCCGTGAGCGCTCCGCCGACCTCCCGCAGCAGCAGGTGCTCCCGGTCCAGGACGGCGGTGACCGTCGCCCGGCCCGCGTCCGTCAGCCGGATCAGCGACGACCGCCGGTGGGCGGGGTTCGGGACGCTCTCCACCAGGCCCCGGGCCGCGGCGTCGTTGACCATGCGCTGTACGAACTGACGGCTGATCGCCTGCGCCCGGCCCATCTGCGGCACGGTCATCGGCCCGTTCCGGTGCAGCAGGGCCAGGACGGCGCGGACGCCGACGGACAGCCCGTCGGGCGCCAGGCCCTGCTCGACGAGGCGCTGCGCGCGCCGGTACACGGGGCCCACCAGGTCGTACACCTCGGTGAGGCGGCGGGCGAGTGCGTCCGGCGGCAGAGGACTGTCGGTGACGTTCACCCCTCCATCATGACACCCTGATTGTCAAAGTTCGCTCAAGATGACACCCTGGTTGTCATGACGGCTGCTCCGGATCTCCGTTTCTTCCCCTCGGCCGACGGCGACCTCGCCTATCGGGACACGGGCACGGGCCCCGCGGTGGTGCTGCTGCACGGCGGCTTCCTGGACGGGCGCATGTGGGACGCCCAGGTGCCCGCCCTCGCCGCGGCCCACCGGGTCCTCGTGCCCGACGCCCGCGGCCACGGCGCCTCCGCCCTCGCGACCCGCCCCTACCGCCCGGCCGACGACGTCGCCGCCCTGCTGCACCACCTAGGCATCGACTCCGCGGTCCTGATCGGGCTGTCGATGGGCGCGGGCACGGCGGTGGACACCGCGCTGGAACACCCCGCTCTCGTCCGGGCGCTGGTCGTCTCCGGCGCGGGCACCAGCGAGCCCGACTTCCGGGACCCGTGGACCACCTCGGTCCTGGCCGACTGGGGCAGGGCCCTGGCCGCCGGCGACGTGGACGCCTGGCTGGAGGCCTTTCTGCGGTTCCTCCCGGGGCCGCACAGGACGATGGAGGACATCGATCCGGACCTCCTGCGCCGCCAGCGCGAGATGGCCCTCGGCACCCTCCGCAAGCACACCGCCGACGAGCCGGACCTGCGGGTACCCGTCACCGACACCTGGAAGCGGGCCGCCGGCATCGGCGTCCCCGTGCTCGCCGTGCACGGCGGCGGCGACTCCGAGGACCACCTGCGCATGGCCGAACGGCTCGTCCGCACGGTGGCGGACGGCCGCTCGGTCACCCTCGAGGGCCCGGGCCACTACCCGAACATGGAGCGCCCCGACGCCTTCGACGCGGTCGTCGCCGACTTCCTCGGGTCGCTCTAACGCCGCGCCAGTTCCGAATGCCGGTAGGAGTACGCGAAGTAGATCACCAGCCCGACCACGAACCACACGGCGAACCGCACCCAGGTCTGCCACTGCAGGAACGTGATCAGCCAGAGCGAGAAGACCACGCCCAGCCCCGGCACCACCGGCATCCACGGAGTGCGGAACGAGCGCGGCAGGTCCGGCCGCCGGTAGCGCAGCACGATCACCGCCGTGCACACCACCACGAACGCCAGCAGGATGCCGATGTTGGTGAGTTCGGCCGCCTCGCCGATCGGGAGGAACCCGGCGATGGCGGCCGACGCCACCCCGACGATCCAGGTGACCCGCGTGGGCACGTGCCGCGTCGGATGGGTCTTGGCGAACCAGCGGGGCAGCAGCCCGTCCCGCGACATGGAGAACCACACGCGCGTCACGCCCAGCATGAACGTGAACATCACCGTGAGGATGCCGATGATCGCGCCCACCGCGATCACGTCCGCGAGCCCGCCCAGCCCCACCGACTCGAACGCGGTGGAGAAGCCGCTCTCCGGATCGATGTCCCGGTAGTTCTGCATGCCCGTCAGCACCAGGCAGGCCGCCACGTACAGGACCATCGAGATCACGAGCGAGTAGATGATCGCCTTCGGCATGTGCCGCTGGGCGTCCTTGGACTCCTCGGCCGCCGTCGACATCGCGTCGTAGCCGAACACCGCGAAGAACACCGTCGCCGCACCGGTGAACGCCCCGCCGACCCCGTAGGGGAAGAACGGGTGGTAGTTCGCGGTGTTGATGTGGAACACGCCGACCCCGATCACCAGCAGCACGACCAGGACCTTCAGCACCACGACCACCGTCTCGAACCGGGCCGCGTTCTTGATGCCGAGGTTCAGCAGGAAGGCGATGAGCAGACACAGCAGCGCCGCGAACAGGTCGATGCGGTGGCCCTCCCCGGTGCCCGGCGCGCCCAGCATCCAGGCCGGCAGGTCCGCGCCCATCGCGTTCACCAGGAAGCTGAAGTAGCCCGAGATGCCGATCGCGACCACCGCCACGATCGCGGTGTACTCCAGCAGCAGGTCCCAGCCGATGAACCAGCCCGCGAACTCGCCGAGCACCGCGTAGCCGTAGGTGTACGCCGAGCCCGCCTTCGGGATCAGACCCGCGAACTCCGCGTACGACAGCGCGGCGGCGGCGCTGGCGACACCCGCGATGAGGAACGAGACGACCACCGCGGGTCCGGCCGTGCCGTTGGCCACGGTCCCCGCGAGCGTGAAGATGCCGGCGCCGATGATGCCGCCCACGCCGATCGCGGTCAGCTGCCCCAGGCCCAGGGTGCGTTCCAGCCGCGGGCCCTCGGCGGCTTCCGTCTCCTCGATGTGTTCGATGGGTTTGCGGCGGAGAATCCCTTCACCCGCCCGGGGCCGGGCCATACGCCTCACCTCTTCACGATCGGCAAACGGCTGACGGCGGATCATGATGCACTCGCCACGGTACCGGCGGAAGGCGTCACGCACACTCCGGGAACACTCCGGTGGCTACGGCACCACCGTCACCGGCCACCGCCCCGCCTTCACCAGCCGGATCGCGACCGACCCGATGATCCGGTGGCCCGCCTGCTCGGAGGCACCCACCACCACCGCGTCCGCCTTGAGGTCGTCCGCCGCCTTCACCAGGCCGTTGTAGGGGTCGCCGCGGAACGTGTGGAACTCCCAGCGGACGTCGGGCAGCCCCTTGCCCCGCTCGCCCGCGGCCTTGATCAGCGCCACCAGCTCCTCGGCGGTCTCCTCGGTGGCGTCGGCCACCGGTGCGCCGAGTGCGGCGCCCGCCGCCATCACCGGCTGTACGTACACCGCCGCGAGCAGTGCGCGCTGGCGCCGGGCCAGTCCGTAGGCGTACGCCGTCGCGCGCAGCGAGGAGTCGGAGCCGTCCACTCCGACGACGATCACCTTGGGCCCGTCCGTGCCCCGCTCGAACCGGTGGGAGGGCTGTCGCGTCACACTGTCGAGGCTATCCGACACCACCGCGCCGGTCGGCGGGCGCCCGTGCCGACGGACCCGCCGGACCGGATCCGGGTGGGCCGGCCCCCGGTGGGCCGAGCGAGTGGAATCGTGCCGCCGCCCCGGTGTCGCCGGGGTGCGCCGGTCTTCCGCGCGGCGACTGATGACTCATGCAGAAGGATCAGTTGCTCACACGGCGCCGGGTGTTGATCGCCGGCGCCGCCGCCACGGGTGCGGCCGGTGCGGCCGGAGTGTTCGCGGTCGGCACCGGGGACCGGGCCGCCCGCCCGGCCGCGCCCGCCGCCGGCGCCCAGGCCGCCCGCCGTCCGCTCAAGCCCTCCACCTACCGACTCCAGCCCCTGACCGGTCACGGCCCGCCGCGCATCGCGGCCGACCGGGTCCCCGTGCGCGGCACACCGCTGATGCGCGTGTCCGGGCGCGGCCGCGTCATGGTGCTGACCTTCGACGACGGCCCCGACCCCCGCTACACCCCGGACGTCCTGGACGTCCTGGCCCGCCACGAGGTGCGGGCGATGTTCTTCGTGTGCGGGGAGATGGTGGTCCACAGCAAGGACCTGCTGGCCCGGATGGCCGACGAGGGGCACGTCGTCGGCAACCACACCTGGTCCCATCCCCTGCTCACCCGTCTGAGCCCCGGCCGGATCCGCTCGGAGATGGAGCGCACCTGCGACGTCATCGAGAAGGCCTACGGCGAGCGCCCCGCATGGTTCCGCGCGCCGTACGGGGCCTGGAACCGCGCCGCCTTCCACCTCGGCGCCGAACTGGGCATGGAACCCCTGGCCTGGACGGTCGACACCCTCGACTGGACCGAGCCCGACGCCCGCGTCATCGTCGACCGGGTGACGGAGGGCGCCGCCCCCGGCGTCGTGGTGCTCTCGCACGACGCCGGGGGCGACCGCTCCCAGAGCGTGCGGGCCCTGCGTGCCTATCTGCCCGCACTGCTGGACTCCGGGTACCACGTCACCGTGCCCCGTCTGCGGTACGTCTGAGGGCCCCCGCCCGCCGGGCGGGCGGGGCCGCTCAGCGGACCTCGACCAGACGGGCGAAGACGACGACGTTCCCGTCGTAGCCGTCCTGCTGGGAGAAGGCGCCGCCGCAGGTGATGACCCGCAGCTCCGCGGTCCCCTTGGAGGAGTAGACCCGGTCGCCGGGGAAGTTGTTCTTCGCGAAGACCTCGATGCCGTAGATCTCGAACACGGCCGTTTTCGCGTCCGCGCGCGCGACCTCGACGCGATCTCCCTTCTTCAGCGCTCCGAGCCCGTAGAACACGGCCGGTCCCTGGTGGTTGTCGACATGGCCGACGACGACCGCCGTGCCCTTCTCGCCGGGCGAGACGACACCGGTGAACCAGCCCGCGAGATTCGGGTCCTCGGGCGGTGGCGCGTCCACCCAGCCCTCCGAGTCCAGCCCCACCGGCGTGATCGGCGCGTCGACCTGGATCGCCGGGATCCTGACCCGGTCCGGTACCGAGTACGGCAGCGGCGGGACCGTGCCGGCCGGGGTGCTGTCGGACGCCCGGCGGTCGGCGGCGGCCACGCCGGCCGGCTGTGGCGGGCCCACGTCGAATTCCCCCGAACCGTTCCGGATGAGCGCCAGGCCGGTGAGCAGGACCAGCGCTATCACGCCCCAGGGGGCACGCTTCCTTCGCGGCGCCTCCTCCTCGGCTTCGGCCGGCCAGAAAGCAGACATTCGCCTTCCCCTCTCGACACGGCCGTCACCGTGTCGTTCGCGCATATCAGAACGCTAAGCGCCGTGCGCGGAACCGGCGACGGGGCAGCGGCGAACGGGTGGCCGCGGGGGTGACAGGTGCGCCATCCGGGGTCGGACCGGACGAAGATTTTCTGACGGCCCGTGACCTGCGGCGATATCCCCCTCCCACGGTTTCCCGCGGGGTGAGGTCTCACCGGTACGGACCATTCCCGAAATGCGGGCCCGGGCACCGCAACTGAGGGTCTTTCCGGGAGGCGCTTTCTCGCCGATCGACCGGGTACGGGACCCGGGGCGTCTTCCGCGGAGGATCACATGCGCAACTCACGTGCCCTGGCGGCCACGGGCGCCGCGGTCGCCGTCCTCGGAGTCGCCGCCCCGGCGGCCATCGCGGACAACGGCCGGCTTCCCAGCCCGTTCAACATCGTTGCCCATCCCAGCGTCATCGCCCGTGGCGGCCAGCTGACCATCACGGTCGACGGCTGCCCCAACGGCGGCACGGCCACCTCCAACGCGTTCCGCAGAACCAACCTGACGCCCTTGCGTGGTGGCAGCGGTGGCGGGAGGGGGCACGGCAACGACGACGGGAAGGGCAACGACGGGAGCAACTACAACGGCAACGTGGGGGGCAACGGCAACGACAACGGGTGGGGGAACGACAACGGCAACGTGGGAGGCAACGGC
>NZ_MSGP01000135.1 GCF_002078235.1 Streptomyces viridosporus
CGACGAACTCCTCACGCTGCTCCCGCTGGTGCGCCGTACGGCGCACCAGCGGGAGCAGCGTGAGGAGTTCGTCGGCGGTGACGACGACGTTCGGCGCGGAGACCGACATCGCGGCGACCACCCGGCCGTCGGCGCCGCGGACGGGTGCCGCGACGCAGTTGATGGACTCCTCGTGGCCGCCGAGGTCGGTGGCCCAGCCCTGTTCGCGGACCTTCTCCAGCTCGCGCAGGAACGCTGCCGGATGGGGGGTCGAACGGGACGTGTACATGGGGTAGTCGAGCTTCTCCGCGAGGGCGCGGCGCTCGTGCTCGGGCAGGTCCGCCAGGAGCAGCTTGGCCACGGCCGCGACGGTGATGGCGACGGGCTTGCCGATCCGCGAGTACATGCGCACCGGGTAGCGGCTCTCCACCTTGTCGATGTAGAGGACCTCGTTCTCCTCGTACACGGCGAGGTGGACGGTGTGGCCGCAGCTCTCGTTGAGGCGGACGAGGTGGGGGTGGGCGATCTCGCGGACGTCGAGGTTCTCCATCGCCTCCTGGGCGAGGGCGAAGAGACGGGCGCCGAGCCGGTAGCGCTGGTCGGACTGGCGGTAGACCAGGCCGTGCTCGTGCAGGGTGCGCAGCAGGCGCAGGGCCGTGGACTTGTGCACGCCGAGGCGGTCGGCGACCTGTCCGAGGTCGGCGGGGCCCTCGGCGAGCAGCGGCAGGATGCTCAGCGCGCGGTCGACGGTCTGGCTCATGGGGTGCGTACCTCCTCCTCGGCCCGGTCCGCGTCGCCGTTCCCGTCCCCGGGCGCGTCCGCGGTGTCGGTCTGGGTCCAACCGGGGCCGAGACGCAGTCTCCCCCACGCGGTGTCGTCCAGGGCGGCCAGCCGGTCGGCCAGGTCGCGGGCGGGGGGTGCGGCGAGGTCGCCGGGGACGGTGAGCGCGGCGGCGGCCACGAGGTGGCCGTGGCGCAGCCGGTCGCGTACGGGCAGCCCGCGCAGGGTGGCGGAGAGGAACCCGGCGGCGAAGGCGTCCCCGGCGCCGACGGCGGCGACGACGTCGACGTCCAGGGCGGGGACGAAGGTCGCGGTGCCGCCCGTGTCCTCGCGCGGGAGGCCGTCGGTGTCCTTGTCGAAGGCGACCGCCCCGCCCTTGCCCTGCTTGACGACCACGATCTCCGGTTCGGGCAGCGCCTCCCGTACGGCGCGGGCGTCGTGCAGCCCCCACGCCTCGCGGGCCTCGTCGTCGCCGACGAAGACGAGGTCGGCCCCCCGGGCCAGTTCCAGCAGCACCTCGGGGCCGCGGGCGTCGCGCCACAGGCCCGGCCGGTGGTTGACGTCGAAGGAGACGAGCGGGCGGCCGGGGCGGGGGGCGGTGAGCTCCCGCATCAGGTCCAGGCAGCCGGGGGAGAGCGCGGCCGTGATGCCGGACAGGTGCAGGACGCGTCCGGCGCGCACCGCCTCCAGGTCGACGCCGTCGGCGGTCATCGCGGAGGCCGCGGAGCCCGCCCGGTAGTAGGCGACCTCGTGGGCGTCGGTGGCCCGGTCGCCGGCCGTGCGGAAGTAGACGCCGGTGGGGCGGTCCGGGTCGCGGCGGACGTACGACACGTCGACGCCGTATCCGCCGATCGCCTCGAGGAGGTGGTCGCCGAAGCCGTCGGCGCCGACCCTGCTGACCCAGCGCGCCGAGTGGCCGGCGGCGGCGAGCACGCACGCGGTGTTGGACTCCGCGCCGCCGATGCCGCGGTCGAAGGAGGGGACGTCGGCGAGGCGGCCCGGCCGGGAGGGCAGGAACGTCACCATGGACTCGCCGAGCGCGACGACGTCCACGACGCCGGGGGCGTTGCAGGGTCCGGTGGCGATCACGATGGCGCGGCTCCTCGTCGGCTGCGGGGGAGGCGGTGTCCGTTGACCCCGCGTGGCCGAGATGTTAGACAGCGGTAAGCGATATACGCAATGACCGTTGCAATAAGTGCAACACACCTGATCAGGGAGGCTCTGATGGTCCTCGACCCCGGATCCGAGGCACGCGCGCAGCTCACCGCGGAACGCGTCGACCACCGCTTCAAGGGCCTCCCGCCGGACGCCGAGGGGCTGACCGTCGGCGAGCTGGCCGCCCAGCGCCGCAACCTCTTCACCGACGGCTTCACCACCCCCGTGCTCGCGCTCGACGCCGAGCGCCTGGAGCACAACCTGAGGCTGATGGAGACCTACACGGCCCGGCACGGCCTGGCCTTCGCCCCGCACGGCAAGACCTCCATGGCCCCGCAGCTCTTCCACCGCCAGATCGAGCGCGGGGCGTGGGGCATCACCCTCGCCGTCCCGCACCAGGTGCGGGTGGCGCGGGCGTTCGGCGTCCGGCGGATCTTCCTCGCCAACGAGCTGGTGGACGCGGCGGCCCTGCGCTGGGTCGCCGCGCAGCTGGACGCCGACCCGGAGTTCCGGTTCGTCTGCTACGTCGACTCCGTGCGCGGGGTGGAGCTGATGGACGCGGCGCTGACCGCGAGCAACGCCTCCCGCCCGGTGGACGTGGTCGTGGAGCTCGCCGCCGGGGAGGGTGCCCGCACGGGCGTGCGCACGGAGGCGGAGTGCGCCGCCGTCGCCGACGCCGTGGCGGACGCGCGCGGGCTGCGGCTGGCCGGGGTCGCCGGGTACGAGGGCGAGGTGCCGCGGGCGGATCCGGAGCGGGTGCGCGCGTGGCTGCGGCGCCTGGTGGCGCTGGCGGTGGACTTCGACAAGGCGGGGCGGTTCGCGGGGCTGGACGGGATCGTGGTGAGCGCGGGCGGCAGCGCCTGGTTCGACGCGGTGGCCGACGTCTTCGCGGAGATTCCCGAACTGTCGGCGCCGGTGCTGAAGTTGCTGCGCTCGGGCGCGTACGTCTCGCACGACGACGGCCACTACCGCGAGCTGACGCCCTTCAACCGGGTGCCCGAGGAGGGCGCGCTGGAACCGGCGTTCCGCCTGTGGACCCAGGTGGTGTCCCGCCCCTCCCCCGACCAGGCCTTCGTCAACGCGGGCAAGCGGGACGCGGCCTACGACCTCGATCTGCCGTTCGCCCAGGTGGTTCGCCGGGACGGCGTCGAGCGCCCGGCCGCCGGGATCTCGGTGACCGCCCTGTCCGACCAGCACGCCTGGCTGCGCACCACCGGGGAGGCCGACCTGGAGGTCGGCGACTGGGTGGGGCTGGGGCTGTCCCACCCGTGCACGTCCTTCGACAAGTGGACGCTCATCCCCGTGGCGGAGTCGGACGGCACGGTGGTCGACTACATCCGTACGTTCTTCTAGGAGGCGGCACATGGAAGAGCTCGTCATCCGGGACGCGGACGTCGTGGACGGCTCCGGCGACGACGCGTACCGCGCGGACGTGGTCGTGGACGGCGGCCGGATCGTCGGAATCGTGAAGGAGGCGGCGGCCGCGGGCTGCCAGCGCCCGAAGGCCCGCCGTGAGCTGGACGCCGAGGGGCTGGTCCTCTCCCCCGGCTTCATCGACATGCACGCCCACAGCGACCTGGCGCTGCTGCGCGACCCCGACCACAGCGCCAAGGCCGCGCAGGGCGTCACGCTCGAGGTCCTGGGCCAGGACGGCCTGTCGTACGCGCCGGTCGACGACCGCACGCTCGGCGAGGTGCGCCGGGCGATCGCCGGCTGGAACGGCCCGGGCGACGACGTCGACTTCGACTGGCGGTCGGTCGGCGAGTACCTGGACCGGCTGGACGGGGGCATCGCCGTCAACGCCGCGTACCTGATCCCGCAGGGCACGGTCCGCGCGCTCGTGGTCGGCTGGGAGGACCGGGAGCCGACGCCCCGGGAGCTGGACCGGATGCGGCAGTTGGTCGCGGAGGGCATGGAGCAGGGCGCGGTCGGCATGTCGTCGGGGCTGACGTACACGCCCGGCATGTACGCCCGGCAGGCCGAACTCACCGAGCTGTGCCGGGTGGTGGCCGAGTACGGCGGCTACTACTGTCCGCACCACCGCTCCTACGGCGCGGGCGCGCTCCAGGCGTACGAGGAGATGGTGGCGCTCACCCGGGAGGCGGGCTGCGCGCTGCACCTGGCGCACGCGACGATGAACTTCGGGGTGAACAAGGGCAGGGCGCCCGAGCTGCTGGCGCTGCTGGACGAGGCGCTGGACGCCGGCGCCGACATCAGCCTCGACACCTACCCGTACACGCCCGGCTGCACCACGCTCGTGGCGCTGCTGCCGAGCTGGGCGAGCGAGGGCGGCCCGGAGGAGACCCTGCGGCGGCTCGCGGACGAGGAGACCGCCGAGCGGATCCGCCACCACCTGGAGGTCACCGGCTCGGACGGCTGCCACGGCGTGCCCGTGGAGTGGGAGACCATCGAGATCTCGGGGGTCGGCGACCCGGCGCTGGGCGCGTACGTGGGCCGCACGGTCCTCGAGTCGGCGCGGGCGCGCGGCGAGAGCCCCTGGACGGTCGCCCGTGAGCTGCTGCTGAGGGACCGGCTGGCGCCGACGATCCTCCAGCACGTCGGCCACGAGGAGAACGTGCGGGCGATCATGCGGCACCGCACGCACACCGGCGGCTCGGACGGCATCCTGCAGGGCGCCAAGCCGCACCCGCGCGCGTACGGCACGTTCCCGCACTACCTCGGGCACTTCGTCCGGGAGTCGGGGGTGCTGTCGCTGGAGGAGTGCGTGGCGCACCTGACCTCGCGCCCGGCCGCCCGGCTGCGGCTGCCGGACCGGGGGCTGGTCCGCGAGGGGTACAAGGCCGACCTGGTCCTCTTCGACCCCCGGACGGTGGCCGCGGGCTCCACCTTCGACGCCCCCCGCACGCTCCCGACGGGCATCCCGTACGTGCTGGTCGACGGGCGGTTCGTGATCGAGGACGGACGGCGCACGGACGAGCTGGCGGGGCGGGCGGTCCGCCGGACTCCCCGGTGACCGCCCGCCGCCGCCCGCGCCGGGCGTCCTACGGCCTGGGCAGGACGCAGCCGCTCGCGTTCAGGTCGAGCCTGTTGTCCGCGCCGAAGCAGGCCGGGAACCAGTAGGTCTGCTGGGCGTAGTTGATGCCCCGGCGGACCGTCACGGTGCCGTTCTGGTCCACCTCGCACGGGTTGTTGAGCGTGCAGCGCCCGCCGTCCTCGTTGCCGGTGTTGTTGACGGCGACCACCTTGCCGGTGGCGCCGTCGACGACCGGGGAGCCGGAGGTGCCGCCGATGGTGTCGCACGCGGGGGTGTAACGGACCGAGTCCTTCCAGGTCCAGTCGCCCTCCTTCATCCGGTACACGAACCCGTCGACGGAGCAGTTGTAGATCCGCTTCCAGTAGCCGGAGACCACGCTGATGGCGGTGCCGGCCGCCGGGCGCGTGTCGGACAGCGTCAGCGCGTCGATGCCGTACGCGCTCTTGATCTGCGCGTACGTGGTGCCGAGCCGGTAGACCGCCGCGTCCGTGTCGGTCATGGTCGCGTACACGAGCCGGTTGGCGCGCAGGGTGGCGACCCGGGATCCGGAGGAGTTGAGCAGCCCGAAGCTGCGGCTGGACGCCCGGTCCACGAGGACCTGGCCGGGCGCGGGGAAGCCGCTCTCCAGGCAGTGGCCGTTGGTGAGCACCAGCGCCGGGTCGTCGGCCGCCGAGCCGGGCATGCGGACGACGGAACCGGAGCAGTTGCTGAGCGAGACGGTGCCGGCGAAGTTCACCGCGTCGGCCTTCGGCGCGGTGAGACCGGACAGGGTCTCCGCCGCGGTCCCGACCACGCCGTCGACGACGTCCGTCACCGTGGTCGGGCCCGGGCCCGTGGTCGTGTCCGCGCCCGTGGGGGAAGGCCCGGCGGCGACCGCGGGAGCCGCGCCGGCCCCGGCCAGTGCCAGGGCGCACAGCGCGACGACGAGAGGTTGTCTCATGTGGGGGTCCCCTCTTGCGACGTCGGGCGGCCGGGGTCCGGACATCCGGTAACCGGGAGTCCGGGAATCCTTCGGCCGCCCACAGAATTGTCATGAGCATTCTCATCACGGGGACGACGAGGGGGCAAGGACACCTTTCCGGCCGGTCGCCCTCCCGGGGCGGCGCCCGGACCAGGGTGGCCCGCGCCGGTGGAGACGGGGGGCCCGACGCAGGGAGGGTCGGTGCGGAGGTCGTGGAGACGGCGGCCGGCACCCCGGCGGCGGAGCGGCGGAGACGGCCGACGCGAGGGGCCGGAGCAGGCGGCCCGCGCGGGCGACCGGCGGACATAATCACCCGAACCGACACGTCTCACGTGGTGGAGAACACGGCCCGAACGGCACTATCTGGCCGTAAGCTCCCCCCATGCAGGTGATCCAGTCGACCAAGCTCGCCAACGTCTGTTACGAGATCCGGGGCCCGGTGCTCGAGGAGGCGATGCGGCTGGAAGCGGCCGGTCACCGCATCCTCAAGCTGAACACCGGCAACCCGGCCGCCTTCGGCTTCGAGTGCCCGCCCGAGATCCTGGAGGACATCCTCCGCAACGTGTCGTCGGCGCACGGCTACGGCGACGCGAAGGGCCTGCTGGCCGCGCGCCGGGCGGTCGTCATGCACAACCAGACCCTCGGCATCGAGACCGACGTGGAGCACGTCTTCATCGGCAACGGCGTCTCCGAACTGATCGTGATGGCGATGCAGGGACTGCTGGACGACGGCGACGAGGTGCTCGTGCCCGCGCCCGACTACCCCCTGTGGACGGCCGCCGTCTCGCTCTCCGGCGGCACGGCGGTGCACTACCGCTGCGACGAGCAGTCCGACTGGATGCCGGACCTCGCCGACGTGGAGCGCAAGGTCACCGACCGCACCAAGGCGATCGTCGTCATCAACCCGAACAACCCGACCGGCGCGGTCTACGACGAGGCGGTGCTCAAGGGCCTGACCGACATCGCCCGCCGCCACAACCTGCTGGTCTGCTCGGACGAGATCTACGACAAGATCCTCTACGACGACGCCCGGCACATCCCGACCGCCTCCGTCGCCCCCGACCTGCTCACCCTCACCTTCAACGGCATGTCGAAGGCGTACCGGGTGGCCGGCTACCGGGTGGGCTGGATGTCCATCTCCGGGCCGCGCGCGCACGCCGACTCCTACATCGAGGGCCTGACGGTCCTGGCGAACATGCGCCTGTGCGCGAACATGCCGGGCCAGCACGGCGTGGTCGCGGCGCTCAGCGGACGCCAGACGATCAACGAGCTGGTGCTGCCGGGCGGCCGGCTGCGCGAGCAGCGGGACACGGCGTACGAGCTGCTGACCCAGATCCCGGGCGTGAGCTGCGTGAAGCCGAAGGGGGCGCTGTACCTCTTCCCGCGGCTGGACCCCGACGTCTTCAAGGTCAGGGACGACCGGCAGATGGTCCTGGACCTGCTGCGCCGGGAGAAGATCATGGTCGTGCAGGGCACCGGCTTCAACTGGCCGGAGCCGGACCACTTCCGGGTGGTGACACTGCCGTCGGTCACCGATCTGCGGGACGCGGTGGGGAGGATCGGCCGCTTCCTCGACGGCTACAGCCAGCCCTGACCGGACCCGCGCTCACCCTGTGTGGACCGGCCGTCCGGCTTTGTGAACGACTCAACTTTAGACGAAATCTAAGCTAGGATGGCTTCCTGTCAGTACCCAGGAGGCCATCCATGTACGAACCGATCCGCAACAAGTCGGTCCACCGCACGATGGCCGGCACCCCCCACGACTTCCCCCACCGTTCCCGCGAGGAAGAGCTGGACATCCAGCTCGCGGGACACCTCGCCACGCTGCTCGCCGTCACCGACGAGCTGCGCGTGGTGGCACCCTCGGCCGACCTGGACGCCGCGGCCGAACGGCTCGCCGAGCAGGTCACCCGCCTGCGGGGAGGACGGGTGCCGGCCCGTGCGTCGGCGACCACGGCCAGCCGTGAGCCGGACGCGACGGCCCTGCACCGGCGTGCGCACGCCCTCGCGGGCCGCGTCCTGGTCGTCGCCGCCTCGCGCGCCGACACCGCGGTGGCGATCCTCGCCGCCGAACGGATGGACGCGCACGCCGCGGCCCTGCAGCCGCGCGAACTCGCCTCCCGCTGAGCCCCACCGGGGGCTCCCCCTGACGGCCCCGGTCCGCGTGCAACCCGCAGCGACGCGCGGACCGGGCGCCACGCACCCCGCCGCCGACGGCAGCGGCTCGTTTCCTCATCCCCCCGCATCCCGTGCTCCGGGTCAGTAGAGTTTTCCCGTGCCGCACTCCGATTCCGAAGAGACGCTCTCCCCCACGGCGAGGCTCGCCTCGCTGGGCCTGGTTCTTCCGGCGGTCAGTCCTCCCAAAGGGGAATACGTTCCGGCGGTCCTGAGCGGGCATCTGGTATTCGTGGCCGGCCAAGTACCCATGACCGGCGGCGAACTGACGACGACCGGACGGTTGGGCGACGAGGTGTCGATCGAGCGGGGCCGGGAGTTGAGCCGGCAGTGCGCCCTGGCCGCCCTGGCCGCGGTCGATTCGGTGGCGGGCCTGGACCGGGTGACCCGCGTCCTGAAGATGACCGGATATGTGTCTTCGGCGCCGGGATTCCTCGACCAGGAGAAAGTGGTGGAGGGAGCCGGAGAACTCTTCGCCGAGGTGTTCGGTGCCGCGGGCCGGCCCGTACGGAGCGTCGTCGGTGTCGCGGACCTTCCCCTGGGATCGCCGGTGGAGATCGAGACCCTCTTCGAAATCGACCGGTGATCAGCGCATGGGCGCCGGCGCGACCGGGTGCTCGATCTCGACCGCCGTTCCCGTGATGGCGATGCCCGCGTCCGGGTCCTTCGGGATGGTGGCGGTGATGGTGCTGGGGCGTCCCATGTCGTCCCCCTGCCGGATGGTGATCCTGGCGGGCAGCGGAACGAGGTTCGCCTCCCTCAGGTATCCGCCGAACGCGGCAGCGGCGGCACCCGTCGCCGGGTCCTCGAACACACCCCCGGTCGGGAAGGGGTTGCGCGAGTGGAAGACCACCGGGGACTCCCTCCAGACCAGGTTGACGGTCACCCATCCGTGCCGGTCCATGAGTGCGGCCAGCTCGCGCATGTCGTAGTCGAGGGCGGCCAGGCGGGCACGGTCCGCGGCGGCCAGCACCGGGTGCCAGGCGCCCGCGTAGGCGACCCTGGGCGGCATCGTCCGGTCGAGTTCCTCCGCCTTCCAGCCCAGCACCCGCAGCAGCGCGGCGACCTGATCGTCCGTCATGGGCTCCGTGCGGGGCGGCACGCTCGTCAGGGTCGCCGTGACACGGCCCGCGTCGTCCCTGCCGGTGTGGACGGGGATGACGCCGGCCCGGGTGTGCAGGGTCAGCTCGCCCACCCCGTGCAGATGGGCGTGGGCGACCGCGGTGGCGATGGTGGCGTGGCCGCAGAAGGGCACCTCGACGGCCGGACTGAAGTAGCGGACGGTCATGCGGCCGTCGTCCCCCGGGACGACGAAGGCCGTTTCCGAGTAGCCCACGTCCTTCGCGATGCTCGCCATGTCGGCGTCGCTCATGCCGGTGGCGTCGAGCACCACCCCTGCCGGGTTACCGCCGAGCGAGTCCGTCGTGAACGCCGCATAGCGCAGAACTTTCATTTCTCTTTCCCCACATCAAGCGCCTGCCGTACCGGGGAGGGAAATCTGCACACACGAGCGAGACCTCATCCCCACGCGAGCAGATTACCGTCGGCGGTGAGCCCGATCGAGAAACCCAGCGCTATGCGTCGATCGCCGGCACTCGGCCGCACCGCGTGATAATTCCGTGAGTCGAACAGAAGCCCTTCACCGACCGTCGGTTTGAGTTCGATGAATTCCGCATCCTGTACGACTCCGTCCGTGTACCCGTAGGACCCGGGAGGACGAAACGACTCGTCCCGCGGGTGCCAGCGCCGGCGCCAGACGACCGTCTCTCCGCCGGTCTCGGGGACGCTCAGGTAGAGGTTGAAGGCGAGCTGCGCCACCAGCGGCGAACCGAGCAGGTCTTCGGTGAATTCCCGTTCGGCGTCGTCGTAGTGCACCAGGAAGCCCTGCGGGGCCTCCCGCACCACTCCGGCGCCCATCTCCCGCCCCTTGTGCCGGCCGACACCCACCGCGCCGGGCCAGTCCGACCCGATGGCCTGCCGTGCCTCCGCCAGCGGGTCGAAGGGAAGGCTCAGGTCGCGCCAGGCCTCGCGAGCGGCGTCGAGGGCGGGCCAGTAGCTGTCCGCGACGCGGCCGCCGCTGCGGTGGTCGCTCACTCCGACGCCGAACCGCAGCACGGTCGGCTGGACCCGTCGCCTGCCGTAGCTTTCGAACGTGGCGGACTGCAGGGCCTCGACGACCCGCCCGCAGTCCGCCTCGGACCGGAGACCGGGTACGCGCACGGCGGTCCAGCGCCCGGCCGCCAGGCCGGCGATGTGCTCGCGGCTGAACTCCGCCGCGGTGACGGTGCGGAAGAACGGGTCGTGCAAGTGTGCAGAGCTCACGAGCGGCCCCCTGCTCACACGGCGGATACCATCGTCTGCTGACCGGGTCCACCGACCCCTCGGACCACCGTCACATGAGGGCGGCCGGACTGAAAGTCAGCTTTGCGTCACGTTCCAGCGCCCTGTGGTCCTCTTCAATGGATTCCAGCACGATTCGCCGCGCTGCCTCCATCTGCTCCGGGTCGGATTCCCGCTCGGCGTCCCGCGGGATTAAGTCGCGGTCATGGTGATCGGAGTGGAATGAGTTCATACGGCTTGCTCCTTTGCGAAGCACGATTACGCGGCGTGCCCGTGGGCTCACTCAGAGGGTGATGGACTGAGATGGTATGCGCAAGCCCTCGATCAGGTACGCCTTTCGGGGATGTCGATCAGTCATCGGACTTCTCCGGAGAGGAATTGCGCAGATCCTCGACCGCGTCGAGAAGCCTCTGGGTACGGAGGGTTTCAGGATGCCTCTTGCCCAGGACCCGCTTCCGGTCCGCGAGCAGCTGTGCGATCTGCGTGTGGGCGGCGAGGAAGCGGCCCTGGTCGATCAGGACCTGGCACTGGGTGAAGCGCAGCGTCATGGCCAGGGCCGAGTCCGGCTCGTGCGTGGTGTCCGAGAGGGCCTGGCGGATCAACTCCCCGGCCTCGTCGGAGCGTTTGGTCACCATCAGGCAGCGGGCGAGGGTCTGGCGGATGTGCAGGGTCTCCATGGTCGACGGGGACCACTTGCCGAGGCTGATCTGGAGGATGTCCCGCAGTTCCTTCTCCGCCTCCACCGTCTGTCCGAGCGCGAACATGGCCCTGGCCAGGCTGTGGCGCACCGTGACGGTGTCGGAGTGGTCCGGCCCGTGGACGACGAGCTCGGCCTGCACGATGGAGCGCAGGAGGGGTTCGGCCTCGCCGAAACGCCCCTGCTCGATGATGCTGCGCGCGAGCTTGTGGCGGCTGGCCAGCGTATAGGGGTCCTCGGCGCCCAGGAGCCTCTCGCGGACGGCCGCGACCTCGCGCAGTTCGGTCTCCGCCCGCTCGTGGTCCCCGCTTTCCAGCGCGATGCGTCCCTGTTCGTGGCGCACACCGAGGATCTCGCGGCTGTCCCTCTGGAAGCCGATGGCCTCGCAGTTGTCCAGGACGGTGGTGGCGAGTTCCTGCGCCGGTCTCAGCAGGCCCACGGAGATCAGGTAGCGGATGGTCAGCCGGGCGAGTTCGAGCGCCCCGCGCAGGACCGGATTGCTGTCCACGTGGCTGTCGCCGGCCAGGCAGGCGCGGACCACTTCCATCATGTGCGGGGCGATCGCGGTCCAGATGCCCCAGCTCACCGGATCGTCCGGCGGTGACGTCCGGGTGGCCTCCAGGAGGAGGTCGACGATGAGGCCGTAGTACTCCGTACGGCGTTCCTGCACCTCGGCGTCTCCGCGCAGCAGCGCGTGGACGACGGGGTGCAGGGTGAGGCTGTGCGCCGGCTGACCGCCCTCCGCCTCGGGCCGGCTGATCCGCTCGACCAGTCCCAGGTCGTCCAGCCCCTTGAGGACGGCGTTGCGCTGGGCCCGGGTGAAGCCGGGCAGCAGGGGCGACTCGGTGATGGCACCGCTTTCCAGCAGCGGCCGGTACGGGATGGGGGCTATGCCGAGGCAGGCGAACATGCGCAGCAGCGGGCCGGCCTGCACCAGGCCCTGGGACGAGAGCAGGTCCAGCGCGATGCCGCACACCTCGGCCATCGTCGAGAGGCCGAGCATCTCGTCCAGACCGCTCGCCGTGGTCCCGGGGGGCGAGGCGCTCCTGGCCTCGAACTCGGCCCGGTAGCCGGCGAAGTCGTGGATCACGGGGTCGTCGAGGGAGAGCGCGGCGTCGTGGACGGAACTGAGGTAGGAGGCGGCGCCGTGCAGGGCCAGGGGCAGCCCTCCCAGGGCCGCCGACAGGCGCCGGGCCTCTTCCCTCGTCCCCCCGTCCGGGACGGACTCGAGGAGCAGGTCCGCGCCGTCGTCCTCGCCGAGCAGGGGCACGGAATGGACCCGGCAGGGCGGCAGCCAGGACGCCGCCGCGCGGTCGCGGGTGGTGACGACGACGATGCCGTCGGCCTGCATCGGCTGGCGCACCCAGCCGGTCCCGTCGGCGACCTGGTCGGCCTCCGGTGCCAGCCGGTGGGGGGTGTCGGCGTTGTCGATGACCAGCAGCCAGGGGTCGGGGCTGGCCTCGAGGTAGCGCCATACGAGGTCCATGGGGCTGCCGTCGCCCCGGAAGGCCTGCTCGACCTCGCCACTGGGCGTGCCGAGCCGGTTGGCCACCTCGCGCATGCAGGCGTTGATCCGCGGCACGGTGACCCACCACACCCGCCGCCCGCGCTCGGCCTGGTACGCCGCTTCCAGGGCGATACGGCTCTTGCCCGATCCGCCGAGGCCGGTGAGCACGTGGATCCGGGGATCGTCCGGTGCGGGCGAGTCCAGGATGCGGGCGACGATGCTGCGCGGTTCACGTCCGTGCAGGCGCGCCTTGCGCCGCCCGTACGGGAGGCTCACCGACACGCCGCCCTGCTGTTTCGGAACTCTCGGTCTGCTCGCCTCGCCCTTCGGCCGGCCGGGCGGCCCAGGCGGGGCGGGCCGCCCGGCCGAGGCCGCCGTGTCACCGGCGCCGCCGGACGTGCTCTCACCGTCGGACGTGTTCTCACCGTCGGCGAGGAGGCGGCTCAGGACGTCCGCGACCACCCGGTAGGGGGCCTCGTCGCGGTGCTCGGGCTGGATGATCTGGAAGTGGTCCCCGGGCACCGTGGCGCCGTCCGGGAAGACGCCCCTGGCCTCACGTGCCGGCACCACGTTGTCGTCGGTGCCGCCGTAGGCCTGGATGGGGATGCGCCACTGGCTCCGGTCGTCCCGCTCGGCCTGGACCACCGAACGGAGGACTGCCCGCTGCGTCTCCAGCACCTCTCGCTGGTAGGGCCGCAGTTGTCGTTCCTGCGGGTTGCGCAGGAAGAACAGCAGGCGGCGCAGGGGGAGCAGGAAGTCGGAGCCGTTGTTGGGGCAGCCGAACATGATGATGTCGGCGATGCGCGCCAGGGTGTGGCCGCGGTCCTCGTGCAGCGTCCGCACCAGGTAGCGCTGCACGATGAGGCCGCCCTGGCTGTGGGTGACCAGCACCACGCGCCCCGTGCGGGGGATCTGCACGCGCAGGAAGGTGGCGAGGGAGTCGGCGATGTCGTCGTACTCCGCCAGGGCGCGATCCGGACGAATGCGCGCCTTCTTGCTGCTGTAGCGAAAGCAGTGCGCCACCACTCCGCGCAGATCGTCGTCCGCCGCGAGGAGTTTCCGGAACTGGTCCCATACGGACACCGAAGAGAACAATCCATGCACGAAGACCACATGGAGGGTTCCCGCGGCCCGCTCATCGACAGGTGCCGCCATCAGAAGTCGTCTCCCGCCCGCTCGGTTCCCCGTGCCGGACGGATGTCCCGTGCGTGAGGCGACCGTGGTTGTTCGAGTGGCGCGAGGTCCCTTCCCACCCCGGGCGACGGATGTCACCACTTCCCTGTCGGCACGGGGCAGCAGTCCGGCTCTGTCCCCCGGTCACCTCCCCACGTCCGGCATTCGGTACGAATGCGAAGGTGACACCGCGCAAGGTTACCCACAGCGTCTACGGCACATTCCGGCCTTCGTACGCCTTGAACTATTTTCGGCCTAGATCATCCTTCGCTGCCGGAGCGGGACGGATTCCGGAACCGTTCGGCCCTTCGCCGTTCGCACGTCCGTCCCCCGAGCGGGGACATCAGGACGCGGGGACATCAGGGTGCGGGGAGGGAGTGATGAGGCGTTCGGGAACGACACAGGGAACGCCCCCGGGGACGATCGCCCGGCAAGCGTCCCCCTGCGCGATCCGGCGGCGCCGGGAACCTGCTCGCCGGCGGCCTCACTGCGCCGCGTGGCGGCGGAGGACCGGCTCCAGGTAGGGCACCTTCGGGCCGGCCAGGTCGACCAGGTCCGCGGGGGAGCCGACGAGGGCGATCCGGTCCAGCTCCGGGGCGCGCCCGAGAGCGTGCTCGGACGACGTGAGGGCCGCGAAGTTCTCGTGCAGCCATGCCGCCGGGCGGGGCGGGGACCGGAACAGGACGCCGACGCTGCCGTTCGCACCCCGGGTGACCCGCCAGAGAGCGAGGCTGTCGACGGGGGTGCCGATGCCGGTCTCCTCGGCCAGTTCCCGGGCCGCGTGGCGGCGGAGGGCGGCCAGGTCGAGGGGTTCACCGTCCGGCGGCGGTTCCACCGAACCGCCCGGGAGCTGCCAGCGGCCGGGCGCGGTCGTCCAGAGCGCCATCCGCCCCACCAGCAGACGCCCGTCGTCCGTCGGCTGCGCGACGGCCGCGAAGAGGGACGGCAGACGCACGGTCGCGCCCGGCACCCGGCGCAGGACGTAGAACCGGTAGGTCGCCCGGACCCAGGTCAGGACGAGGCGCCCCGGCCCCTCCTGCTCCAGTCCCGTGCACCCGGCCACGGGCCCGTCGAACAGGGCCGGATTGGCCCGCACCGCCGCGTCCCAGGCGTCGTCCAGGACCCGACGCTCCTCGGGGGACGGCAGGGGCAACGGGGCTTCGACCAGACGGAGCCGGTCGGCGTCGAAGAGGTCGACGCCGGACGGCTGCGTCACGCGGTGGGGTCCTGCTTGAGGGACGTGACGAACGACGTCCAGGCCGGGGCCGTGACGGTGAGCACCGGGCCGTGCGGGACCTTGGAGTCACGGACGGGGACGACGCCGGTGTGCGCGTCGCACACCTCGAGGCAGTTGCCGCCGTCGCCGTTGCTGTAGCTGCTCTTGCGCCAGTGCGCGGCGCCGGGAAAGGCCTCGGCGACTTCTACGCAGTTGCCGCCGCTGCCGTTGCTGTAGCTGCTCTTGCGCCAGACGGCCGTGCGCAAGTCAATCTCGCGGTTTGCCATTTCGGTCATCCTCAGCCGCTTGCTCGATCAGGGCGAGGGACGCCTCCGGTGGCAGTGCGGCGGCCCTGAGCAGATCGTACGACCTGCGGTACCCCTTCACGAGGCCCGGATCGTCGATGGTGTCCCCGCTGTGCAGCGCTTCTGTGTAGACCAGGGGCGGGGCATCGGGAAAGGTCATAATCATGGCCGTACCCAGCATGAAGGGGTGCGCCCCGCAGTTCCACGAAAGGATTTGGGGAACGATCCGGTGCCGTCGGGCCAGTGCCGCGATGTGCTCCAGTTGCTCCGCCGCCTGCTCCGACGGGAGGATCGGCTGGCGCAGCACCGACTCGGACAGGATGACCCAGTACACCGGGGTCTTGTGGTTGTCCTCGAAGAGACAGGCCCGCGCCAACCGGGCGGTGGCCTTCTCCTCCACCTCCTCGTCCGGTGCCAGCGGGTGCGTCGCCCGCACCACGGCCCGCGCGTACGCCTCCGTCTGCAGCAGGCCCGGAACCAGGGTCGGGCACCACTCCTCGATGGTCTCCGCGTGCTTCTCCGCCTCCAGCACCCGCTCGAAGTAGCTCGCGTGCCCCCGCCGCTTCGCCCTGCGCACGTCCTCGCAGCGGCGCCGGAAGAAGCCGTCCGTGCCGAGCACCTTGTCGACGTGCTCGGCGAGTTCCGCCGGCATCCGGCGCGTCCCCCGCTCGATCTCGCTGAGGTGACTCGGCCCGTAGAAGCTGCCCTCGACCAACTGCTGGAGCGTCAGCCCGGCCTCCTCCCGTTTCCAGCGCAACTCGCTGCCGTAGAAGGTCGGGACGCCCGTCGAGCCGTCGATGTCCTTGCGCTGCCCCATCGTTCACCGTCCTTGGTGTGCCGTTACCGCCCGCTTCCCGGCGTTCCCCGCCCCGTACCGACTCCTGACCGGCATACGTGCAGTTCAGGGCCGGGATCCCGAACCCCTGTCACGCTACGCAGCCCGGCGGCAGAGTGTGAGCGGTTCGTCACACAGCGCACTGGAAGGTGTGAACCCCATGCACGACCACCACCCCGCGGCGGCCGACGCCTGCGTCGAGGAGCTGCGGGCCGCCCTCGCCGCGCACGGCATCACCCTGCCGTCCCTCGGCCTCGACGTCCCGACCTTCGCCTCCCGCTATCCGGCCCGGCCGCTGATCGCGCTCGGCAACTGCAACCTCCTCACCGCCCGCGCCCTGACCGCCGCCCTCCGCAAGGGGACCGCGTGATGCGCCCGCCCCTGACGCTGGAACTGCTCGCCGCCCCGGCGGCCGTGTCCGGTGTGCGCCGGGCCCTGCGCGACCACGGCGCCGACGTCCAGCTCTGCGCGAGCGAACTCGTCACCAACGTGGTCCGGCACCTCGGCGAGGGCGTCCCCGTCACCGTCCGGGTGTCCTGCGACGGCGGCCGTACGCGGCTGGAGGTCACCGATCCCGACCCGCGTGCCCTGCCCGTCCTGCGCGAGGCGGTGGGCGTCGACGACGAGTCGGGCCGGGGGCTCGCGCTGCTCGACGCGCTGGCGCTGCGGTGGGGCGTGGAGCGGGAACCGGGCCGCAAGACGGTGTGGTGCGAACTCCCGGACACCGCCGCCGTCGCCGTCGGTCATGAGCCGCCGTACAGCCGCTCCGGAGCCACGAGCACCACGTCCCCCTGGCCTCCGCCGGATAGGCTCCCGTGCTCATGAACGCACTACGGCTCCGGAGACGGGCACGTCGGCTGGACGGGCCGGTCTCGACCGCCGTCGGGGTGGGGGACCTGCTGCTGTGCGGCGTACTCCTGCTGACGGCGACCGGGGTGTTGTTCCACGAGCCCACCACCCGGGAGGAGGAAAGCGCCGCATTCGGCCTCGCGAGCCAGGTCTACGGTTACTGGCTCGTCGGTGGACTGGCGCTCTTCTCCGTACTGGGCATGTCCCGGACCCTGCTGGCCCACCTGGCCATGATGCTCCTCTCCCCCGTCGCGCTGTTCCTGCTGCTGGTCTCACCGTCCCTGCTGTGATGCATGGTCCGCACCCCGTAGAAACAGGGGGAGTTACGGAGAAGCCGACAGCAGTCCGGCTTGAAGCGGCGGGAGTTCGGTAAGGCGCTTCTCGGCCGACACCCGGCCGATTTCCTCATCGCACTGTGCAGGCAGGCTCGTTGTCGGCACCGGAATGCGTACGGCCCGTCGTTTCAACCGGACCTCGCGGATCCGTTCCGGAAACTTCAAGCCAACAACTGACCCATTGGTATGACAGCGCCTCGGTCTCCTCGGACGAGATTGCTAGCTTGTCCCGGAGTCCGGGCACTGCTGGACTCCGTCCGGCCGGTGATGCCGCTGACCGCCTTGTACACGGGGAAGGTAACCGCCCATGGCATGGGACGAGTGGGAGCAGCTCAAAGCCGATGCGTTACAACGGCAGCAGAGTTCTACGCACATGCAGTTGAACCAGGCGGACGGGGGCGGCGGTTTCGGCGGCCCCGGCAGGCCCGGCTCGTACGGCGACCTGAAGGTCTCCAACGGCGGGCTCACCAAGATCGGTAAAGCCGCCTTCGAGCTCTACAACCAGTTGTGGGACAAGGCCCGGGTCTCCGTACCCAGCAGCGATTCGGCCGCCGCCGACCTGTCGAAGCAGGGCTTCGCGCTCGGCTCGGGGCTCAAGCACGTGTCGAACCGCTGGGAGGAACAGCTCAAGTCTCTGATGGACGCGTGCGCCCACATCTCGAACCACATGCGGGTGACCAAGAAGCTGCACGGCGACGACGAGGACTACATCCAGCGTCAGATGAGCAGCATCGCCGTCCTGGACGCCGGGTTCGACGAGCGGGTCGGAACCCCGGGCGAGAAGAACAGCATCTACGGGGAGCCGAGCAAGAAGAAAGAGGAGTAGCGGAACAGCGGAGCACTGAGGGCGTCGTTCCGTCGCCTTCCGCGCCCGCCGCTGCTGTGCCGCCTGCCCCCGTTCACCCCTCTCTTCCCTCCCAGGATGTACGCCCATGGAACTCGACACCCTCCGCGATGCCAACTTCACGCTGCTCGACGAGGCCGTCACGGACTGGTCGACACTCGTCAAGAGCCTTGAGGAGCTGAAGAAGGACGCCGAGGACCATCTGCGCAAGGGGGCCAACCAGGCCGACTGGGCCGGCGTGAACGCCAAGGTGTCCAAGGAGTTCATCGGAAAGACGGCCGGTGAGTTCGCGGACGCCCACACCCAGGCGAAGAGCATCTACCAGATCCTCAGTGACACGGTGGGCGAGCTGAAGCGCTACCGTCGGCAGCTCGTGGACGCCATCGAGGGCGGCCGGAAGAAGAACCTCACGGTCATCGGCCACGAAGGCGGTTTCACGGTCACCACGAACGCTCCCCCCGAGGCGCGGAGCGCGATGGACCAGGACAACAAGGGTGACATCACGGTCCTTCGCGACGAGATCCAGGGGATCCCCGACAAGGCCACCGAGAGCGACAACTCGGCCAGGAGCGTTCTGCAGGCCCTCGCCGACCAGAGCGAGCTGGGCTTCTCCGACGCGAGTTATGCGGACCGGGACTCCGCCGCCGAAGCACTCAAGCGGGCCGACCAGCTGGCCACACTCGCCAAGAAGGATCCCGACGACCTGACGGTCAAGGACTTCGACAGGATCAACGCCGGGCTCAAGAAGTACGCCGGTGACGATCTGTTCGCCGAGCGGTTCGCCACGACACTCGGACCCAGGGGGACGTTGGAGTTCTGGGCCGGGTTCAGCGATCCGCACAGAGGCAACTGGGAACTGGGACGTGACCGTCTGGATCAGTTCGACGACCTGCAGCGGAGTCTGGGGCTCACCTTGGCGAACGCCACGCAGAGTGATTCGGCGGCCATGGCCGACTGGAAACGCACGATGATCGACATCGGCGACAAGCCGATCCACGGCAACCACAACGGCCCGATGGGTTTCCAGGCCATGAGCAACCTCATGCGGACCGGCGACTACGACGACCGCTTCCTCAAGGACTACGGCACGAAGCTCATGGCCACCGAACGCAAGCTCACCGGAAACGGCGAGCACCCGAACTTTGCCTGGCGCCAAGGTCCCGCGACTCCGTGGCTCAACCGGATCGGGGAGGACAGCGGAGCCGACCCGCTGACGGGATACCTGAAAGGGCTGTCCAACAGCCCGGACGCGGCCACCGACTTCTTCAACCAGCGGTTCATCTCGAAGGACGACCCGGACAACCCGTTCGAACGGGACACGGACGGCAACGGCAAGAAAGGAAAAGTCTCGCTGTCCAACTTCCAGTACCTGTTCGAGGAACGGGATTGGCCCAAGGAGAGCGACTCTAAGGGGAATGACCTTCACACAGGGAAGAACAACTTGGCCCTGGCTCTGGAGGCTGCGACAACAGGGCACCCGGCAGGTGAGTTGCCGACGGCGGATACGCCACCGCACAACGCGCAGCAGGCGAAACTCATGGAGAGCCTGGTCGCCTCCATCTCGGAAAACCCCGAGCGACTGACTGATAACGGATACATGTCCGACAGCATTGGCCAGATCACTTCCGAGTACCTTCCCGACCTAAACCGCGCCATGAGCGACGTAGAAAGAGACCCGGAGTCCGAAGACTGGCGAGATATTGAAAAACTGTATCCAGTCGCCGGGTCAGAGGCCGAGCTCGCCCACACGGATGTGACCAAGCTACTCTTCACCATTGGACAGAACGAAGAGGGTTACGCCGCCGTGGAGGTCAGCCAGAAAGAATACATGGGGCGCCTCATGGATTACCATCTGAACCCTGACCTACCATCGGATAAACGAGTGTCCGACAATTATCAGTTGCTCGTTGAGCAAATTTCCGGGAGGTCGGGAGAAGTCTCCGGAACACTTGGGCTTGGCGTTCAGGAGGCTATTGGCAAGGAAGCATCGGACAAGGACAAGGGCTACGAACAGGCTGTCGCCCAGCGGAAAAACTTGATCTCCGGCACAATCGGCACCGTGGTCGGGGTGGGTACGTCCTTCATCGCAACGCCTTGGGTCGGAGCTGTAACCGGCGGAAGCATCGGTACCGTGACCAGCGTCGTTCTGGAAGAAGTCTTCAAGGATGCCGAGGGACACGCCAAGGAAGAAGCCAAGATCACGGGCGGGAGGTTTTGGCAGGAAGGCATGACGAGGAACATCGACATCACACAGACGGCTGTGCGTGCAGCAGCCGACAAGTACCACACAGTCGACCCGGGGGACGCCGCCATGGCCGCACGGGAGGCAAATCGCCAGGGTTACCTGAACGCCCGAGCCGTCGTCGACGGCCAGGCTCCCGGCAGCATCACAAATTACTCGTAGCTCCACAGTTACAGAAAGATTCCCATGATTCACCACCGAAGGAACTCACAACGACACGTAATCACCTTGATGCTTTTAATTGGCGTGCCGGTCTTTTTTCTCGCCGGCTGCAGCACCGGTGAACAGGTCCGCAGTTACACGACACCCCACAGCTTGTGCGGAATCAAGGTAGACCCCGAGGAACTGACACCATTTTTACCCCCGGGAGAAAAAATCAAAGTGAGGAAGGAGCCTCACTCCGGGATCACCACGTGCAAGGTAGTGGTGGATGACACACTTGTCCTGACGACCACGCAGGCATGGCTGAAAAAAGGAAAGACAACCGTATACTTCGCCGCAGGGCAGACACTTGAGGACGTCAAATTCTCAGCAGACAGTGGACGCTTCCGACATTCCGGGAATGAAGGGTTCGGAAAAACCCGAAAGTGCGTGGACGAAGCCTACGAACAAGAGCTGTACACAGCATTGCAGGCATCTGGCTCAGAGCACAGGGATCCTGAAGCCATGAAACGTCTCATCATCTCCTACACTGACGAGGTCGAGAAATCCCCTGAATGCACTGCAACAGCACTATGAACGCTTTTAGATCTGAGTCTCAGGCGACCTCAGAGGCGTAAATGACAGCGGCCGTGCGTCCGATGGGGTGGGTGCTGCGGCAGGATTTGCGAAAGATCCGCCATTACCTGGGGCACACAAAGACTCCTCGAGGGGGATGAACAGTGGCGTCGGCGCCCTGCCCGCCGCCCTCCGCGCAAGGATCGCGTGACGCGGCCGCCCCCGGAAAGCCGCTTGCGCAGTCTCCCGGGCGCCCGGTATCCGGCATCCGGACGGCGACGACAAGGAGCACGGGATGAGCGCCCCTCCGGGTGGAGTCGGTGAGTTCTGCTGGATGGACGTCAAGACCCGCGACCCGTCCGGCACCGCCGCCTTCTTCTCGAAGGCCCTGGGCTGGCGCTTCGCGGTGGACGAGGAGGACTGGCGCCGGGCCACGAAGATATCCGCCGGCGGCCACCGGATCGGCGGCGTGAGTGATCTCGCGCATCCGGTCTATCCGCCGGGGACCCCCGCCCACATCGCCTACTACCTGGCGGTCGACGACGTCGACCGCCGCGTCGAAGCGGCGACGGCGGACGGTGCGCGCCTGGTCGTCGCCCCCTTCGACGCGGGCGATCAGGGTCGTACGGCGACGCTGGTCGATCCGGTGGGCGCCGCCTTCTCCCTGTGGCAGCCGCGCCTGTTCACCGGGTGGGGGTTCCCGCCCCGCTCCGCGGGCGTCCCGCAGCGCATGGTCCTGGCCTGCGACCGGCCGGAACGGGCCCGGGAGTTCTACCGGGAGACGCTGGGCACCTGTCCGGCCCGCGCCGACTTCGTCGCCGCGCCCGGGCCCGCCGCTTCCGCCCCGCGGTGGGAACTCGCCGTCGGCGTCGACGACCCGGACGGCGTCGTCGCACGCGCGCACGGCCTCGGCCCGGGGGCCGTGCTCCGCTCCGAGGAGGCCGGTCGGCCCGTGGTGCGGTTGAGCAGTCCGGAGGGGTTGACCGTCCGAGTGCGCGGCCTGGAGCACTGAACGGGCGGCCAGTCGGCGCGCCCGTGCGGTCCGTACGGCGGCCGGACCGGAGAAGGAAGGCGGTCCGGGCCTGCCGCCGCGTTCCCCCGTCGGGGCGGACGGAGGGCGGTGGCAGGCCCGGTACCCCGCACGCCGTTGTGCGGGGCCCCGCCGGTGTGTTCCGCGGCCGGCTGTGACGATCGCTGGTCAGGGCATCCTCGAACCGGCCGCGGAGTCTGTACGGGCTTTCAGCCCAGGCGCTTCACCAGCGCGTGGTACTGGTCCCACAGCTCCTTGGGCGTGTGGTCGCCGAAGGTGTTGAGGTGGTCGGGGACCAGCGCGGCCTCCTCGCGCCACACGTCCTTGTCGACGGTGAGCAGGAAGTCCAGGTCGGCGTCGGACAGGTCGAGGCCCTCGGTGTCCAGCGCCTCCTTGGTCGGCAGGACGCCGATCGGGGTCTCGACGCCTTCCGCCCCGCCCTCCAGGCGCTCCACGATCCACTTCAGGACGCGGCTGTTCTCGCCGAAGCCGGGCCAGACGAACTTGCCGTCGTCGTTCTTGCGGAACCAGTTGACGTAGTAGATCTTCGGCAGCTTGGACTGGTCCTTGTCCTTGGCCACGTCGACCCAGTGCGCCATGTAGTCGCCCATGTTGTAGCCGCAGAACGGCAGCATGGCGAACGGGTCGCGGCGCAGCTCGCCGACCTTGCCCTCGGCGGCGGCGGTCTTCTCGGAGGCCACGTTGGCACCGAGGAAGACGCCGTGGTTCCAGTCGAAGGACTCCGTCACCAGCGGTACGGCGCTGGCGCGGCGCCCGCCGAAGAGGATCGCGGAGATCGGCACGCCCTTGGGGTCCTCCCACTCGGGCGCGATGATCGGGCACTGCGAGGCCGGGACGGTGAAGCGGGCGTTGGGGTGCGCGGCCGGGGTCTCCGAGGCGGGCGTCCAGTCGTTGCCCTTCCAGTCGGTGAGGTGGGCCGGGGGCTCCTCGGTCATGCCCTCCCACCACACGTCGCCGTCGTCGGTGAGGGCGACGTTGGTGAAGACGGAGTTGCCCCACAGGGTCTTCATGGCGTTGGCGTTGGTGTGCTCGCCGGTGCCGGGCGCGACGCCGAAGAAGCCGGCCTCGGGGTTGATCGCGTAGAGGCGGCCGTCCTCGCCGAAGCGCATCCAGGCGATGTCGTCACCGATGGTCTCGACCGTCCAGCCGGGGATGGTCGGCTCCAGCATGGCGAGGTTGGTCTTGCCGCAGGCGCTCGGGAACGCGGCGGCGACGTACTTGGACTCGCCGCGCGGCGGGGTGAGCTTGAGGATCAGCATGTGCTCGGCGAGCCAGCCCTCGTCGCGGGCCATGACGGACGCGATGCGCAGGGCGTAGCACTTCTTGCCGAGCAGGGCGTTGCCGCCGTAGCCGGAGCCGTAGGACCAGATCTCGCGGTCCTCGGGGAAGTGCGAGATGTACTTGGTGCTGTTGCAGGGCCAGGGGACGTCCTCCTGGCCGGGCTCCAGCGGGGCGCCGAGGGAGTGCACGGCCTTGACGAAGAAGCCGTCGGAGCCGAGCTCGTCGAGGACCGGCTGCCCCATGCGGGTCATGGTGCGCATGGAGACGGCGACGTACGCGGAGTCGGTGATCTCGACGCCGAGGGCGGACAGCGGCGAGCCGAGGGGGCCCATGCAGAAGGGCACGACGTACATGGTGCGGCCGCGCATGGAGCCGCGGAACAGGCCCTTGTCACCGGTGAAGATCTCCCGCATCTCGGCGGGGGCCTTCCAGTGGTTGGTGGGACCGGCGTCCTCCTCCTTCTCGGAGCAGATGAAGGTCCGGTCCTCGACGCGGGCGACGTCGGTCGGGTCGGAGGCCGCGTAGTAGGAGTGGGGGCGCTTGATCGGGTCGAGCTTGCGGAAGGTGCCCTTGGCGACGAGCTCCTCGCACAGGCGCTCGTACTCGGCCTCTGAGCCGTCGCACCAGACCACGTTGTCCGGCTGCGTCAGGTCTGCGATCTCGTTGACCCAGGAGATCAGTCCCTGGTGGGTGGTGGGGACGCTGGGAGCCGCGATGTCGCGCGCCACGATTGCTCCTAAGTGAGGGTTTTTTGTTGGAGGCCCCGTGGGGGCTGCGACCCGGATGCTTCACGGTGAAACCTTCGGCGCTCATCCGGTGCCGACCGCACTCATTTGATCATCCGACGTTGACGCCCATCTGTCCAGAGGAGCGCACAAGTGAGCAACGTGACGCTGACCACGGTTTCTTCCGCCGCTTTACCTGCACGTTGGGTTGATCTGAACGTTTCTTTGCGTGACGATTCCGTGGAGCGGCCGTGAGACGATGGCCACTTCGTCCCCCCAACGCATCGCTCCGATCCGCAACTTACGGCTCCGTAGATACGATGCGGCCATGACTGCGTTCGCCCCCGACGTGCCCACGGACCCGCCGGCCGAAGGCCGCGGTCCGGTGGTGACCGCCCTGCCCCATCCGGTCAAACCCAAGCTCCGCGGCTGGCTGCACCTCGGCATGTTCCCCGCCGCCCTGGTGGCGGGACTGGTGCTGACCGCCTTCGCCGACTCCCCCCGAGGCCGCCTCGCCTGCGCGGTCTACGCCCTGACCGCCTGCCTGCTGTTCGGCGTGAGCGCGCTGTACCACCGGGGCGACTGGAGCCCCCGCATGGACGGGGTGCTGCGCCGGCTCGACCACGCCAACATCTTCCTGATCATCGCGGGCACCTACACCCCGCTGACCATCCTGCTGCTGCCGGACTCCAAAGGGCGGTGGCTGCTCTGGGGCATCTGGGCAGCGGCCGCGGCCGGGATCGTGTTCCGGGTCTTCTGGGTCGGCGCCCCGCGCTGGCTCTACACGCCCTGCTACATCGCGATGGGCTGGGCAGCCGTCTTCTTCCTCCCGGACTTCCTGCGCACCGGCGGCATCGCCGTGCTCGTCCTGGTGGTCGTGGGCGGCGTGCTCTACAGCGCGGGCGGGGTCGTCTACGGCATCAAGAAGCCCAATCCCTCACCGCGCTGGTTCGGCTTCCACGAGGTCTTCCACTCCTTCACCCTGGCCGCCTTCATCGCGCACTACGTCGGCATCTCCCTGGTGGCGTACCAGCACCCGTAGACACCCACCCACCCCCCGGATCCGGGCCGCGGCATCGACGCCGCGGCCTTTTTTCGTGCCCGGGGCGCGGTCGCCGGGGCACGGTCGCCGGTCCGCGACCGCCGGGGGGGCGGTC
>NZ_MSGP01000136.1 GCF_002078235.1 Streptomyces viridosporus
CGGGTGGGTCGGGGCGGAGCGCGAGCATTTCGCCGGCGACCCCTCGCGGCCCTTCGCCGACCTTCTGGTGCGGCAGGGCGACGAGGGGTACGAGGTGATTCCCGGGCCTGCCGGGACCGCCGAATCCGGCCCTCCGTTCACACACGGTGACGGACCGTCCGCAGTGTGGTGATCCTGTGAAGAGCGGTGCCGGACAAGTTGCCCGAGTGCCCCAACACGGCTTGACCAGGGGGCCGTACAGGACTTACGTTCTCAATGCGCGGCCATCAGGAGCCGCCCGCAGACGCGAAGCCCCCGGTTGTTCCCCCGTGATCGGGGGCTTCGTTCTGCCCTTTTCGCGTTCCGCGGGCGCCCAGTGGCATATGACGATCACCCTCGGTCACGACGCCCGTTCCGCGCTCCCCTCCCGCCGCGCCCCCGTGGCGTGCACGGCACCCTACGGAGGTGACGCCGCCGCAGGTACGATGCACCTCGGTGCGACCTACGGACGCTGCTTCGCGCACCTTGCAACTCCGGTCCGCGGCGCAGAGGTTCGACCACAGGGAGCCGACGGACGAGGGCCGGCACACCGACGGGGGCACGGTTCGTGGGGGACGTGATGGACTTCGGCACGCAGGGCCCGCAGCCCCCGGCCGACCTCGCCTGGCTGCGGGGCGTGGACGCCTACACGATGGGCGCCTATCCGCAGGCGGAGGAGGAGTTCCGGGCCGCGGTGCGGATCGACCCGGGCATGGCCGACGGCTGGCTCGGACTGCACGCGCTGCGCGTCGACACGACGACGGCGCTGCTGAGGATGTTCCGGCACCGGGACCGCTTCGGCGAACAGCGCGCCCGGCACCGGCGCACCCTCAACTCCTGGTACTGGCTGGGCTGGTGGGTGCAACCGGTGCTGGAGAGCCCCCGCGACCTGCTGCTGGCGCACGCCTCCCACTGGCTGGACGGACGCCACGTCCCCGAGCTGGACCGGGCGCTCGCCGGGCTGCCCCCGGTGGACACCGATGCGCAGGTCCGGTTCCTGCACTCCTGCCGCGCCTACCTGGTCAAGGACTGGGAGCAACTCGTCCGGCACACCGACCCGTTGCTCGACGACCCGGTGCTCGGCATCGAGGCGGGTCTGTTCGGCGGCATGGCCCGGGTCCGCCTGGAGATGTACGGGCAGGCCGAACCGCTGCTGTCGGCGGCTCTGATGCGGTGCCGCAGCGAACAGCCGCAGCGCAAGGAACTGCGCTACTGGCTGGCGCGCGCCCACGAGGGGACGGGGCGCACCGCCGCGGCGCTCCCGCTGTACCGGGCCGTGCACCGGGTCGACCCGGCCTTCATGGACACCGCGGCCCGGCTCGCCGCGATCACCGAAGGCGACGGGTACGACGAGTCCGCCGACCTCGCCGCGATCACGCTCACCGGCGCGGGCCAGGACGCGGTGGACGGCCCGGACACGCTCGACCCGCTCTTCGGCACCGAGGGCCGCGACCTCAGGCTCTCCGAGCCCGAGCCGCCGCCCGCCCCCCTCCCGCCGGTCATCGGTCCGGCGGTGCGCGAGAAGGCGGGCGCCTCGGTGTCCTCCCTGCCCACGGGCCCCACCGATCCCGCGTTACTGGAGGAGGCGCTCGCCGAACTGGAGCGCATGGTGGGTCTGGAGCCGGTGAAACGGCAGGTCAAGGCGTTGTCGGCGCAGCTGAACATGGCCCGGCTGCGGGCCGGGCAGGGACTGCCGGTGCAGCCGCCGAAACGCCACTTCGTCTTCTCCGGCCCCTCCGGCACCGGCAAGACCACGGTGGCCCGCATCCTGGGCCGCGTCTTCTACGCCCTCGGCCTGCTCGGCGGCGACCACCTGGTGGAGGCCCAGCGGGCGGACCTGGTCGGCGAGTACCTCGGGCAGACGGCCGTGAAGGCCAATGAACTGATCGACTCCGCGCTCGGTGGCGTGCTGTTCGTCGACGAGGCCTACGCCCTCTCCAACTCCGGTTACGGCAAGGGCGACGCGTACGGCGACGAGGCGCTCCAGGTGCTGCTGAAACGGGCCGAGGACAACCGCGACCACCTGGTGGTGATCCTGGCCGGCTATCCGGAGGGCATGGACCGGTTGCTGGCCGCCAACCCCGGACTGTCCTCGCGCTTCACCACCCGCGTGGACTTCCCCTCCTACCGCCCCGGCGAACTCACCGAGATCGGCAAGGTGCTCGCCGCCGAGAACGGCGACCTGTGGGACGAGGAGGCGCTGGAGGAGCTGCGGTCGGTCGCCGGGCACGTGGTGGACCAGGGGTGGATCGACGAGCTGGGCAACGGGCGGTTCCTGCGGACGCTGTACGAGAAGAGCTGCGCGTACCGGGACCTGCGGTTGTCGGTGTACCCGGGCACCCTGACGCGGGAGGACCTGGCGACGCTGCGGCTGCCGGATCTGATGCAGGCGTACGGAGAGGTGCTGTCGGGCAGAGGGCCGCAGGACCCGCCGTCGGCGTGACGCCGGCGGATCCCGCGGCACGGGCCGCGGCCCGGGTTCAGCCGGTGAGCGCTTCCTCCTGGGCGCCGCTCCTGGACCCGGTCGGCCCGGCCCCGGCCGTGCCGACCGCGGTGCCGTCCGCCCCTGTCTCCGTTCCCGTCTCCGCTCCCGTCTCCGGCTCGGTGTCCGGCGCCGCCCCGGGCTCCTCCCGGTGCGCGGGATCGCGTACCTCGCCCACCAGGAGCTCCAGGACGTCCTCCAGGGCGACCAGGCCCAGTACCCTGCCGGACGCGTCGGCCACCTGGGCGAGATGGGTCGCGGCGCGGCGCATCACGGTGAGGGCGTCGTCCAGCGGGAGTTCGGGCCTCAGGGTCGTCATGGGCCGCCAGAGCCGCCGGGGCACGGCCCGCTCGACGTCCTCCAGGTCCAGTACGTCCTTCACGTGCAGATAGCCCAGGAAGGCGCCGTCGGCCGCGGCCACCGGGAAGCGGGAGTATCCCGTGCGTGCGGTGAGCTCCACGATCCGTGCCGGGGTGGCCTCGGGGTCGACCGTCACCAGCGACTCGTGCCCCAGCAGCACGTCCGTGACCGGGCGGGAACCCAACTCCAGGGCGTCCTCCAGACGTTCGGCCTCCTCGGGGTCGAGGAGGCCCGCCTGGCCGGCGTCCTCCACGAGCCGGTTGAGCTGCTCGCTGGTGAAGACGGCCTCGACCTCGTCCTTCGGCTCCACGCGGAAGAGCCGCAGGACGGCCCGGGCGCAGGCGCCGAACGCGGCGGTGACCGGCCCGCACAGGCGGGCGAACCAGACCAGGCCGGGGCTCAGCCACAGCGCGGCCTTCTCGGGGGCCGCCATCGCGAGGTTCTTCGGGACCATCTCGCCGACGACGAGGTGGAAGAAGACCACGACGGCGAGCGCGACGACGTAGCCGAGCGGGTGGATCATGCCGTGCGGCAGGTGGATCCACTCGAAGACCGGCTCCAGCAGGTGGGCGACCGTCGGTTCGGCGACCGCGCCGAGCGTCAGCGAGCAGACGGTGATGCCGAACTGGGCCGCCGCCATCATCTGCGGCAGATGCTCCAGGCCGTACAGGACCTGGCGGGCGCGGGCGGTGCCGAGCGGTTCGACCTGGCTGCGGCGGACCGACACGAGCGCGAACTCGGCGCCGACGAAGAAGCCGTTGGCGAGCACGAGCAGCGCGGCGAGGAGGAGGGGCAGCACGCTCATCCGGCCGCCTCCACGAGCGGCAGCGGAGCCGTCCTGACCAGCCGGAGCCGTTCCGCGCGGTAGTGGCCGACCCGGCGCACCGACAGCCGCCAGCCGGGCAGTTCCGCGTGGTCGCCGACGGCCGGGATCCGGCCGAGCAGATCGGCGACCAGCCCGGCGACCGTCTCGTACGGGCCCTCGGGCACCTCCAGGCCCATGCGCCGCAGGACGTCGACGCGGACGCCGCCGTCGACGTCCCAGGCGGGGTTGCCGCCCTCCGGCGGGGCGGCGACGAGCTCGGGGACGTCCTGTCCGTCGTGCTCGTCGCGGACCTCGCCGACGATCTCCTCGACGATGTCCTCCAGCGTGACGACGCCGGCGGTGCCGCCGTACTCGTCGACGACGACCGCGATGGGCTGCTCGCTGCGCAGCCGCGTCAGCAGCGGCCGTACGGGCAGGGTCTCGGGGACGAGCAGCGCCGGGCGGGCGATGCGGCCCACGGGGGTGCGCAGCCGGTCGCGCACGGGGACCGCGAGGGCGTCCTTGAGGTGGACCATGCCGACGATCTCGTCGATCCGCTCCCGGTAGACGGGGAAGCGGGACAGACCGGTGGCCCGGGTGAGGTTGACGACGTCCTCGGCGGTCGCCGAGGACTGCAGGGCGCTGACCTTCACGCGCGGGGTCATGACGTGCTGCGCGGTCAGCTCGCCCAGGGACAGAGTGCGCACGAAGAGGTCCGCGGTGTCCTGTTCCAGGGCGCCGGCCCGGGCGGAGTGCCGGGCCAGGGAGACGAGTTCGCCGGGGGTGCGGGCGGAGGCCAGCTCCTCGGCGGGCTCGATCCCCAGGGCGCGCACCAGGCGGTTGGCGACGGCGTTCAGCCCGGCGATGACCGGGCGGAACAGGCGCGCGAAGACGTGCTGCGGGCCGGCGACGAAGCGCGCGACCTGCAGGGGGCGGGAGACCGCCCAGTTCTTGGGGACGAGCTCGCCGATCACCATCTGCACGGCCGAGGCCAGCAGCATGCCGACGACGATCGAGACGCCGGGTACGGCGCCCGCGGGGATGCCGGTCGCCGCGAACGGGCCGCCCAGCAGCCGGGCGAGCGCCGGTTGGGCGAGCATGCCGACGACCAGGGAGGTGAGGGTGATGCCGAGCTGGGTGCCGGAGAGCTGGAAGGACAGCTCCTTTAGGGACTCGACGACACGGCGGGCGCGCCGGTCTCCGTCGGCCGCGGCCCGCTCGGCGTCCGGTCGCTCGACGGTGACCAGGCCGAACTCGGCGGCCACGAAGAATCCGTTGGCGAGGATCAGCAGGAAAGCGGCTGCCAGGAGCAGCAGGGGGGTGGTCATGATGCCGCCGCCTCCGCATCAGTGCGTCCCTGGTGGAATCGGTCCGCGCTATGTCGGCAGGGGGCGGCGCAGGTACTGCAGGACGATCCGTCCATCGCCGGAGGGAGTCACTCCTCGGGTAGCAGGATCCCCTGGTGCGCCGGGCGGGGCAGCAGGGGCGAAGGCGCGGTCGTCGCGCCTTCGCCCACCAGATTAATCACCGCGGGGGTGGCCACGGCAGGGTGAACGACTCCGACGTGTCCCGCGCCTCAGTCCCGGGTCGGCTCCGGTCCGGCCGTGGAACGGGCCTCGACGAGTGCCCGCAGGGCCCGGGCGTCGGCGATGGCCCGCTGCCTGGCCATGCCCGGCTGGATGCCGAGCGCGGGCAGGCTGGTGCCGTCGCTGAGGTCCAGGAAGACCCACGGATCACCCGACCGGAGATTCACCTGAAGGATCTCCGGCCATTCCAGGCGGCGCTTGTTCGTGATGTTGACGACGGTGACGCCCGTCTCGTCGGCGACGACCTTCGGCCGTGCCAGCAGGCACAGCACGCCCGCCAGCAGCGCGGCGGTGAACACGAAGCTGATCCGCTCTCCCGCGCCGAGCTGCGGCAGCAGCAGGGCGACCAGGGTGATGACCACGAAGAGCGCGGCGGCGGCCACGAGCAGCACCACTCGGGTGCTGCGCGGCCGGAAGGTGACGGGCAGGGCGGGGAGCCCGCCCTGGCTGGCGTCCGACATGGTGGTGCTCCGGGGGCGCGGTCAGAGGCGGCAGGCGTGGATGGCGGTGGTGAGGATGGCGCGTGCGCCGATGTCGTAGAGGTCGTCCATGATCCGCTGGGCCTCCTTGGACGGGACCATCGCGCGGACGGCGACCCAGCCCTCGTTGTGCAGCGGGGACACGGTCGGGGACTCCAGGCCCGGGGTCAGCGCGACGGCCTTCTCCAACTGCTCGACCCGGCAGTCGTAGTCCATCATCACGTACGTCCGCGCGACCAGGACGCCCTGGAGGCGGCGCAGGAACTGCTGCACCTTGGGCTCGACGGTCCCGTCGGCCTCGCCGGCGCCGTCGGCGCGGCGGACGACGACCGCCTCGGACTTCATGATCGGCTCACCGAAGGCCTCCAGGCCCGCGTTGCGCAGGGAGGTGCCGGTCTCGACGACGTCGGCGATGACCTCGGCGACGCCCAGCTCGATGGCGGTCTCGACGGCGCCGTCGAGGTGGACGACGGAGGCGTCGATGCCCTGGTCGGCCAGGTGCTTCGCGACGATGCCCTCGTAGGAGGTGGCGACCGTCTTGCCGTTCAGGTCGCTCAGGCTGCTCGCCGTGCCGGGCTTGGTGGCGTAGCGGAAGGTGGAGCGGGCGAAGCCCAGCGGGAGGATCTCCTCGGCCCTGGCGCCGGAGTCGACGAGCAGGTCGCGGCCGGTGATGCCGATGTCGAGGCGGCCGGAGGAGACGTAGATCGCGATGTCGCGGGGGCGGAGGTAGAAGAACTCGACCTCGTTCCCCGGGTCGACGATCCGCAGTTCCTTGGACTCGCGGCGCTGCTGGTAGCCGGCCTCATGCAGCATCTCCGCCGCAGGGCCGGACAGTGAACCCTTGTTGGGGACGGCGATGCGCAGCATGAGGTCGGCTTCCTTCGTGTGGCGGGGGTGTCGGCGGGAACGCGCGGTCACAGGTGGGCGTAGACGTCGTCGAGGGAGATGCCGCGGGCGACCATCATCACCTGGACGTGGTACAGCAGCTGCGAGATCTCCTCGGCGGCCGCCTCCTTGCCCTCGTACTCGGCGGCCATCCAGACCTCGGCGGCCTCCTCGACGACCTTCTTCCCGATGGCGTGGACGCCCTTGTCCACCAGCTCGGCGGTGCGGGAGGTGGCGGGATCGCCGTGGGCGGCCTTGTGCTGGAGCTCGGTGAAGAGCTCCTCGAACGTCTTCTTGGACATGGTGGTCCTTACCCTACGCGGTGACGGGCGTTCCTCACCGCCAGGGTTCGGATACTGAACGCAGCGTCGCCGCGGTCGCCACCGCCGCGGTGACCGCCTCGTGCCCCTTGTCCTCGCTGGAGCCGGCCAGTCCGGCGCGGTCCAGGGCCTGCTCCTCGGTGTCGCAGGTGAGCACGCCGAAGCCGACGGGCACACCGGTGTCGACCGAGACCTGGGTGAGGCCCTGGGTGACGCCCTGGCACACGTAGTCGAAGTGGGGCGTGCCGCCCCGGATGACGACGCCGAGGGCGACGACCGCGTCGTAGCCCCGGCCGGCCAGGACCTTGGCGACGACCGGGAGCTCCCAGCTGCCGGGGACCCTGAGCAGGGTCGGCTCGTCGATGCCGAGGTCGTGCAGGGCGCGCAGGGCGCCGTCGACCAGTCCGTCCATCACCTTCTCGTGCCACTGCGCCGCGATGACGGCGACCCGCAGGTCCCCCACGTCCCGTACGGACAGTTCCGGTGCACCCTTGCCGCTCACGTGTCTCCTCGGTGTTCTCTTACTGGTTGCCGCAGGCGGGCACGGTCGGCGTGTCCAGCCAGGGCAGGTCGTGGCCCATCCGGTCCCGCTTGGTGCGCAGGTAGCGGAGGTTGTGCTCGCTCGCGGTGACGGGCATCGGCTCGCGGCCGACGACCTCGATGCCGTGCCGGACGAGCGCCTCGGACTTGTCGGGGTTGTTGGTCATCAGGCGGACGCTGCGCACCCCGAGGTCGGCGAGGATCCGCGCGCCGGCGCCGTAGTCGCGGGCGTCGGCGGGCAGGCCGAGCTCGAGGTTGGCGTCGAGGGTGTCCCGGCCGCGCTCCTGGAGCTCGTAGGCGCGCAGCTTGGACATCAGGCCGATGCCGCGTCCCTCGTGTCCGCGCAGGTAGACCACCACGCCCCGGTCCTCCTTCCGGATGCGCTCCAGGGAGGCGTCCAGCTGGGGGCCGCAGTCGCAGCGCCGGGAGCCGAAGACGTCGCCGGTGAGGCACTCGGAGTGGACGCGGACGAGGACGTCCTCGCCGTCGCCGATCTCGCCGTGGACGAGGGCGACGTGCTCGACGCCGTCGACGGTGGAGCGGTAGCCGTAGGCGGCGAAGGTGCCGTGCGCGGTGGGCAGGTGCACCTCGGCCTCGCGGCGGACGGTGGGCCCGGGCGAGGGCACCTCCTGCTCGAGCGGGGTCTCGCGGGGAGCCTCCCTGTTTCTTATACACAACT
>NZ_MSGP01000137.1 GCF_002078235.1 Streptomyces viridosporus
ATCTTGACCGTGTCGGGTGCCCGCCGCCCGGCGGGCACCCGACACGGTCAAGATCCTGATCGCCGGAGGCTTCGGCGTGGGCAAGACGACCATGGTCGGCTCGGTCAGCGAGATCGTCCCGCTGCGCACCGAGGAACCGCTGACCATGGCGGGCCTGGACGTCGACGACCTGAACGGCATCGAGGAGAAACGTGCCACCACCGTGGCCATGGACTTCGGCCGGATCACCGTCTCCGACGACCTCGTGCTGTACCTCTTCGGCACCCCGGGCCAGCAGCGGTTCTGGTTCATGTGGAACGACCTGGCGCTCGGCGCGCTGGGCGCGGTGGTCCTGGTGGACGTGCGCCGGCCCGAGTCCAGCTTCGCCGCGATCGACTTCTTCGAGCGCCGGGGCATCCCGTTCGTGATCGCCGCCAACGGCTTCCACGGGGAGCACCCGTACCCGGCCGAGGAGATACGGGAGTCGCTGACGCTGCCGGAGGGCGTGCCGGTGCTGCTGTGCGACGCGCGGGAGCGGGAGTCGTGCCGGGACGTGCTGATCGCGCTGATCGACCGGCTGATCGCCGCGGCGGCCCCGGCGCCGTGAGACGGCCGGGCCGGGCGGCGCGGTGGGCGGCCGGACGGGGCGGCGCGGTGGGGCCGCCCGGTGGGCGCCGACGGGGCCGCCGCGCCCACCGGGTCCGGCCGGGCGTCAGGACAGTCCGGCCGACTCCAGCCAGGCCTTGGCCACGTCCAGCGGGTCCTTCTTCTCCAGCTGCACCTGGGCGTCCAGGTCGAGGAGGGTCTCGGTGTCCAGCTTCGCGGAGACCGCGTTGAGCGCGTCGACGCCCTCCTGGGGGAGCCCCTCCTTGCGCACCAGCGGGGTCACGTTCGCGAACCCGAAGAGGTTCTCCGGGTCCTTCAGGACGACGAACTTCTCCTTGACGATGGTCGGGTCGGTGGTGAAGATGTCCGCCGCCTGCACGGTGTTCCCGGCCAGCGCCGCCTGGGTCAGCGGCCCGCCCGCGTCGAGCGCCTTGAAGGACTTGAACCTCAGGCCGTAGACGGACTCCAGGCCCTTCAGCCCCTGCCGCCGGGTCTGGAACTCGGGCGAACCGCCGATCACCAGCTCCGGTGCGACGTCCTTGAGGTCGGCGAGGGTGGAGGAGGTGGTGAGGCCGTACTTCTTCGCCGTCTCGGCGTTGACGCTCACCGAGTCCTTGTCCTCGGCCGGCGACGGCTCCAGCAGCGTCAGCTTCTTGTCCAGCTTCTCCTTGACGGCCTCGTTCACGGCCCGGGTGGACTCCTGCTCGGCCTCGGGGTCGAGGTAGGCGAGCAGCGAGCCGTTGTACTCCGGCAGGACCGTGATGGAGCCGTTCTTCATCAGGCCGTACGTCGTCTCCCGGCTGCCGATGTTGTGCTTGTAGGTGACCTTGATGCCCTTGGCCCGGAGCGCCTCGCCGTAGATGTCGGCGAGCAGGGTGCTCTCGGCGAAGTTGTTCGAGCCGACGACGACGGTGCCGGCCTCCGTCTTCTCCTCCGCCAGGGGGTTGTCGGAGGTGTCGCCGGAGGAACAGCCCGCGAGCAGCGCCGCCGCGGCGGCGAGGGAGACGGCCGTCGCACCGGTGTACCTCGTCGTGGACCTGCTGCACTGCGCGGTAGAAGTCATCCGTCGATCCAATCCAGCCGCTTCACGGCCCGTCAAGAACGTGCTGATTACGGTTCGTCGCGCGTGTGGGCGCGGTTCAGCGCCCGCGCACCCCGGGCGACACCGCGAGCCTGCCCGCCGCCCAGAACACCGCGAGGGTGAGCAGCGCCAGGACGGCGACCAGCGTGGCGCCCCCGACCACCTTCTCGTAGTCGCGCTGGTAGAGCCCGTCGACGATGTACCGCCCCAGGCCGCCGAGGCTGACGTACGCGGCGATGGTGGCCGTCGACACGATCTGGATGGCCGCCGAGCGCAGGCCGCTGAGGATCAGCGGGAGCGCCACCGGCAGTTCGACCCTCAGGAGGATCCGCGACTCCCGCATGCCCATGCCGCGGGCGGCGTCCACCGGGGAGGGGTCGACGGAGCGGACCGCCTCGTAGGTGGTCACCAGGATCGGCGGGACGGCGAGCACGACCAGCGGGATCATCACGGGCAGCAGACCGAACCCGATCAGCAGGACCACCAGCACCAGCAGACCGAAACTGGGCAGCGCGCGGGCGGCGTTGGCGACGAAGGCGAGCGCGTTCCCGCCGCGCCCGGTGTGCCCTGTCACCAGCCCGACGGGCAGGCCGATCGCGGTGGCGAGGGCGAGGGCCAGCAGCGTGTACCGGACGTGTTCGAGGAGGCGTTGCGGGATGCCGTCGTAGCCGTGCCAGTGGGCGCCGTCGCTGAAGAAGGCGTTGATGAAGTGGAGGACGTTCACCGGGTCGCGGCCTCCGGTTCGGGTCGTCGCGACCGCGCGGCGGGTCTCGGACGCCGTGTGCCGCGCGGCATCCACGGCGTCAGCAGGGTGCGGAGCAGGACCAGCAGGGCGTCGCACAGGATCGCCAGGGCGGCCATCGTGAGCACGGCGTTCACCGCCAGCTCGGGCCGGTCGTACTTCTGCGCGGCCGCGAGCAGGTTGCCGAGGGCGCCCTGGTTGCCGATCAGGGCGCCGACGCTGACGAGCGAGATGCTCGACGCCGTGGCCACCCGCAGGCCGGCGACGATGGCGGGCGCGGCGATCGGCAACTGCACCTGCAGGTAGCGGCGCACGGGGCCGAAGCCCATGGCGGTGGCCGCCGCCAGGGTCTCCCCGGGCACCGAGCGCACCCCGTCGACGATCGCCGGGACCAGCACCACCAGGCTGTACACGGCCAGCGGGATCATCACGGTGAGTTCGCTCTGGCCGGTGTAGTCGATGAGGACGACGAAGAACGCCAGCGAGGGGATCGCGTACAGCACGGTGGTCGCCCCGAGCACGGGCGGGTACAGCCGGCGGAAGCGCACGCACAGCTGGGCGAGCGGCAGGGCGAGCAGCAGTCCGGCGGCGACCGGCAGCAGGGCCTCCCTCAGGTGCAGCCCGATCAGGCCGGACCAGCTGTGCTGGAGGTCGCTGGGGATGTCGAAGAAGCCGTTCACGGGGCGACCCCGGCCTGGTCCGTACGGCCCCGGGCGTGGGCGGCGCGGATCGCCTCGCCGATGGCCTGCTGGGAGACGACCCCGGTGACCCGGCCGCCGGCGTCCACGGCGACGGCCCAGCCGGTGGGCGAGAGCACGGCGCAGTCGAGGGCGACCCGCAGGGAGTCGGCGCCGGGCACGAACGGCCGCCCGTGGGGCAGCAGTCGGTCCGTCCTGATGTCCCCGGCGATCAGCTCGCCCGGCTCGGCCCAGCCGAGCGGGCGGCCGTCGGGGTCGGTGACGAGGAGGTACCGGGCGCCCGACGCGGCGATCCGCTCGGCGGAGGCGTCGGCCGGGACCACGGCGTCGGTGGTCAGCTCCAGTGCGGCGGAGGAGAGGAAGGACAGCCGCCGGATGCCGCGGTCGGCGCCGAGGAAGTCCTCGACGAAGCCGTCCGCGGGGGCGGACAGCAGTTCGGCGGGCGAGGCGTACTGGGCGAGCCGGCCGCCCTCGCGCAGGACGGCGACCATGGTGCCCAGTTTGACCGCCTCGTCGATGTCGTGCGTGACGAAGACGATGGTCTTGCCCAGTTCCTCCTGGATCCGCAGGAGTTCGTCCTGCAGCCCTTTGCGCACCACGGGGTCGACGGCGGAGAACGGCTCGTCCATCAGCAGCACCGGCGGGTCCGCGGCGAGCGCCCGCGCCACCCCGACGCGCTGCTGCTGGCCGCCGGAGAGCTGGTAGGGGTACCGCTCGGCCAGCGAGGTGTCCAGGCCCACCCGTTCCATCAGCTCCGCGGCCCGCTTCCGGGCGCGCTGCCTGCCCCAGCCGAGCATGCGGGGCACGGTGGCGATGTTGTCGACGATGGTGCGGTGCGGGAAGAGCCCGGCGTTCTGGATGACGTACCCCATGGACCGGCGCAGGTCGGTGACGGGGCGTCGCCGGATGTCCTCGCCGTCGAGGAGGATCGTGCCCTCGGTGGGTTCGACCATCCTGTTGATCATGCGGAGGGTGGTGGTCTTGCCGCAGCCCGAGGGACCGACGAGAACGGTGATCGAGCGGTCCGGGACGTCCAGCGAGAGCCGGTCGACCGCCACCGTGCCGTCCGGGTACCGCTTCGTGACTGAGTCGATCCGTATCAAGACGCGGAATGCCCTTCGGGTGGCGGGTTTCGGCCGGGGTCGCACGGTTCGTCGGTCTGTCGGTCTGTCGCCGGTCGAGTCTAGACGGCACCTCCGACAGAACCCCCCGGGACGCGATCCGCGCGCCAAGCCGCCACCTGCCCGGCCCCGTCCCGGGGAAACCTGCCGTCCGCGACACCCCGTCGATCTCCCGTCGGCCGGCCTTCGCGTCCGTGCCGGGCGGAGGGTCGATCGGGGAGCGGCGGCGCACCGTCCGTGCGGATGCCGCGGCGCGGGCCGGAGCCGCCGAGCGGCGCGGCGCACACCGCGCACACCGCGCACGGCGTCGCCCCGCGCGGCCTGGCCGGGCGGGCGGCCCGGGGCCGCCGCCGCGCGCCGCCGACCCGGACGGCGGCCCGGAGGCGGTGAAGCCGCGCACCGCCTCCGGAGCCTCGACCGCCTCCACCGGGCCGGCGGGGCCCGCGGACCGGTGACGCGCGGGGCGCGTCACCGGCGAGGTCAGCCCTCGGCGGGCTGCAGCCTCAGCGAGACGCTGTTGATGCAGTACCGCTGGTCCGTGGGCGTCGGATACCCCTCGCCCTCGAACACGTGCCCGAGGTGCGAGCCGCAGCGGGCGCAGCGCACCTCGGTGCGCACCATGCCGTGGGAGCGGTCCTCGACCAGCTCCACGGCGTCGGTGTCCTTCGGGTCGTAGAAGGACGGCCAGCCGCAGTGCGACTCGAACTTGGTGCCCGAGGTGAACAGTTCGGCGCCGCAGGCGCGGCAGGAGTAGACGCCCTCGGTCTTGGTGTCGGTGTACTCACCGGTGAAGGCGGGTTCCGTGGCCGCCTGGCGCAGGACGGCGTATTCGGTCGGGGACAGTTCCGCGCGCCACTGCTCGTCCGGCTTCTCCACGTCGTACGGCATGAGCTCCGAGCCCCTTACTTCGACAGATGGTCCAGGATCAGCGGGCCGAGGTCGGTGACGTCGCCCGCTCCCATGGTGAGAACCAGATCACCGGGCTTCGCCATTCCCGCGACGGCCTCGGGGACCTCCGCCTCGTCGCGCACCGCGGCGACGTCGGCGCCGGCCGCGCGGGCCGCCTTGATGATCAGCTCGCTGGTGACGCCGGGGATCGGGTCCTCGCGGGCCGGGTAGATGTCCAGCACGAGCGAGGCGTCGGCCAGGGCCAGGGCCCGGCCCATCTCCTTGCCCAGCTCCCGGGTGCGGGAGAACAGGTGGGGCTGGAAGACGACGAGGATGCGGGAGTCCCCGGCGGCGGCGCGCATGGCCTCCAGGTCGGCCGTCATCTCGGTCGGGTGGTGCGCGTAGGAGTCGACGACCTGGACGCCCGCGGCCTCGCCCTTGAGCTGGAGGCGCCGCTTCACCCCGGTGTACGCGGCCAGCGCCGGGGCCAGCTCGGCGGGCGGGACGCCGAGCGCCGCGCCCGCGGCGAGCGCGGCCACCGCGTTGTGGGCGTAGTGCCGGCCGGGGACCGACACGGTGAAGGTGAGCGGGGCGCCGTCCAGCTCGACGGTCACCTCGCTCTTCAGCCCCTGCGGGACGACCGAGAGGACCCGCACGTCGGCGTCCTCGGCCTCGCCGTACGTCACCGTCCGCACCGCGCCGTCCAGCCGCCGGGTCAGCTCCCGCGCCCCCTCGTGGTCCGCCGAGATCACCAGCGTGCCGCCGGGGACGATCCGGCCGACGAAGGTCTCGAAGGACTGGTGGATCTCCTCCATCGACGCGTAGTTGGCGTGGTGGTCCAGCTCCACGTTGAGGATGATCGCGACCTCGGGGGCGTACTTGTGGAAGCTGCGGTCGGACTCGTCCGCCTCCGCGACGAAGATCTCGCCCTCGCCGTGCAGCGCGTTGGAGCCGGGGACGTCCAGGTCGCCGCCGATCGCGTACGACGGCCGGCGGCCCAGCGCGGCCAGGGAGACGGCCAGCATGGAGGTGGTGGTGGTCTTGCCGTGGGTGCCGGCCACCGCGATCGGGCGCAGGCCGTCCATCAGGGCGGCGAGGGCGTCGGAGCGGTGGACCACCGGGATGCCCAGCTCGGCCGCGCGGCGCAGCTCGGGGTTGTCCTCGCGGATCGCGGAGGAGACGACCACGCAGCTCGCGTCGTCGGCCAGGTGCCCGGCGGCGTGCCCGATGTGCACGGTGGCGCCCAGCGCGCGCAGGGCCTCGGCGGTCTCGGAGTCCTTGGCGTCGCTGCCGGCCACCTCGGCGCCGCGCTGCGCGAGGATCTTGGCGATCCCCGACATCCCGGCTCCGCCGATGCCGATGAAGTGCGGTCGGTCCATGGCGGTGGGAAGGCCGGGTGCCATGTGTGTTCTCCCAGTGGTGCGACGAGCGGGACGAGGGTGTGCGCGCCCTCGCGGGAAGGCGCCGCCCCAGCCTATGCCTTGCTGTGCGAGAAGAGTTTCAGCACCGGCACCCCCACCTTGTGCCGGGCCCGGGAGGCCCAGTCGCGGTGGAAGAACTCCTCCACGTAGTGCGGGTCGGTCAGGACGATCACCTCGTCCGCCCCGACCTCGCCCACCAGGGTCTTCAGCGCGTCCAGGGGGTGGTCCTCGACGAGGCGGCCCTCGGCCTCGTCGCCGGAGGCGCGCAGGGCCTGCAGGGACACCTCCAGGGCCCGCTGTCCCATGCCCTTGGCCTCCTCGCCCTCCGGGGTCTCGCCCTCGCGGACGGCCTCGTCGAGCTCGCCGAGCGCGACGTCGTCGATGGCCCGCAGCAGCCGGTCCGCCTGCTCGCCGCGCGGCTGGAGCAGCACGTGGAAGGAGACGGGCTCGTCCCCGTGCAGGGTGGTGACGAACTCCACGTCGGCGGACGTCAGGGCCTTCTCGATCATCAGTACGCTTGTGAACACCAGGCGCCCCTTCTCCTCGGAGGGCCCGCGGGCCCTCGCCGCTCCGCGGGCCGAGCCAGGCCCCGCGGAAACCGTCCTCCCCGTGTGCGCACGGGTACCGCCGGATTCAGTGTGCCCGTCGCCGCGCCCGGCGGCCCGGCCTGTTCCGCCGATCACCGGACCGACGGCCACCGCCGGACACCTCCGCGGACGTTCCCGGGCCTCCGGTCAGGACCGCTGTCCCCGCCGTTCCCTCTGGTAGCGCGTGAACAGGAAACCGTCCTCCTCCAGCATCGACTTCAGCGCGAAACGCCGCGGAAGTGTCACCGAGGGCCCGCCGGCGATGCGCTGCGCGTCACCGGCGGTGAGCATCGGCGAGACGGTCAGGCAGAGTTCGTCCAGGGCCCCGGCCGCCACCAGCTGCCCCAGCAGCCGCGGTCCGCCCTCGGTCAGCAGCCGGGTGTGCCCCAGCTCCGCCAGGGCCGGCACCACCCGTGCGGGGTCCACGCCGGCGCCCTCCCCCGCGGTCACCACCCGCGCGCCCGCCCGCTCGGCGGCGGCGACGCGGTCCGGGGCGGCCCCGGCGCCCGTCAGGATCAGGGTGGGCACCAGGGGGGAGGCGAACAGCGGGAGGGAGAAGTCCAGGTCCAGACCGGCCGTCACCACCGCGATCACGGGCGCCGGCCCCTGCCCGGCCGCCTCCCGCATCGCCGCGAACTCCGTGCGGGCGCGCGCCGGCCGGTAGCCCTCCTGGCGCACCGTCTCCGCGCCGACGACCACGACGTCGGCGAGTGCCCGCAGGGTGCCGAAGATCCGCATGTCGGCCGCGCAGGAGATGGGCTGGGAGCGGCCCTCGTGCTGGGCGGCGCCGTCGAGGGTGGACACCATGTTGGCCCGCAGCCACGGCTCCCGGCCCCGGGGGCCCGGCCCCGGGTAGGCGTAGGCGGCGGCCAGCTCGGCCAGGCCCCACTCCCGGGCGCCCCCGGCGGGAGCTGCTGTTTCGTCGGTCACGTCGGTCACAGGGAACAGGCGTCGCATGCCGTGCAGTGTTCCACGCCCCTTAGCATGGGGAACCGTGTCGTCCTCCTCCTCCGCCTCCCGTCCCGGTCCGATGGCCGACGTGGCTCCGCTGTCCCTGTGCGCCCGCGAGCCGCACGTCCCCGCGGACCGGCTCGTCGCCGAGATGGTGCCGCCGCCGCGGTTCGACGCGGTCCGCTTCGGCACGTACGTCCCGGACCCGAACCAGCCGAGCCAGACCGAGGCCGTGCGCGTCCTCGAGGACTTCGCGGCGGGCCTCGGCGGGGCGCCGGCCGGCGCCCCGGGCCGGCGCCGGCTGTTCGGCTTCGGCAAGGCGCCGAAGCGGGCCCCGGCCGGCCCGCGCGGCGTCTACCTCGACGGCGGCTACGGCGTCGGCAAGACCCACCTGCTGGCCTCCCTGTGGCACGCCACCGAGGCCGAGCCCGCGCTCAAGGCGTTCGGCACCTTCGTGGAGCTGACCAACCTGGTGGGCGCGCTCGGTTTCCAGCAGACCGTGAAGACCCTCTCCGGGCACCGCCTGCTGTGCATAGACGAGTTCGAGCTGGACGACCCGGGCGACACCGTGCTGGTCTCCACCCTGCTCGGCAAGCTGGTCGAGGCGGGCGTCGCGCTCGCCGCCACCTCGAACACACTGCCGGGCAAGCTCGGCGAGGGCCGGTTCGCCGCCGCCGACTTCCTGCGCGAGATCCAGGGGCTGTCGGCCCACTTCCGCGCCCTGCGCATCGACGGCGAGGACTACCGCCACCGCGGCCTGCCCGAGGCGCCGCCGCCGTACTCCGACGAGCTGGTGACCAAGGCCGCGCACGCCACCGAGGGCGCCTCCCTCGACGCCTTCCCGGACCTGCTGGAACACCTCTCGAGGATCCACCCCAGCCGCTACGGCGCCCTCACCGACGGGATCCGCGCGGTGTGCCTGACCGATGTGCGGCCGGTGCCGGACCAGTCGACCGCGCTGCGGCTCGTCGTCCTCGCGGACCGGCTCTACGACCGCGAGGTGCCCGTGCTCGCCTCGGGGCTGCCGTTCGACCGGCTGTTCGGCGAGGAGATGCTGAAGGGCGGCTACCGCAAGAAGTACTTCCGGGCCATTTCACGGCTCACCGCCCTGGCCCGCGACGCCGGACGGCTCGCCGAAAACCGGTAGCCCCTTTTCCGACACCCGATCGAATTTCCTTCTTCCAGGGGTCCGTTCACGCCAACCCTCTTCCATTTTTCAGGCTCTCGGGGGCACAAAACGTGAAATTGACCCTGCAAAGCCCTTTGCAGGGTTAACGTGTTTCTTGACCATCCGTTGACCAAGCGTTGACGTGCGGAAGAGGTGTGCTTCACCCCGAGGGAGAGGCATGTTACGAGGTAGGACGGCTCCGGCCGCGTTCCCGGCCCTCACGGCCGCTTTACCCGCGCTTCATCTTCCTCCGCTTTCGCACGCTTCACGCCCGCACATACGGCCCGTCACGTAAAGGCCAAGGCTCATCCAGGAACCCGCGGGTCCCCCCACCTTCGTCATGCCCGTGCGACGCGCCCCACCGCGCGCCAGGAGGATCACCAGATGCAACCCCTCATCGACCACGCCCGCACCTTCGGCCGGCGCCCCGAGGAGTTCGCCCGCCTCGCCGAGGGGCAGTCCCCCGACGTCCTGTTCATCACCTGCTCCGACTCCAGGGTCGTCCCGGCCCTGATCACGGGCGCCCGGCCCGGCGAGCTCTTCGAGCTGCGCACCGCGGGCAGCATCGTCCCGCCCTACGCCTCCGACCGCCCCACCGCGGAGGCGGCCACCGTCGAGTACGCCGTGGAGGTCCTCGGCGTCCGCGACATCGTGGTCTGCGGCCACTCCCACTGCGGCGCCGTCGGCGCCCTCGTGCGCGGCGACGACCTGGACGCCGTACCGGCCGTGCGCGACTGGCTGGCGCACGCGGCCGACGGGCCCGCCGCGGCCGACGCGACGGACCCGGCCTGCGCCGAGGCCGTCCAGCACCACGTCCTGGCGCAGCTGCTGCGGCTGCGCTCCTACCCGTGCGTCGGGCAGCGGCTGGCGGACGGGCGGCTCCGGCTGCACGGCTGGTACTACGAGGTGCACACCGGAGCCGTGCGCGCGCACCGCGCGGCCACCGACGCGTTCGAGGCCCTGTGAGCCGGGCCGTGGGCAGGTTCCCCCACCTGCGGCAGGACGTCGCCGCCTCGCTCGTCGTGTTCCTGGTCGCCCTCCCGCTGTGCGTGGGCATCGCCGTCGCCTCCGGCGTCCCGGCCGAACTCGGCCTCGTCACCGGCATCGTGGGCGGGATCGTCACCGGCCTGATGCCGGGCAGCAGCCTTCAGGTGTCCGGCCCGGCGGCCGGTCTGACCGTGCTGGTCTTCGAGGCCGTCGACGCGTACGGGCTGCCCGCGCTCGGCGTGATCGTGCTGGCCGCCGGGCTGCTCCAGCTGGCCATGGGCGCGCTGCGGCTGGGGCGCTGGTTCCGCGCCATATCGGTCTCGGTGATCGAGGGCATGCTGGCGGGCATCGGCCTCGTGATCATCGCGGGCCAGCTGTACGCGGCGGCCGGGCTCCGGGCGCCCGCCTCCGGTCTCGACAAGGTCCTGGGACTGCCCGGGGCCGCCGTGGACGCGCTGGCCGACACGGAGGCGCTCGCCTCGCTCGCGGTCGGGGCGGGCACCGTCGTGGTGATGGTGCTGTGGCGGTGGGCGCCGGGTCCGGCCCGGGCCGTGCCGGGCGCGCTCGCGGCGGTCCTGCTGGCGACGGCGGTGGCGCTCGCGCTCGGTCTGCCCGTCGCCACGGTCGAGGTGCGGGGCCTGCTGGGTTCCCTCCAGCCGCCCGGCGCGGACGCCTTCGGCGCGCTGGCGGACATCGGCCTGATCGGCACGGTCGTCGCCTTCACCCTGATCGCCTCCGCCGAGAGCCTGTTCAGCGCCGCCGCGGTGGACCGGCTGCACCACGGTCCGCGCACCCGGTACGACGAGGAACTGATGGCGCAGGGCACGGGCAACGCGGTGTGCGGGGCGCTCGGCGCACTGCCGATGACCGCGGTCATCG
>NZ_MSGP01000138.1 GCF_002078235.1 Streptomyces viridosporus
GGTACCGAGCGCTCCGGTCGGCCACGCCGAGCACCCCGGCCGGCCGTCCCCGAGCCAAGAGCCGACAAGAGCCGAGGGGTTCGTCGGTCGCCGGGAGTAGGTCTTCCGCCTCATGCGGGCTTCGAGCCTGCTGGCTAGGGTCGGCGTTCATGCGGACCTCGGGGATCGTTCGCCGCCAGGCGGCGGAGCGCAGGCGCGACACTCTGGAACGGCTCGTTGCCGAGCGGGATGTGTGGGTGTCGACCGCACATCCCGATCGCGGGCCGCACCAGGTGCCCCTGTGGTTCTTGTGGGACGGGCGAGCGGTGTGGATGTGCACCAGTGCCACTTCCGTGACTGCGCGGAACGTCCGCGAGGAGCCGCGCGTGCGCCTGGCGCTGCCGGACACCTTCGACGTGGTGCTGCTCCAGGGTGAGGCGGAGTGCTTCCCGGACCAGGAGGTGCCCGAAGACGCGGCGGAGGCGTTCGCCGCCAAGTTCGGGTGGGACCCGCGCGCGGAGGAGGGTTCCTTCTTGTACGTGCGCGTGGTGCCGAAGACCGTGCGCACTTGGCGCGGTGAGCCGGAACTGCGCGGCAGAGTCATCATGCGCGACGGGACGTGGCTGGAACAGCGACCGCCCCTGGCTGACTGACGCCCCTCTCTCGGCCCCCGGTCAGGCGTGGAGGCTGGCGAGTTGACAGTCTGCATATCGTTTTTCGATACTATCGAAAAACGATATGCAGACTGAGGCTGTGGCCGGCAAGGGGAAGCAATGGGTACGAAGTCCTGGTGGAGCAGGTCCGACGATCGCCTGCTGGGGGCGGTTCTGGGTCTGGCCGCTCTGCTGGTCGGTGTCTTCGGGGTACTCGTCCCGGCCCTCGGAGTGGTCGGTCTCATCGACCCGGTGGACAGCCGCGAGGTCGAGACCGGGGCCGCGACCCGGGCGCCGGGCACCGCGTCCGACGCGGTGGCGGGCCACGGCATGACCCTCACCGGTACGCACCGGGCCGACCTCGTCCTCGCCGACCCCGACCTGGGCCAGCGCCTGCTGCTCGCCCTGCCGGGGTTCATCAGCAGCCTGTTCCTGCTCCTCGTCCTGGCCCTCCTCCTGCAGATGGCCAGGACCCTGCGCGGCGGCGACGCTTTCGCGCCGGAGAACGTCCGGCGTCTGAACGTCATAGGACTCACGGTGCTGGCACAGGCCGTCCTCTCCCCCCTGCTGCTGGCGCTCACCACACAAGCGCTGGTGAGCGGCACTCCCCTGGCCGACCTGGTCCCCTTCTCGACCACCTTCTCCGGCGAGTACGTCCTGCTCGCCTTCCTCGTCCTGGCCCTGGGTGAGGTCTTCCGGCGCGGCACGAAGCTGCGCGCCGACACCGAGGGACTGGTCTGATGCCGCCGGCGGAGGACCACCGGATCCAGGTCCACCTGGACCGACTGCTGGCCGACCGCGGCATGACCCTGTCCGAACTGGCGGCCAGGGTCGGGGTGACGGTGGTCAACCTCTCCGTCCTGAAGAACGACCGGGCGAAGGCGATCCGCTTCTCCACCCTCACCGCGATCTGCCGCGAACTGAACTGCCGGCCCGGCGACCTGCTCGACCTCCGCGAGGACTAATCCCGAGTCGCCGTCCGGGCCGAAGACGGTGCGCCGGGTGCCAAGTCCGTCAACGACGCACTCGAGGGCGGCCCGGGCTCGACAGAGGTCTTCCCCCGGAACGACCGGGCTGCCGTGGCGGGACGTCAGGGCCAGGACGCATCCGCGGCCGGAAGCCGGGCCAGGGCGTCGGCGAGTCGGTGCGCGGACACCGAGCCGATCTCGGGGAGGCCGGCCTCCGACCACGCCCGGCGGGCGGCCTCCTTGTCGCCCTCCGTCGCCCTCCGCCGCGGCCAGCACGTTCTCCTTCGCACCGGTCCCGGGGACCGGGTCGGTGTCCGGGCCGTGGTCGGTCAGGTGGACGACCGTGCGCACCTGCGTCTTGGCGTTGCCGGCCATCTGCTCGTTGACGCGGTAGACCCGCAGCCGGTGCCCGACCAGCGTGCGAGCGCGTTCGAGCATGGCCCGGCCGGCGTCGGTGTCCCCGCGGTCGGTGCGCAGGTGTTCGAGGTCCCCGGAGGTGTTGCGGACGACCAGGACGCCGCGGATGCTCGTGGCCTCGACGCGGACGGACAGCAGGGTGGCCGTGAACTGCTTCGCGGCGTCCAAGCGCTGGAGGTCCTGCCCGACGGTGTCGGCGAGGGGGTAGAGGTGGGCGGCCCGGGCGCGGACCTGTTCGGTCCAGGCGGCCTCCTCGCCCGGCGGGCAAGGACCGACCGCACGGGCGGCGGCGAGGGTGAGTTCGAGGCCGCGGGGGTTCACCCGCCCGTTCTGGCCCGCGCGACGGGCGGCCGTCGGGCCGGCACGGCTTCGATCCGCCGGCCCCGCACCCGGCCGCTCACGGCCCGGCCCCCGCACAGGCCGGTGGGAGGGGTCAGAGGCGGAAGATCTCGGCGAAGCGGGTGAGGAGGGGCGCCGGGCCCTCGATGTGGAGGCTGCCGGAGGCGAGCGCTTCGGCGGGGGTCAGGGTGCCGCGCATGAGGTCAAGGACGGGGCGGCCGGCCCGGGTTTCGATGACCAGGTCGGGGTCGGGGTGCGGGCCGTGTCCGACGGTGAGGGAGGGGCCGTCGACGGACAGGCGGAACGTGGCGTCCGCCATGCGCACCTCGTAGTCGAGGGTGTCCTCGCCGGCGGCCTCGGGGCGGAAGGCCGTGTGGAAGGACAGGGCGCGGCTCTCGGTGGTGGTGATCTCGCCGGGGCGGGGCTCGGTCATGGTCCGGGCGCCCCAGCGGCCGAGGGCGGTCACGGCCGGCTGGAGTTCGTGGCCGTGGTCGGTGAGTTCGTAGACGACGCCGCGGTCGGGGTGGGGCAGGGCGCGACGGACGGCGACGCCGTGGGCCTCGAGTTGCTTGAGGCGGGTCGCGAGGATGTTGGTGGGGATGTTCGGCAGCCCGTTGCGGAGGTCGGTGTAGCGCTTGGGGCCGAGGAGGAGGTCCCGGACGATCAGCAGCGTCCAGCGTTCGCCGACCACCTCCATCGCGCGGGCGAGGCCGCAGAACTGTCCGTACTCCTTCACCGTCATGGTTCACATCCTACTTCCTGCACCACAAGACGAACGTAGCTTGTGTTTTACAAGTAGACTTCAGTCTGCTTAGTCTTTTCCACCGGCAGGACCGACAGAGGGAGCGGGAGAGGGCATGTCCTTTCAGGCGTATCTGGACAAGATCGAGGACAAGACGGGACTGACGCCGCGTCAGTTCATCACGCTCGCGCAGGAGCGCGGCTACGACAGCCCGGACACCAAGGCCGGCACCATCCTGGAGTGGCTCAAGCAGGACTACGACCTGGGCCGCGGGCACGGCATGGCGCTCGTGCACGTCATCAAGAACGGCGCGAAGATCTCCGACAAGCACGTCGGCTCGGGGGGAACCCACCGGGACGAGTCGGACACGCTCTGGCTCGACGGCAAGGCGAACCGCCCCTGAAGCGGGCGCAGGACCCTTCCGGCGGACCGGTGTCCGTGTCCGGGACGCGCACGGGAAGGCCGCCGCTCCACCGGGAGCGGCGGCCTTTCGCGTGTGCGGGGCTCCCCTTCAGTCGGCGGCCGGCCGTCGACGGGCAGCGGCCGCCAGGAAGGCCGCGCAGAGGACTCCGAGGACCGCCAGGGCGGTTCCGGCCGCCATGGCGTCGGCGTAGCGCAGCGGTGCGCCCGCCGTCGCCGGGTAGAGGAAGGCACCGATCACGGCGATCCCGGCGGCGGCCCCCAGCTGCTGGGCGGTGCTGAGCACGCCCGAGCCGGCACCGGCGTCCCGGGGCGGCACCTGGGCGAGCACGACGCCGGTGAGGAGCGGGACGATCATTCCGTTGCCGAGCCCGTACAGCGCGAAGGAGACCGTCAGCGGCAGGACCACGGCGTCCGGCGTGCCCAGGCCGACGGTCGCGAGCGCTCCGGCGAGACCGGCCGCGGTCAGGGCGGCGGCGGCGACGAGCGCCCGGACGCCGTGGCGCCTCTGCAGGGCGGGGCTGACGCGCGATCCCACGGCGATGGCGACGGCCGCCGGGGTGAAGACCAGGCCGGCGGCGGCCGGGCTCAGGTGCGACTCGTCCTGGAGGTAGAGGCCGAGCATGACGGCGAACGGGACGCTCGACATGTACAGCAGGAAGTTCAGCAGCACGCCCAGGCCGAACGTCCGGCTGCGGAAGAACCGCACCGGGAGCAGCACGGTGCGGTTCTTCCGGCCGCGCCGCACCTGGTGTCCGGTGAAGGCGGTGAGGAGCAGGGCCGCGGCACACAGGAGGACCGGTCCGGCGGGCAGGAAACCCCCTTCCCGCAGGGCCGCGAGCGGCAGGAGGAGCAGGGCGAAACCGACGGTGCTCAGGGCGATGCCGGCACCGTCGATCCCCTGTCCGGCGGGCGGGGTGCGGTCGGCCGGTGCGGTCCGGGCGATGGCGGCGTAAGCGATCGCGCACAGGGGGACCGCGACGAGGAAGACGGGGCGCCACCCCAGGTCCAGGAGGTTCCAGGAGGGGATCGCGCCGCCGAGCACCTGCCCGCAGATCATGCCCAGGCTCATGGAGACGCCGTACCAGGACAGGGCCCTGGCCCGTTCGGCGGGCGGGAACTGGACCCGGATGAGGGCCAGTACCTGGGGCTGGAGCACGGCCGCGGAGGCGCCCTGGGCGAGGCGCGCGGCGATCAGGACGGCCGGTGACCAGGCCAGTGCGCACGCCAGGGAGGTGACGGCGAACAGGACGAGGCCGAGGCGGTACACGCGGCGGCGGCCGAAGAGGTCGCCCAGCCGTCCGCCGGTGATCAGGCCCAGTCCGTAGACCAGGCTGTAGCCGCCGACGACGGCCTGGAACTCGAAGGGCGACAGCGTGAACGACCGGTTGATCGAGGGCGCCGCGAGGTTGACGCAGAACTGGTCGAACAGGGAGAGGAAGGGGCCGACGGCCAGGGCGGCGAGTGCGTGCCACCGGCGGGGGTTCAGCGGTGCCCCCTCCGCCTCCGCGGGCGGGGCGGGGGCGCCGGCCCGGGACGGTGCGCGGCCGGTCGTGCGGGGGGCGGGAACCGTGCGGCCCGGTTTCACGAGACTCTTCTCCCAACGCGGCCGGCCATGACCGCCGGTCCGGACAGCGGGCGGATCGGCGGTTCATCCAATCCACCGGGTGCCGCGGTCACAAGCGGACCTGGCGAAGTCTTCGCAACGGCCGTCGTTCGCGGCGGCTTGTGCAACTCCGCGTGGACAGCGCCGGACCGGCGCCCACATCCTTCCCCGTGGCAGCGTCCCCTTCCAGGAAGGCTGTGCCATGGAAAGCCCTCGCTCGGCGTCCCTCCTCTCCGGGGAGAGGGACCGGCAGGAAGAAGCCCGCTCGCTGTTGCTGCGCGTGCTGGACGGCTCCATGCGTTCCGATCCGTATCCGGTGTTCGACCGGATACGTGAGAGCGGGCCCCTGTGGTGGGACGGGTCGACCGTCGTCTTCTCCTCGTACCGCCATTGCTCGGCCGTGCTGCGGGCACCGGAGGCCGTCGCCCGGGGGGCCGGTGCGTGTCCCGCCCGGCAGGGCGGTCGGCCGGGGGCGCTCGCCGTCGCCGTGGCGGGCTCACCGGAGCACGTGCGACTGCGCCGGCTGGTGGCGCGGGTGCTCACGCCGGAGCGGATGCGTGCTCTCGTCCCCTTCGTGCGCGATCTGGTCGACGACCGCCTCGACGGGGTGGCGGCACGGGGGCGGCTCGAAGCGGTCACGGACCTGGCGTATCCGCTGCCGGCGGCCGTGCTCTGCCGGCTGCTGGACCTGCCGCAGGAGGACGCGTCCTGGCTGCACCAGCGGGCTCTGCTGCTCTCCCCCGCGCTGGACCCGCACCACCTGCTGACCGGTGCCGCCCCGCCCGGAGGGGAGGCCCGCCGGCGGGCGGAGGAGGAGCTGGCCGCGTACCTCGGCGAGCTGGTGCGCTCGCGTGGCGCGCGGAGCGGCGACGATCCGCCGTCGGCGCCGGCGGGCGCGGAGGAGCCCTCCTCGGCGGCGCAGCTCGCCGCCGTGTACCGGGCGCTGCTCGTCGCGGGGCACGAGACGAGCGTCGACCTGATCTCGGGCGGCGTCCTGGCACTGCTGCGGGCTCCGCACGTGCTGAAGGCGGTGCGGCGGGACCCGCGGTACGCGGGCCGGGTGGTGGAGGAGGTGCTGCGCCTGGATCCACCGGTCCAGCTGCTCCACCGTCATGCCGCCGCCGCTCTCGACGTCTGCGGCACGCGGGTGCCCGCCGGGACCGCCATGCTGCTCCTGCTGGCCGCGGCGCACCGGGATCCGCAGGTGCGGGACAGCCCCGGGGTCTTCTCGCCGGACGGAGCCAGGACGCCGCACGCCGCCTTCGGGATGGGTCCGCACGCGTGCCCGGGCGAGCCGGTGGCCCGGCTGATCGCCGAGACGGTTCTCGTCCGGTTCGCCCAGCGGGTCGTCGGCGCCCGTTTCGCCACCGGGGCCCCGTCCTACCGACCGAACGTCACCCTGCGCGGCCTGCGGGCGCTGTGGGTGGATTCCGACGGCTTCGGCGACCGCGGTCTGCCGTGGCCGCCCGCGTGACGCACCCGCCGCTTCGCTTCTCAGCGCTCACCCATGGGAGCAAACTCGTGACAGTCCTTCACACCCTTCCGCGCACACAGACCCTGGACTGCGTGTTCGACACGCCCGCCGGCGGCGACCGGGACGTCCTGGCCGGCCGGAACGTCCTGGCCCGTATCGGGTACGGGCACCACGGCGGACGGCCGACGCTGTACCGGGGGTCCCCCCGGATCGACGTGCACATGATGACCGCGGCCGACGTGCCGTTCACGGAGGTCTGGGTCACCGATCGTCCCGTGCGCTGCGGGCTGCAGGACAACCTGGTGTACGCGGAGGACGGCGAGCACTTCTTCTGCGCGGTGCGCGTCGAGGAGAGCGGCGTGTACCGCGACGCGGTGCGGACCGCCTACGGGGCCGCGTTCCGGCTGGCCCGGCAGCAGGGGTACACCGATCTGTTCCGCATGTGGAACCTCGTCGGTGACATCACGGGGGCCAACGCCGAGGGCACGGAGATCTACCAGGACTTCTGCGCCGGCCGGGCCCTGGCCTTCGAGGAGTGGTCCGAGCACTTCGAGGGCATGCCCGCGGCGACCGGCATCGGTTCCCTGGGGACGGGCATCGACCTGTACTTCCTGGCCTGCCGTCCCGGGCGCACGACCCATCTGGAGAACCCGCGGCAGACCCCGGCCCACCGGTACCCCGACCGGTACGGGCCCCTGCCGCCGAGCTTCGCGCGCGGTACCCACCTGGCGTCCGACGGGTACGGACCGGGGGCCGTCTACGTGTCGGGCACGGCCAGCATCCTCGGCGACGACACCGTGCACCCCGACGACATCGAGCGGCAGCTGGACGTCACCCTGGCCAACATCGAGACGCTGGTGAGCGAGCAGAACCTGCGCCGGCACGCCGTCGACGCCGGGTACGGGCTGGCGGAACTGGACCGCGTCAAGGTCTACGTCCGTGACGCGGAGCACCTGCCGGCGGTGCGGGCCCGGTGCGCCGAGGTGTTCCCCGGCGGGGCGGACGTCGTGTTCCTCAACGTCGGCATCTGCCGGCCGGACCTGCTGGTCGAGATGGAGGGGATCTGCCGATGACCACCGCCCCGCCGCGTCCCGCCGACGACGCGATCGCGCCGGTCTCCGTCCGCGGGACCCGCAGCGGCAACCTGGTCGAACTGCTGGAGGAGTCCGCACGCGCGCACGGCCGGCTGGACCGCACCGCCTACCTCGACGAGAGCGGCGAGCACTCCTTCCGCTCGGTGTACGAGGGGGCGGGCCGGGCCGCCGCGGCGTTCGCGGCGCACGGTCTGGGCCCCGGCTCGCGCATCCTCATCGCCCTGCCCGACGGCATCGACTTCGTCCGGGCGTTCCTGGGCGCCGTGCGCATCGGCGCGGTGGCGATCCCCGTCAACTCGATGTTCCACCCGGACGAGATGGCGCGGGCGGGGCGCATCGCCGAGCCGGCGGCCGTGGTGGCCCCGCCGGAGCTCGAAGGGCTGTTCACCGCGCCGGTGCTGACCGCGGACCGGTTGTCGCGGGGTGGCGGTGCGGTGCCGCCGTACGCCGACTGCGCGCCGCGGACGCCGGCGTTCGCCGCGTTCACCTCGGGCACGACCGGTGACCCCAAGCTCTGCTTCCACACGCACGCCGACGCGGAGGTCCTCGACCGCGCGGCCGGCCGGGCCATCGGTGTCACCGAGGACGACGTCTGCTACTCGGTGCCGCGGATGAACTTCGCCTACGGGCTGGGCAACTCGCTGTTCTTCCCCCTGCTGCGGGGAGCCGCCACCGTGCTCACCGCCCGGCGGCAGGCCCCGGCCGACTGCCTGGCCCTCCTCGCGCGGCACGGCGTGAGCGTCTACTACAGCCAGCCCACCTTCTTCGCGCACCTGCTCGCCCACCCCGACGCGGAAGGTGTCCTCGGCCGCCTGCGGGTGGCGGTGGTCGCGGGGGAGGTGCTGCCCCGGGCCCTGGAGCGACGGCTGCGCCACCTCCTGGGCGAGCGCCTGCTCAACGTGTACGGCACGACCGAGATCGGGCACGCCCTGCTGGCCAACGGGGCCGGGGCGTACCGCGAGTTCACCCTCGGCAGGGTCCTGGCGCCCTACCGGCTGCGGATCGTCGACGAGCGGGGCCGGCCGGTGGCCGCCGGCACCGAGGGCCGGCTCGAACTGGCCGGGCCCACCATCGGTCCGGGCGTCGCCCGGGGAAGCGACGTCCCGCTGCGGACGGCACCCGAGGAGTGGTACGCCACCAGCGACGCCGCGACGGCCGACTCCGACGGGTTCGTCACCGTGCACGGGCGTCTGGACGACGTGGAGATCGTCGGGGGCGTCAACGTGCATCCCGGCGAGATCGAGGACCGCCTCATGGAGCACCCGGCCGTGAAGGAGGCGGCGGTGTGCGCGGTGCGGCACGACAACGGCGTCTCGGCGCTGCGCGCCTTCGTCGTCCTGCGGGCGGGCGTCGACGCCCGCCCGCAGGGAGTGCGGCAGGCGCTGCTCACCACCGCCCGCACCACGCTGACCTGGTACAAGGTCCCCGAGGACGTCGTCTTCGTCGCGTCCCTGCCCCGCAATCACACCGGCAAGCTGCTGCGCCGCGCGGTCCGTGCGCGGGCGGCCGGCGGTTCGTTCCAGCCCTGAACACCTGCTGCCCTGCCCGACCCGTCCGCCGGTCCCTCGTCGAGTCCGGCCTCGTCCACCTGGAGTGAGAGCGTTGACAACAGCTGACACCGGCACCGCCACGGTCGTCTTCGACGGCGAGAGCCTCACCACCGACGCGGTGAGCCGCGTCGCGGAACCGGGAACGCCGGTGGAGGTGTGCCCGGACGCCGCGGCCAAGGCGCTCAAGAGCCGCGCGATGCTCGAGGACCTGGCGGAACAGAACGTCCCCATCTACGGCGTGACCACGGGCTACGGCGAGATGATCTACATGCAGATCGACAAGTCGAAAGAGGTCGAGCTGCAGACGAACCTGGTGCGCAGCCACAGCGCCGGTGTGGGTCCGCTGTTCGCCGAGGACGAGGCCCGGGCCATCGTGGCGGCGCGTCTGAACACGCTGGCCAAGGGGTACTCCGCGGTCCGGCCCGAGATCCTGGACCGCCTGGCGCTGTACCTGAACGAGGGCATCACCCCGGCGATACCGGAGATCGGGTCGCTCGGCGCCAGCGGTGACCTCGTTCCGCTCGCCCACCTCGCCGGCACCCTCATCGGCGAGGGACAGGTGCTGCGCGACGGCAAGCGCCGTGAGACGGGCGCGGTGCTCGGCGAGCTGGGGATCGCCCCGCTCCAGCTGCGCTTCAAGGAGGGCCTGGCGCTGATCAACGGGACCTCCGCCATGACGGGTCTGGGCTCGCTCGTGGTGGAGCGGGCGTTCACCCAGGTCCGCCAGGCGGAGATGGTCTCGGGCCTGCTCAACGACGTGCTGCGCGGCTCCAGGAGCCCGTTCCTGGCCGAGGGCCACAACCTCGCCCGGCCGCACCGGGGGCAGATCGACTCGGCGGCCAACATGCGGACCCTGCTCGCGGGCAGCCGCCTGGCCCTGGACCACGCGGACCTGCGCCGTGAACTGGAGGAGGCCAGGGAGGGCGGCGGTGACGTCCAGCGCACCGACGTGTACCTGCAGAAGGCGTACACGCTGCGCGCCGTGCCGCAGATCCTCGGGGCGGTCCGGGACACGCTCGGGCACGCGCGGGAGCGGCTGGAGACCGAGCTCAACTCCGCGAACGACAACCCGCTGTTCTTCGAGGGCGAGGAGATCTTCCACGGGGCGAACTTCCACGGCCAGCCGATCGCGTTCGTCATGGACTTCACCACGATCGCGCTCACGCAGCTCGGGGTGCTGGCCGAACGGCAGGTCAACCGGCTGCTCAACCGGCATCTCAGCTACGGCCTGCCGGAGTTCCTCATCGCCGCCGACCCGGGCCTGCACTGCGGTTTCGCCGGCGCGAACTACCCGGCGACGGCCCTGGTGGCGGAGAACCGGACCATCGGGCCCGCCAGCACGCAGAGCGTGCCGTCCAACGGCGACAACCAGGACGTCGTCAGCATGGGCCTGATCGCGGCCCGCAACGCCCGGCGGGTGCTGCAGAACAACAACCGCATCCTCGCCGTGGAGTTCCTCGCCGCGGCGCAGGCCGTGGACGTGTCACGGCGGTACGAGGACCTGAGCCCGGCGAGCCGGGCCACGCACGACGCGGTGCGGTCCCTGGTGCCCGCCCTGGGCGTGGACCGCTACATGGCCGACGACATCGAGCTGATCGCCGCGGCGCTGTCGCGGGGCGAGTTCCTGCGGTCCCTGCTCCGGGAGGGAATCGCTCTGCGCTGACCCGGCGCGACGAGGCGCGTGGGGGGCGGTGCACAAACCGGTGCACCGCCCCCCACGCCGCGTTCGGGGCCTCTTCCCGGTCCCGGAGACACCGCACGTCTTCCTTCCGTAACCCACTCCTCAAGGAAAGGCATGCTCATGACACAACTGACGCAGCGTCCTCCCCTGGACGCCTCGGACCCGCGGCGCACGCGCACCCCGCGTGAGCCCTCGTTCTTCTTCAACGGCCACGCTCCGCGGCGGCGGATGCTGGTCGCCGCGGTCAGCGCCCTGTTCGGCTTCGCCCTGACGGTGGTGTGGTCGGCGGAGTTCGTCGACCGGACCATCGGCGACAACGTCGCGGACGCCCTGCTCGGCCACCACGCCAAGGACACCCCCATCGCCGGTGTCCTGGCCGGTCTGGCGTTCGCCGTGGCGACCGGGGTCGCGGGCACGTTCACGGCGTGCAACGTCGCCGTGTTCAGCGCGCTGGCCCCGCTGACGGGCGGACCGTCCTCCCCGCTGCGGCGGCTGACCGCCGCCCTTCAGCCGCTGAGCAGGCTCGCCGCGGGTGCCGTCACCGTGTCGGCGCTGTACGGGGCGCTCGTGGCGCTGGTCGGCGCCGGCATGCCGCAGTTCGACGAGAGCGCGCCGGGCAGCGGGCTGTCCGGCCGTCTGATCCAGGCGATGGTGGTGTACGGGCTCATCGGCCTGGCCATGCTGGTGCTCGGACTGTCCTCGCTGGGCGTGGTGAAGGACCCGCTGGCGCGGCTGTCGCGGCGCTTCCCCGGCGCGCCGATGCTGTTCATGGGCGCCCTGATCGGGGCGTTCCTCATCGGCCGTCCGTTCCCGTTGTTCCGGCAGTTGTTCCGGGACGCGGCCGAGAGCGGCAACCCGCTCTACGGGGCGACGGCGTTCGTGCTGCAGACGCTCGGCAACCTCGTCGTCGTGGCGGTGCTGTTCCTGCTGGTGACCGTCGTCCTCGGAGACCGGCTGCACCGCTGGCTGACGGCCCGGCCGAGCCGCGCGTCGGCACTGATGGCGGCGGCGTTCATCGCCGCCGGCGTCTTCATGATCATGTACTGGGACCTGCGCATCCTGGCCCGCCGCGACCTGATCTGGTACCCGATGGCCCCCTGGGCCCACTGAGGACGTACGGGAAACGGACCGGCCGGGTGCGCGGGGTGCGCACCCGGCCGGTCCGTGTACCGCGGACGGTTCGCGGGGCCTTCGGGGCGGTGCCCGAGCGGGTCAGACCCCGGCCTTCTGCGCCGGCTCGCCCTCGGCCACGCCCTCGGCCTCGGGCACGCTCGCGCCCTCCGCCGTGGTCTCGCCCTCCGCCGTGGCCTCCTCCTGGCCGACCGGCGGGATGTGCCGCATCAGGACGACGAAGAAGGCGCCGGCGACGGCGATGAGGGCCGCGCTGACCCCGGCCACCGTGTGCAGACCGCTGGTGAAGGCCACCCGCACGGGCTCCAGCAGCGTGTCGGCGAGCGGTCCCGGCAGCGAGTCGGCGGCGGCCGCGGCACCGGCGACGCTGTCGCGGGCGGCGTCGGCGGCCCCCTCGGGCACCTCCGCCGGGACGGTGTCGGCGATGTCGCCCCGGTAGACGGCCAGGCCCAGGGTGCCCAGGGTCGCCACCCCGAAGGCGGCACCGAACTCGTTGCTCATCTGGGACAGGGCCCCGGCCGAACCGGCCTTCTCCGCGGGAACGGTCCCCACGACCATGTTCGTGCCCAGCGCCACGATCGGGGCGCCGCAGAAGGAGAAGACGGCGAACCCGACGATCAGGACGGCCGTGCCGGACTGGGCGTCGAGCTGGGTGAAGGTGAGCAGGACGGCGGTCACGCCCGCGATGCCGGCGCCGATGACGTACGCGGGACGGATCTTGCGGGCGATGATCGGGCACACCGCGAAGGCGACGGTGGCCGCGGCCATGCCGGGCAGCATCCCCAGGCCCGCCTCGAACGGGGACATGCCCTGCGCGGCCTGGAAGTACTGGGTCATGAAGAGCATGACCACACCGCCGATGAGGCTGTACGCGAGCAGGCTGAGCAGCGCGGCGGTGAACCGGCCGTGGGTGAACAGCGTGACGTCCAGGAGCGGGCTGCTCAGGCGGCGCTGGCGCTGGACGAACAGCACGCCCACGACGAGGCCCGCGACCAGCACGGCGGCGGGCAGGGCCGCCCAGCCGTCGCGGGCGAGTTCCTTGATGCCGTAGATGACCGGGACGGTGCTGCCCAGGCTCAGCAGGACGCTCGCCGGGTCGAGGCGGCCGGCCCCGGGGTTCTTGAACTCGGGCAGGACCCGCGGGCCGACGATCAGGGTGAGCGCCATGACCGGGACGCCGATCAGGAACAGCGAGCCCCACCAGAAGTACTCCAGCATCACGCCGCCGAGCAGCGGGCCGACGATCGCGCCGATGGTGAAGCAGCTGGCCCACAGGCTGATGGCGACCGTGCGCTGCTTGGCGTCCTGGAACATGGTGGTGATGAGGGCCAGGGTGGACGGTGTCAGGGCGGCGCCGGCGATGCCCAGGAGCACGCGTGCGGTGATGAGCATGCCCGGGCTGGTGGCGAAGGCGGCCATCAGGGAGGCGGCGCCGAACGCGGCCGAGCCGATCAGCAGGAGCTTGCGGCGGCCGATGCGGTCGCCGAGGGTACCCATGGTGACCAGGAAGCCGGCGACCATGAAGCCGTAGATGTCCATGATCCACAGCTGCTGGTTGGAGTCGGCGCCGAGATCCCCGCTCAGGTGCGGCAGCGCCAGGAGGAGTACGAAGACGTCGAGGGCCACGAGGAGGGTGGGCAGGGCGAGGACGCCCAGCCCGATCCATTCCTTCCGCCCGGCTTTGGGAGCACCGCCTGCAGTCATGTGCCTGTTACTTCCCCTCGTCGTGGGTCGTGCGCGGGTGGGTGTGGTGGTGCCGGTGCGGGAGGCACGGATGTGCGCCCGCCCCTGCGCGTGCCCGTGCGCATGCCTGCCGTCGGGCCCACCCGCCACCGTCCTCCGGAGCCCGTCGCGCCCGCATCTCCCTGCGTGCTGAATCCGCATGCGGAACCGCGGGTTTCATGAAGCAACTTGGAAGATGCCCAGGCCGAAGCGGGGCCCGTAACGTCATGGACACGGCAGCCGGAACGCCCGGCTCACTTCATGACCCGCAGGGAGTCAGGACATGACCGTCAAGAACAAGCTCGGCCTCATCACCCGTGTCGGCGCCACCGCGGCCCTCGCGATCGGGCTGGGCGCCGCCGTCGTCCCGAGCGCGTCGGCCACGGCCGCGGCCCCGGTCGTCACGGTGACGCCGGCCACGGGCCTCACCGACGGTGCCACGGTCGCCCTCAAGGCCACGGGGCTGACGCCGGGGACCCTCTATCACGTGGGCCAGTGCGCCTTCGTCGAAGGCGGCCAGTACGGCTGCAACAAGGCCACCGCCGTCGACGTCGTGGCCGACTCCGCGGGCAACGTCAACACGAAGATCGTCGTGAACCGGACCTTCCAGGCCGTGGTCGGCTCCGCCACCACCCCGTGGGGCCCCGTGGACTGCAAGGCCACCGCCTGCCAGGTGGGCCTGGGCAGCGACCGGGGGGAGGGCGGCGGCCAGGCGATCACCTTCTCCTGAGACACGACCACCCCCTGAGGCCCGGTCGGTTCACCACCGTCACCCCGCTCTCCGTTCCTCTCCGCGCCGCCCGTCCCCTCCGGGCCGGGGCGGGGAGGGGCGGAGAGCCGCTTCATCCGCGCGGTTCGGTGCCGGGACGACAGCCGCGCCGGCGCCGCGCGGGACGGGGCCTGCCCCGTACGGGGCAGGGCCGGACCGCCGCGGCGGGCAGGGGTGCGGGCGGCGCGGGCGTGTCGGACCCGGCGGGGAGCGCGGATGCACCGGGCTCGGCGGGCGGCGCGGGTGTGCCGGGCCCGGTGGGGAGCGGGGGAACGGTGGCCTCCGAGGGCTCCTGGGCGTCCGGCAGGCCGATGTCGAAACTGCGCCAGACCCAGGCCCAGGCCGCGGCCCGCAGGAAGGGCCCGTCGGGGCCGTCGTCGGGACGGGCGACGGGCGGCACGGTCATCCTCCGGCCTTCGCCGGCGGGCCGTCGGTTCCGGTGCGGGACGCCGGAGGACCGTAGCGGACACCGGTCAGCGCCTCCGACAGCTCCCACAGGCGGACCTGCGCCAGGGCGTCGCGCGACGCACGGCTGGAGGCCGCGGGGGCCGGCGTGCCCCGGCTCTCGAACCGTTCACCCGGTCCGAGGTACGTTCCCCCCGCCAGCAGGGGATCGGTGACGGCCCGCAGCACCGGCCAGGCCGCCCGCTCGGGCGGCTGCGCCAGCAGCCGCAGCGCGACCCGGCTCACCGGACGCAGCCACCCCGGCGCCGCCCCCTGCCACAGGGCGGTCGCCGACAGGCCCGGATGCGCGGCGACGGAGAGGGTCACGGCACCGCTGCCGGCCAGCCGCCGCTGCAGCTCCCGGGCGAACATCAGATTCGCCAGCTTCGACCGGCCGTAGGCGGTCGACGAGCGGTGACCGGTCGTGCTCCGGGCCCCCGCTTCGTCCGTCGCGCCCCGGCCGGCCCGGTGGGCGAGGCTGGACACCGTCACCACGCGGGACCCCGGGACCCGGCGCATCAGGTCCAGCAACAGCCCGGTCAGGGCGAAGTGCCCCAGGTGGTTGACGCCGAAGTGGGGCTCGAAGCCGTCCTCGGTGCTCGCACGGGAGGGGAACATCACCCCCGCGTTGTTCACCAGCACGTCGAGCCGCTCGTGCCGGCGCCGTACCTCGTCCGCGGCCCGGCGCACCGAGTCCAGCGAGGCGAGGTCGAGGCGGACGACCTCGGTGCGCCCGCCGACGCGGGCGGCGGCCGCCCGGCCCCGTGCGGTGCTGCGACAGGCCAGGACGACGTGCGCGCCGCGCTCGGCGAGCGCCCGGGCGACCTCGAACCCCAGGCCGCCGCTGCCGCCGGTGACCAGGGCCGTCCTGCCGTTCTGGCCGGGGACTCCGGCCGGGGACCAGTCCACGTGAGTCCTCCTCAGTGGTGGTGCGCGCCACGGAAGTGTCAGAGCGCGGCTCCGTAGCCGTGACGGACGATGACGTCCGCCGCGACCTCGTAGTAGGCCGGGTCGGAGGGCACGTCGGTGGCCAGGCCGCTGACATAGCGGTTGTACATGCAGAAGGCCGCCGCGATCAGCACCGTGTCGTGGAGGTGGCCGTCGGTGGCGCCCTCGGCGCGTGCGGCGCGGACCGCCTCGTCGGAGACGGGACGCGCCCGGGCCTGCACCTCGGCGGCGATCCGCAGCAGGCTCTTCAGCAGTGCGGACACGGGAGCACCCGCCGGATCGGCGAGGACCGCCCCCACCACCTCGGCACCGCCCTCCAACTGGGCGGCGGCGAACGCGCTGTGGGAACGGGCGCAGAACGGCGTGCTGTTGAGGTGCGAGACGTAGGCGGCGATCAGCTCGCGCTCTCCGCGGGTCAGCGGCGAGTCGCCGCTGCGCAGCAGCGTCTCCGCGAGCCGGTTCAGGGGGGCGCCGGTGTCGGGACGCTGGGCCATCAGGCCGCTGATGCCGGGCAGGTCGTTGTCGATCGCGATGTGCGTCATCGCGGCACCCTTCGCTCGGGCGGGCTCGGTCGGTGCCATCGTCGGCAGCGGGGTGCGGGGCGGCCAACTCCGAGCGTGCGCACCCGCACGGGGACCCGGCGTGCGGTCGACAGGTGAGCACGCCGGGAGTTGGCCGGGGCCCGTGCCGCTTCCCACGATGGGCACCGACCGGCCGCCCGCGACGGCGGCGGCCGGCCCTCCCCCGTCCACCGTCCGCCCCGGCCCGCACGACGAGGCCGGCCGGCGGGTCACGTCCCGCGGCCGCGCCGACGCGGTCCGAAGGAGTCCCATGCCCGTGTCCGTGTCCGCGCCCGCGCGCGAGAAGGCCCACCGGCGCTCGGTCGCCGCGACGGTCGTCGGTAATTTCGTCGAGTCCTTCGACTGGCTGGCGTACGGACTGTTCGCGCCGCTGTTCGCCGCCCGGTTCTTCCCCTCCGGCAACACCCTGACCTCCGTGCTGGGGGCGTTCGCGGTCCTCGGTGTCGGTGTCCTCATGCGGCCGCTCGGCGGCCTCCTGCTGGGCCGGTTCGCCGACCGGCGCGGCCGGCGGCCGGCGCTGATGCTGGCCGTCTCCCTCATGGCGGGCGGCTCGTTCCTCATCGGGGTCACGCCGACGTACGAGCACATCGGGCTGCTCGCCCCGCTCGTGCTGCTCCTCGCGCGGATGGCCCAGGGCATCTCGCACGGCGGCGAGTGGCCGGCCGCGGCCACCTATCTGATGGAGGTCGCGCCGGAACGGCGCAAGTGCACGTACGGCAGCCTGTTCTCGGTGACCACCTGTGCCGGCGCGTTCACCGCCTCCCTGCTGGGCGGCGGGCTGACCGCCGCGGTCGGCTCCGAGGCCATGGCGGCGTGGGGGTGGCGGGTGCCGTTCCTGGTCGGGGGTGTCCTCGGCCTGGTGCTGCTGGTGCTGCGCACCCGGCTGACCGAGACCGACGTGTTCCGGCGCGAGGTGAGCAGCCGGGCGGGCCGCGGATCGGTGCGCCGGGTCCTGGGCACGTACCGGCACCAGGTGCTGCTCGCCGTCCTGTTCGTGGCCGGCACGGGCACCGTCGGCGGCACCTGGACCGCGGTCGTCCCCGCCCTGGGCGGGCGGCTGGCCGAACCCGGCACGATGATGTGGGTCGCCGTGACCGCCACCGCGTTCCTCATGGTGGTCAACGTCCCGCTCGGTCTGCTCGCCGACCGGATCGGGGCCGCCCGCTTCCTGGTCGTGGCGAGCGTGGTCTTCGCCGTGGCGGGCTCCTGGTCGTACCTGACGATGCGGGGCACCTTCGCCAGCCTGCTGCTCGCCTACGGTTCCGGCGTGCTCTACCTGACGTGCGCGACCACGGTCCTGCCCAAGCTCCTGACGGAGATCTTCCCCCCGCAGGTGCGTGCCCTGGGCATCGGGCTGCCCAACGCCGTGACCAGTGCCGTGCTCGGCGCGGTGATGCCGGTGTCGGCCGCCTTCGCCGCCGAGCGGGACGCCTCCGGCTGGTTCATCGCCGCGGTGATGGCGGCCGTCCTGCTGTCGCTGCCGGCGGCGGTGCTCTCCCGCCGTCCGCGGGCCGTGCGCCCCGTGCTGGAACGGACCGGGCTGACGCTCACCAAGTGACGGGTCCGGGCCGGGACGTCGGGGACGTCCCGGCCCGGAACCCCGCGTGTGCCGGGGCGCGGCGGCGGGAGAGGATCACAGTTCCGGTTCCCGGTGGAAGTACGTCATCGCCCGTTCGCCCCGGACGCCGAGGGCCCGGTGCAGGGCCTCGGGGTCGAGGAGTTGGGCCGTGTCGACGGCGATGAGGGCCTGTACGCACTGCCGCCGGCGCAGTTCCGCGAGTGCGGCGGCCATCAGGGAGAGGCCGACGCCGAGTCCGCGCGAGGCGGGGGCGACGGCGGCTTCCAGGATGCGGCCCTGGCCGCTCGCCGCCTGCGCGAGGACATGGCCGACGGGGTGCCCGGCGATCTCCATGAGCAGTGCGAAACCCGAGAGCTCGCCCAGCCGCCGGATCCGGGCGCGGAACAGGGCCGGATCGTGCGTCTTGGGGCCCCTGGCGCGGCTGCGCAGGTGCAGGTCGTGCAGCACGTCGGCGTCCTCGGCCGGCACGGCCGGCCGGATGTGCCCGCCTCGGGGCAGGGGCGCCGGCGGCATCCCGCGCGACAGGTCGACGTCGTACTGGGTGATCGTGGCGCCGCGTTCGAACCCGGTCTCCTCCAGGACGTGGGGGAGCACGGTGTCGCCGCCGAGGACCCCGCCGACATCGAGGCCGAACGCGGTGCCGCGCGCCAGCGCGAGCGCGTCGGTGCGGTCCAGCAGGTGCAGGATCATGAACCGGGCGGCCGCGGCGCTGCGCGGGCCGGGCCGGACGGTGAGCGCCGCGTCGGCGTCGGTGCCTCCGCCCAGGGCCAGCGAGGCCCATGCCAGCAGTTCGTGGCCGGGCCCGGTCAGGCACCAGCTGTGGTCCTCGTAGTGCGGGTGCGAGATCGTCAGCAGGATGTCCTCGCGGGTGCAGGCGGCCGTGCCCGTGCTGCCCTCCTCGTACGCCCTGACCAGGCGCACCAGTGTGTCCACGGGGACGTCGGCGGAGCGTCTGAGGACGAATTCTCCGGGCAGGGTCATGGAAGTTCGTGCCCCCTTTCCTGGGGGATCGGTCGTGGGTCGGCGGGTCGTCACCCGGGGCGGCCGACCGAGGAAGGGACGGCGCCACGGCCGGGGCAGCGGTCCCGGCCTCGGGGCGGGCCGCGGGGCGGGCAGCGGGCGTTCGCCGGACGTGCCGCGAGCCGCCCGGACGCCGTCAGCGTCTGCGGCGGCCGGTGTGGGTGTGGGTGTGGGTGCGGGTGTGCACCGATCCGCCGGAGGGCCTGAGCCCGGCGGACGGCCGGCGCGGTAACGGACGGGGGCCGGTGTGCGGGCACCGCGCCGTGCGGACCCGGCCCGCGGGGGACGGCCGGAGCCGCGGGGGCCGTTCGCCCGGGCGCCCGGAGTCCGCCGCCGTGCGGCAGGGGGCGCCGAAGCGGCGTCCGTCGCACACCACGCCCCCTCACCGCCCTTCGCTCCGGCCAAGATCCCTCGGCGTAGTCGGATGCTACTTGGCCAAGTGGGGCCGGGTGTTCTTCCAGATTGCTCTCCGCCGTCGTGACGTGCGGAAAGCGGCACCGCCCGCCGGCCGGGCGCCGGTGGAGGGTGCCGTGTCCGCCGCGCCGGGGGAATCCGTCCCCCGGCGAAACGATGTGTTCCGGTACTTTCACGGGCACCGGGCCGCGGGCCCGTCTACCGCGGTTCACGCCGGACCGGCCCGAGCGCGCCGGGGGCGACGTCCCCGGCGAACACGCCCCGCGGGTCGACGCGGGCACGCACCCGGCCGACGGCCGCCGCGCGCTCCTCGTCGAGGTGCCGCTGCGGACGCTCGTGTCCCTCGACCAGGGACGGCAGGGTGTACCCCGTGTCCCAGGGGGCGAGCGCCTCCCGCACGGTGGCGCAGTGGTCGTGCAGGGCCGAGGCGGTGACCGGTCCGAACGGCGGGCCCGACCCCATGTACGCGTAGGCCGCGTCCACCTCCGACAACGCGCCGCCCTCCGGGTGGGCCTCGGCGAACGCCCCGCCGAGCTGGCGCAGCGTGGCCACGGCCAGCGGTGAGCCCGAGCCCTCGCCGACGGCGCCCAGGAAGGCCGCGGCGCCGACGTCGTCCAGTTCGCGCAGCAGCAGGTGGTCGCCGATGAAGGGGACCGGGTCGGCGGGGTCCATGTGGGCGTCCAGCACCCCGGCGGGCCCGGTCTCGGCCCAGGTGTCCAGCAGCGGCTCGGCGATCTCGCGCAGCGGGCCGAGGAGCCCGGCGGCCGTCTCGCGGGCCGCCGCGGTGTCCTCCTCCCGGCGCGCGAGGACGGCACCGTCGACGCAGAGCACCGGCCCGGCGGCGAGCTGCGGCGGGACGCCGGGCACCGGCGGCAGGTTCATGAGGCGCAGGGAGGTGGTCGCCTCGCGCGGAGCGTGCCGGGCCCAGGCCCGCCAGCGGTCCAGCAGCGGGCGGGCGTGGGCGGCGGACCAGTAGCTCGCGCCGGTGACGACCCTCGCGACGGGGAACAGGCCGATCTCCACACCGGTGACGACGCCGAACCCGCCGCCCCCGCCGCGCAGCGCCCAGAACAGCTCGGGTTCGTGGTCGGCGGCGGCGCGCACCGACTCCCCGTCGGCGGTGACCAGTTCGACCGCGCGGACGGTGTTGGCGGCGAGGCCGGTGCTGCGGCCGTAGAAACTGACGCCGCCGCCCAGCAGGTAGCCGACGACGCCGACGCCCGCGGCCGAGCCGTGGGCGGCGGCGAGCCCGTGCGGGGCCGCGGCCCTGACGACCTCGCCCCAGGTGGTGCCGGCCGGGACGCGGGCGGTGCGGCGGACGGGGTCGATCTCGACGCCGCCGGCCGGCTCGGTGCGGATGAGCAGGGCGCCGTCGGCGGGACGTACGGCGCCGGAGGCGTGCCCGGTGGTGTGCACGCGCACCGGCAGCCCCGCCCGGACCGCGGTGCGCACGGCGGCCCGGACCTGAGCGGCGGTGCGGACGGTGACGGCGGCCGCCGGGCGGGGCGGGGCGGCGAGGTTGAACGCGGCGGTCGCCCGCGCGTACTCGGGGCTCCCGGGCCGGGCGAGGGCCGTCTCCCGGACGTCGGAGAGGGACATGGACGGTTCCTTCCGTGGCGGCGGCCGGCGGGCCGGGGGCCGGCGGGCTGTCAGGCGTCTTTGACGGCGGTGAGGAACACGAAGGTGCCCGGCCCGCTCTCCTCGCGGACCGTCAGGCCCGCCTCGGTGAGCCAGCGCCCGAGGTCCTGCGGTTCGAACAGCCGCAGTCCGCCCTCGTGCTGCGGGAAGCGGTGGGCCGCCTGGAAGTAGCGGTAGACGGGGTCCTCGGAACGGCGGAACGTCATCGCGGTGAAGGTGCCGCCGGGGCGCAGGATCCGGCCCACCTCGGCGAGGGCGGCCGGCACCTCGTCGTAGAAGGCCTGCAGGGCGTTCCAGCACACGACCGCGCCGACGGAGGCGTCGGCGAAGGGCAGGTCGGCGGCGCCGGCCAGCACCGCGGGCACGTCGGGCAGCCGGCCGCGCAGCACGTTGAGCATGGGCAGCGAGCTGTCGACCGCGACCAGGCGGTCGGCACCGACGGCCTCGGCGACGACGGCGGTCCACCGGCCGGCGCCGGCGGCGAGGTCGACGACCGGTCCGTCGACGGGAGTGACGTGTTCGGCGATGTAGCGGTCCTCGTCCGCGGGGGTGACGGTACCGCCCCAGTTCGCGCCGGCGACGCGCAGGAACGAGGGGCGGGCGACGGCCTCGTAGAACAGCCCCATGCTGGGCACTCGGGAGAGCTTCTCCAGGAAGTCGTCCACCCCCGTTCCCTCGCCGGCCGGGGCGGTCAGGTCGAGGATGCCGCCCGCGACCGGGTAGTCGCGGGCGCAGCCGGTGCAGGTGAGGCGCCCGTCGCCGGGCTCGAGCTCCTTGTGGCACAGGGGGCAGCGCAGGGCGTCGGTGTGCGCGGCGAAGAGCTCGGAGCCGGCCGCGGGGGCGGTCGCGTGGGCCCGGTCGGGGACGGCGGCGGCCGGGGCGTCGGACGGGTCGCCGTGGCACACCGCCCAGTAGGCGCGGGCCCCGGTGCAGCCGAGCACCGTGCGGGTGTCGTTGTCCCAGGCGGTCAGGAGCTGCTGCGGGCTCAGAGCCTTCACCCAGCTCTCGTCGAAGGCGCGTTCGTCCTCGTCGAGGGTCCACGCGGACGGGGAGGGCCACACCCGGCCCAGCCCGGGCCGGCCGGGGTCGAGTTCGCTCAGGGCGCGGTCGAGGCGGGAGAGGTCGGCCGGGTCCGGTTCCCGGCCGGACGCGGCGGCGAGGATCTCGTCCCGGTCGGCCGGGAAGTGCGACAGCAGGTAGAACAGGGCGAGCGTCAGCGGGACGCCGATGCCGTCGGTGCGCAGCAGCTCCAGGTACCGGTCCAGACGGGCGCGCACCGCGCGGGTCACCGGCCCGGCGCTGGTGGGGTGTTCGGACTCGGCGAGCAGGCCGAGCAGGACCGCCAGGTGCCCTCGGCGCCCACGGTCGGCGCGCTCGAGCGCCGCGACCAGGGCGGGTACGGCGTCGAGCGCCGACGCGGTGGGCTCGCCGTCGTCCCACACCGCCTCCACCAGCAGGCGGTAGTGGTGCGCGGCCCGCTCCGGCGCGGCGTCCACGAAGGCGTCGACCAGGGCGTCGGTGGCGTGGGCGGTGGCAGCGTTCATGGGGCGTCCTTCCTGCATCGGTGCGGCGTCACCCGGCGTCACCCGGCGCCCTGCACAACCGGCGCGCTGACCTGCGGCGAAGCGGCCGACCGTATGGAATGCTGTCAGTGCCGCCCCGGCCGGTGCATCTTCTGGACTGCCCTCTTCCGTCCGGTGCCGCGCCGTTCCCGGTCCGCGGGGCGCACGCAGCAATCCGCAAGATGCGGGGCCCTCGGACGGCGGCGCACGATACGGCTGGACGCACGTGTTTCGGGACCGATCCCGCCGGGCGAGCCCTGTGACCTCCTTCAGCGAGCCGCGGCCTTCACGCGCGGACCGACCCTCCTCGGAGCGCCTCATGCACCCCTTCCGCATCGACATCCCGCAGGACCAGCTGGACGACCTGCGCCGACGGCTGGAGGCGACCCGCTGGCCCGACGAACTGCCCGGCGTCGGCTGGAGCCGCGGGGTGCCGCTCGGCTATCTGAAGGAGCTCGCCGAGTACTGGCGCACGTCGTTCGACTGGCGCGCGGCCGAGGCGCGCCTGAACGCGCACCCGCAGTTCGTCACCGAGATCGACGGCGCGCCGGTGCACTTCCTGCACGTCACCTCGCCCGAGCCGGACGCCACGCCGCTGCTGCTCACGCACGGCTGGCCGGGTTCCGTCGCCGAGTTCCTCGACGTGATCGGCCCGTTGTCCGACCCGAGGTCGCACGGCGGTGACCCGGCCCAGGCGTTCCACCTGGTCGTCCCGTCGATCCCGGGCTACGGGTTCTCCCGCCCGCTGCCGGAGAAGGGCTGGGACACGGGCCGTATCGCCCGTGCGTGGGCCGAGCTGATGGCGCGCCTGGGCTACGACCGGTACCTGGCGCAGGGGGGCGACGCCGGTGCGGTGATCTCCCTGGAGCTCGGCCGCATCGACCCCGAGCACGTCATCGGCGTGCATGTGAACATGCTGATGACCTTCCCGTCGGGCGACCCGGCCGAGCTCGCCGGGCTCGGCCCGGCCGACCAGGCCCGCCTGGGCAAACTGGCCCGCTTCGACGCGGAACTGTCGGGCTACATGAAGGTCCAGCAGACCCGCCCGCAGACGCTGGCGTACGCGCTGACCGACTCGCCGGTGGGCCAGCTCGCCTGGATCGTGGAGCGGTTCCTGGACTGGACCTCGGCCGAGCAGCGCCCCGAGGAGGCGGTCGACCGCGATCTGCTGCTGACCGTCGTCTCGATCTACTGGCTGACGGCCACGGCCGGTTCGTCGGCCCAGTTCTACTTCGAGGGCGCGGAGGGCGTGCGCGCCGCCGCGTCCGGCGCGGTGCCGCCGCCGCTGACGGTGCCGGTGGGGGTCGCCGTCTTCCCGGACGACATCTTCGTCCCCGTCCGGGCCCTCGCCGAGCGCGACCTCCCCACCCTCACGCACTGGACCGAGTTCGAGCACGGCGGACACTTCGCCGCGATGGAGCAGCCGGCCGCCCTGACCGGCGACATCCGCGCCTTCGCCCGCTCCCTCACGTCCGCCACCGCCACCGCCGCCTGAGACGGCACCCGTTCAGACAGAGATGAGGCCGTAGATGACCACCCCGACCGTGATCGACGTCTGGCTGGGCGACCTGACCTTCCCCGGCTACATGGACCGGCTGCACCGGCTGGGCGCCGAGTTCGAGAAGGCCCACCCGGAGTACCGGATCAACATCGAGGGCCGGGACTTCCGCAACCTGTCCCGGGAGATAGCGGAGGCGGCCGACGCGGGCCGTCCGCCGGCGATCGGCGAGTTCTACTTCGCCGTCACCCAGGCCGCGTACGACATGCGCACCCGTGACGGCGCACCGCTGTTCACGTCGGTGCAGCAGGCGATCGCCGGCCGCACCGAGATCCTCGGCGAGCCGGTCGTCGTCGACGACCTGCTGCCGGCCGTGCGCGAGCACTACTCCCGCGACGGCGACCTGGTCTCGATGCCCGCCGTGGTGACGGCGATGCTGATCTACGGCAACCAGGACCTCCTGCGGGCCGCGGGCGTCGAGCGGCTGCCCACCACCTGGGAGGAGCTGGAGGCGGCCTGCGAGGCCGTCGCGGCGCTCCCGGACGGCCCGCGCCACGCGGTGACCTGGTCCAACCACGGCCTGTTCTTCCAGCAGGCGCTCGCCGTCCAGGGCGGGCAGCTGGCCGACCGGGACAACGGCCGCTCGGGCCGGGCCGCGCGCCTGGACCTGTCGTCCAAGGAGATGCTCACCTGGGTCGAGTACTGGCAGCGGCTGCACCGGAACGGCCACTACCTGTACACCGGCAAGATCCCGGACTGGGAGGGCAACCTCAAGGCGTTCGCCGACCAGGACGTGGCGCTGCGCATCACCTCGTCCAACGACCTCAACTACATGGCCCAGGCGGCCGAGCACGCCGGCTTCGAGATGACGGTGGGCCGCTTCCCCGGCCGGGCGGGCGAGCCGTACGGCGGCAACATCATCGCCGGTACCTCGCTGTGGCTGACCGCCGGCCTCGACGAGGTGACGCAGGACGGCGCGCTGGCGTTCATGCAGTTCCTCAACAACCCGCGCAACGCGGCGGACCGTCACATCGCGAGCAGCTTCGTGCCGGTGACCCGCTCCTCGTACCGGTTGCTGGAGGAGGAGGGGTGGTTCGAGGCCAACCCCTACCACCGGTTGGCCAGCGCCCAGCTCGGCAGCTACACCGAGGGTGAGGGCGTGCCGCCGTGCCGGGGCGCGCTGTTCGGCGACTTCGCCGGCGCGCAGGACGTGATGACCCGCGCGATGGGCGACGTCCTGCTGCAGGGCGCGGACGCGGCCGAGCGGTTCGCCGAGGCGACCCGGGAGGCGCAGGAGCTGCTCGACGCCTACGAGCGCGACCGCGTCGACAACGGCGTGCGCAGCCCCGAGAGCCTGCGGGTGGAGTACTTCGCCGGCGTCGAGGCCTACACGGGCGCGCAGCTGGAGAACGCGGTGCGCGGCAGCAACGGCTGAGGCCGGACACGCTTGAAGGGGCGCCCCGGGTGGGGGCGCCCCTTCCGTGTGCCGTCAGGCCACCAGGGTGCGGGCGGGCTCGCGGTAGTAGTCGAAGTCGACGGCCTGGCCGTCGAGGGCCAGGCGCAGTTCGGCCAGGCAGGTCCGTACCGAGGCGAGCACCGCGGGCACCCGGACGGTGTCCGCCAGGTGGGTCAGGGTGCGGTAGCTCTCGATCAGGTGGAGCTCCTGCTCAGCCGTGAGGGGTGAGGACGCGTTCGTCATGGAGTCGTGCCGCCTTCCATTGTGATCGGGGCAGGCTGCCGGCGGGGGCGAGCTCCACCACGGGTCGGATGCCGATCTCGCGCTTGAACTCCTCCGCGATACGGCCGCACAGCGCGTCGGCGGCCCGGCCGGCGAGTTCGCCCGCGTCGACCCTGACGTGGACGGTGTCGAGTCCGCGTACGGTGCGGATGGACGACTGGAACTCGTCGACCTCGTCGAAGGAACGGACGACGTCCTCGATCATCACCGGGGTGACGGACACCCCGCGGACCTTGCGCATGTCGTCGACGCGGCGCAGGATGCCGCCGTCGTAGAAGTCCCAGGTACGACCGCAGCCGCACTCGGTGTGCGGGCGTCTGACGACGACGTCCTCGGTCCAGTGGCGGAAGAGCTGGACGCCCTCGCGGGACAGTCCCGTGGTGACCCGGACGCCCTCCTCGCCGTAGCCGACGGGCTGCTTCGTCTCGGGGTGGAGCACCTCGTCGTAGCAGGACTGTTCGTTGATGTGGCAGGCGTTGCGCCGCGAGGGGCACTCGAACATGAAGACGCCGCCGAACTCGGTGGTGCCGGCCGCGTTGAAGACGCGGGCGCCGAAGGCCTCCTCGATGGTGCGGGTGGTGAAGTCGGAGCGCGGCTCCGCCCCGGCCAGGATGATCCGTACGTTCGCCTCGCGGGCGAGGTCGACGCCCATCTCGCGGGCCGTCTCGATCAGCCGCATGGCGTAGCTGGGGGTCAGGCCGAGGACCTCGATGCGCTGGTCCACCAGCAGACGGACACGGGTGCGGGAGTCCAGGCCGCCGGAGGGGAAGACGGTGCAGCCCATGCGCTCCAGCGCGTAGTGCATGCCCCAGAAGCCGGCGAGCAGGCCGTAGCCGAAGCACACCATGCCCTTGTGGTGCGGGCGCACCCCGTTGGCGTACAGCGCGGTGCAGAAGGTGTCCACGCACCACACCCAGTCCCGCTCGGTGTCGAAGGTGCGGACCGGCGGGTTGCCGCTGGTGCCGCTCGTCTGGTGGTGGCGCACGCCCAGCGACGGGTCGAGCGAGGGCCAGGTGCCGTACGGCGGTGCCTGTTCCTCGGCCCGGAGCAGGTCCGCCTTGTACAGCAGCGGCATCCGGGCGGTGTAGTCGGCGAGCGAGGTGATGTTCTCGGGGATGCGGGCGCCCCAGAACGGCGAGGAGCGCCGGGCGTGCTCGAGGGCGCGGCTCAGGCGCCGCCACCGCCAGGACTCCAGCCGTTCCCGCGGCATGGTCTCCGCCGTGCTGTTCCAGTAGTCCACGTGTGTCTCCGATGTACGCCCGGCAGCCGGTGGCACCGGGAATCCTGGCGCTCGCCGGCCCGGCGGCGCGTCCTTGCGCGTGCGGTGCGCGACCGGCGGGCTCAGGCGGCCGGGGCGGTGGCCGTCCAGGCGGCGAAGTCCCGCACGACACGCAGGTAGTTGGTCACGATGTCCATGCCGTGGTCGGTGCGGAAGCTCTCGGGGTGGAACTGGACCGACTCCACGGGCAGGGTGCGGTGGCGCAGCCCCATCACATAGCCGTCGTCCGCCGACCGGGCGGTGACCTCCAGACAGTCGGGAACGGTCTCCTCGGGCACGATGAGCGAGTGGTAGCGGGTCGCCTCGAACCGGTCGGGCAGGCCGGTGAACAGACCGCGTCCGTCGTGGCGGATCCGGCTGGTCTTGCCGTGCACGAGGTGCTCGGCGGGCACCACGCTCGCGCCGTAGGCGCGGCCGACGGCCTGGTGGCCCAGGCACACCCCGAGCAGCGGCAGGTGCCCCGCGAAGGCCCGTACGAGCTCCACGTGCCCCGACTCGTCCGGGTGCCCCGGCCCGGGGCCGAGGAGGATGCCGTCCAGCCCCATGGCGGGCACGTCGGCCGGGGAGAGCGCGGGGGAGCGCACCATGAGGGGGACGGCGCCCGCCGACATCAGGTACTGGCGCAGGATGTCGACGAAGCTGTCGAACGCGTCGACCACCAGGATCCGCGGATGTGCAGCGGAGGCGGGCCGGACGGGGAACATCCGGGTCACAGCAGCTCCTTTCCGGTGACCGCCCAGTGGGCGGCGCTCATCTTGGCCAGCGTCTCGCGCCATTCGGCGCGGGGGTCGGAGTCGGCGACGATGCCCGCCGAGGCACGGGTGCGGTACACGCCGTCGTGGTGGAACAGCGTGCGGATGCACAGGGCGAGGTTGGTGTAGCCGCCGACGTCGAGGACGCCGAGCGCGCCCGCGTACAGGCCGCGGCGGCTGCGCTCGACGGACTCGATGATCTCCATGGCCCGGATCCGGGGGGTGCCGGTCATGGTGCCGGCGGGGAACAGGGCGGCGATCGTGTCGAAGGCGTCCTTGTCCTCCTCGGCCCGCCCCCGCACGGTGGACACCAGGTGCAGCACGTGCGAGTAGCGCTCGACGGTGAGCCGGTCGGGCACCCGGAGGGTGCCGGCCCGGCAGATCCGGCCGATGTCGTTGCGGCACAGGTCGACGAGCATGGTGTGCTCGGCGATCTCCTTGGGGTCCGAGGACAGCCGCCGGGCGCCGGCCTCGTCGTCCCCGGTGCGCGGCAGCGTCCCGGCGATGGGGCGCATGGTGACGGTGCCGTCCTCGACCCGCACGAACAGTTCGGGGCTCGCGCCGATGACGCACTGTCCCGCCAGGCTCGCGAGGTACATGTACGGCGAGGCGTTGCGCCGGCGCAGCCGCTGGTAGACGTCGGCCGGGCGGGCCGGGGAGCGCATGGTCAGCTCGTGCCCGATCTGCACCTGGTAGATGTCGCCGACCGCGATGTGCTTCAGGCAGCGCTCGACGTCGGCGGCGAACCGGACGGGGTCGCTGTCGTCGGTGACGACGGCTTCGGGGAAGGTGTCGGCGGCGGGCTCGGGATGGGTGTCCTCGGCCCGGGTGAGCAGGTGCAGGACGCCGTCCTGGTCGAGGGGGTCCCAGTGCGCGGACTCGTGCAGCAGCAGCTCGGCCCCACCGCCCTCGAGGTCGGCGACGACGCAGCCCTGGTGCAGCACGAGGTGGACGTCGGGCAGGTCGGGGCGGTCCTCGATGAGGTGGGGGAGGTCCTCGACGTAGCGGACGGTGTCGTAGCCGAAGTAGGCGAGGAAGCCGAAGCGGAAGCGGGTGGCCGAGCCGTCGGCGTCGAACATCCGCCGGGCGGTGCGCAGGAGTGCCCACAGGTCCGTGAAGGAGCGCAGCCGCACGGTGGCCTCTCCCGTGTCGCCGGCCAGGTCCGCCCGGTCCGCCCCGTCCGGCGCGAGCAGCGGCCGGGCCCGTTCCAGGAGCAGCCGGACGAGGCCGGGCCGGCCCGCGACGCGCACCTCCCCGTCGGTGACGGACAGCGACAGCAGTGTGCCGAAGCCGGCGAACTGGTAGCGGCGGTCGTGCGGCGGGCCGGCGGCGGACTCCAGGAGGTACACCTGGTCGGCGCCGAACCGCGCGGCGAGGGCGCGGTAGGCGGGGAGCATCGCCGGCTGGGGCAGACCGCGCGTGCGCGTCGTCACGCGGACCGGGGCGGGCGCCGCCGGGTGCGGATCGGTCATGGCAGGTCCTTCTGGGTCACGTGGTGATCGCGTAGCGGTGCGCGACCTGTCGGGCGGTGCGCGCCGGGCCGTCGGGCCCGGACCGGCGGTCGAGGACCCGGGCCGCCTTCCAGCTGACGAACGAACCGGTGTGGGTCACGGGGTCGATGTCGGTGTCGGCCACGACGGTGCTGTGCGCGCCGGTGCGTTCGCGCAGCCGGGCGGCGACGGCCGCGGCGATCCGGTCGGGCCGTGCCGTGCCGGGAAGGAGGTCCATGCGGACGGTGATCCGGTCGCCGCCGTCCGGTGCGCGGTCGATGACGACCTGGTAGCCCAGGCAGCCGCGGACGTCCGTCAGCACGGCCGCCTCCAGTTCGGCCGGCCACAGCAGGCCGTCACCGACCTGGATGCGGTCGCCGGCGCGTCCGACGACCTCGACGACGGGGCCGGGCAGGGCGGAGCCGGGCGGGGCGGGGGTGAGCCGGACCAGGTCCCCGGTGCGGTAGCGGACCAGCGGCTTGATGCCGTCGATCAGCATGGTCAGCACCAGTTCGCCGGTGCCGTGGGGGCCGAGGGGGGCGCCGGTGTCCGGGTCGACCAGTTCGGCCAGGTAGTTGGGCGCGGACAGGTGGAGGGCGCCGCTGTCGGCGCCGGAGGCGATGCACAGGGCCTCCTGGGAGCCGTACAGGGCGGGCCGTACGACGGCGTGCGGCCAGACGGTGGAGACGTTCGCCGCGAACTGCGGGGTGCAGATCTCGCCGAGGACGAGGAAGAGCCTCACCGGCAGCGCGGCCGGGTCGTAGCCGTGGTGCAGGGCCGCCTTGGCCAGGCTCAGGCACAGCGCGGGAGCGCAGACGAGGACCTCGACGCCCAGTTCCTCGATGAGGCGCAGTGCCTTCTTGAAGCCGACGCGCGGGGACTCGGGCCAGAGTTTGACGTGGCAGAGGTCGAGGGTCGCGGCCACGTCGGTGAACACGTCGCCGAACGCGTAGAGTTCGGACGGTCCCATCAGGCCGACGACGGGTTTGCGGTCGCCGAAGCGGGTGCGCAGCAGGTGGCGCCAGGACTGCTCCACGGCGGTGTTGGAGGCGGCGATGTCCCGGGCGCCGCGCGGACAGGGGGTGGCGGCCCCGGTGGTCCCGTTGGTCTCGTAGTAGATCCGTGCGTCGGACAGCGGGCCCGACAGTACGTCGTGCATCTCGCGGCGCAGGTCGTCCTTGGTGGTGAAGGGCAGCGACCCGAGCGTGGCGGGGGTGACGGACTCGATGTCCACGCCGGCCAGGTGGCGGCGGTAGAACGGGGAGCGTTCGGTGACGTGGCGCAGCACGGCGGTCAGTCGCCGCGCGTGCCAGTCGGCCAGGGCCCGCTCGGTGAGGGTGCCGGCGTAGAAGGAGTCGCTGACCCGGCGGTGGGCGGCGAGGAAGGCGTCGGTGCCGACGGCGGTCACGGCCGGCCCCGCGGTGCGAGGGCGGGCTCGGGGACGTCGGCGAACTCGGCGGCGTTCAGGGCGAGTCCCACGCGTTCGTTGGCCTCGCGGGTGTGGATCGGGCCGTCGTGCCCGGTGAGCCGGCGGTGCTCGGCCAGCAGCTCCATCATGTCCGTCATCCGCTCCACGAGCCGGGAGACGTTGGTCAGTCCCTCCTCGTCCTTCAGGGCGTCACCGCGGTGCAGGGCGTGCACGGTGGCGGGGAAGCCGCTGCCCACCAGGATCATCCGGTTGAGCAGGGCGTTGACGGTCAGCTGCGCCCACACCTCGCCGGCGCTGTAGCGGCGGGCGACGGAGATGACTCCGGCCACCTTGTTGGTCAGCGGGCGGTCGAACCGCAGGTGGCCCACCCCGGCCCGCTCGATGAAGGTCTGCATGAGGCTGGCGGTGCCGAAGCCGTGGACCGGCGCGGCGAAGACGATGCCGTCGGCCCGGACCATCCTGGCCACCACGCCGGCGACGTCGTCCTGCACCGCGCAGGGGACCGTGCGGGTGTTGCAGTCGCCGCACGGACCGCAGCGGTCCATGCGGATGGTGCGCAGATCGACCGTCTCGAACTCGACCCCGCGCCCCGCCGCGATCCCGGCGGCGTGGCGCAGGACGTCGGCGGTGTTGCCGTCCCGCTCCGATCCGTTGATCGCCAGGATCCTGAGTGGTGCTGTCACGAGATGACTCCTTCGCAGATGCGGCGGTTCCGGCGCAGTCGGCGGCGGTCGGCCGGAGAGCGGGGCGCGGACGCCGGGGGCTCGAGTTCGCCAAGTCGTCGTGCGGGGGCCTGCCGACTTACCTGAATCGTCACGTCTGCGGGCGTGACGGCGCATCTCTCTAAATGCTGTGCGACGACCCCGGCCCTACGGGCGTGCGGGACGGGCGGCGGCGCAGGTCAGGCGCCGAGCGCGAGGGGGTAGGTGTCGAGTCCGCGGACGACCCACCGGTCGCGGTGGACCGGGGTGGCGGCGGCGGCCAGGCGCGGGAAGCGGCGCAGCAGCCGGGGCAGGGCGATGCGGGCCTCGAGGCGGGCGAGGGGGGCGCCGAGGCAGTAGTGGGGGCCCGCGCCGAAGCTCAGGGGCTGCGGGGCGCCGCCGCGCGCGGGGTCGAAGCGGTCCGGTGCGGTGAAGCGGCGCGGGTCGCGGTTGGCGGCGGCCAGGATCAGGGTCAGCCGGGTGCCGCGCGGGACGGCGGTGCCGAGCAGGTCGGTGTCGTGGGCGGCGAAGCGGCTGGTGACGTGGACGGGCGGCTCGTAGCGCAGGACCTCCTCGACGTAGGCGTCGGCGAAGTCCGCGTCGTCGCGCAGCCGATGCGCGTACGGGGGGTGGCCCAGGGCGATCATCAGTCCGTGGCCGATGAGGAAGCTGGTGGTCTCGAAGCCGGCGGTGAGCAGCACCATGAGGTTGCCCATCAGCTCCTCGTGGCTGAGCCGTTCCGGGTCGCCGTCGTGCACCGCGGTCAGGGTGGTGAGGAGGTCGCCGGCGGGCCTGCGGCGGCGCTGTTCGACGAGCGCGGCGAAGTAGCGGGCGAGGGCGTCCATCGCGGCGTCGGCCCGGTGCAGGGCGGCGGGGTCGGAGAACCCGTCGGTGGCCACGGCGATGGCGGAGGCCGTCTCCCGGAACCAGACCTGGTCCTCCTCGGGGAAGCCGAGCACGGCGCCGATGACGGCGACGGGCAGCCGGGAGGCGAACTCGGCGATGACGTCGACCGGGTCGCCGCCTGCGCCGAGGCGGGCCATGCGGTCCAGGAGGCGGTCGGCCATGCCCTCGACGACCGCGGCGAGGTCGCGCACCCGGGGCGGGGTGAAGGCGAAAGCGGCCAGGGACCTCAGACGGGTGTGGTCGGGCCCGTTGCTGTAGAGCATGGAGCTGGTGAAGGCGCGCAGGGAGGAGTGGGAGCGCCAGGCCGGGTGGGCGGCGTCGTAGGCCGTGCGGTCCTGGACGTGCAGACGGGTGTCGCGCAGGGCGCGGGCGCACGCGTCGTAGCCGGTGACGACCAGCCGCCCGGGGCCGCGCCGGGCGAGGTCGCCGTGGGCGCGGATCGCCTCGTACAGCGGGTAGGGGTCCTGTCGTCCCCGCCTGGTGCCCAGGGCGGCGAACGCCTCCGTCAGGGACGGGGCAGACTCGGCCATCCGGTGTCTCCTCCTGCGGCGGGCCGCTCGGTGCGGCCGGGCGGGCCGGTCACGCGGCGCGGTCGGCGGCGGTCAGTTCGATGATCGCCGAGGGGCCGGCGGGGTGGACGGCGGCCACCTTCAGGCCGGCGTCGGCGGCGAGCGCGGCGAACTCGGGCACGCCGCGCTCCCGGGCCCCGTAGACGCACAGCATCCGCAGGTCCATGCCGGTGCGCGGGGCGTCGCCGCGGGGCCCGATCGACTCGATGACGAAGACGGATCCGGTGCGGCCGGCGGCCTCGGCGCAGCGGCGCAGGATCGCGGTCGCCGCGGTGTCGTCCCAGTCGTGCAGGATCAGCGAGAGCAGGTAGCCGCCGGCTCCGGCGGGCAGCGGGTCGAAGAAGCTGCCGGTGACGGCGTCGGCGCGGTCGGCCAGGCCCGAGGCGGCGAAGGACAGCTCGGCGCTGTGCGCGGCCTCCTTCAGGTCCACGACCGTGCCGCGCAGGCCGGGGTGGGCGTCGAGCAGCGCGGTCAGCAGGGAGCCGTCGCCGCCGCCCACGTCGACGACGTGGCCGAGCCGGCCCCAGTCGTAGCCGGTCACGACGTCCGGGGCGCGGACGGCGACGTCGGCACCCAGCAGGGAGTTGAAGGCGGCGGCCCGTTCGGGGTCGTCGGTCAGGTCCTCCCAGTAGGGGCGTCCGTAGCGCACCGGGAAGGCGGCCTCGCCCGTGGTGACGCTGTGCAGCAGTTCCACGAAGGACAGTTCTCCGCGACCGCCGGTGCGGATGTCGAACCAGGCGCGCAGACCGGCCGGGTGGTCCTCGCACAGGGGACGCCCCAGGTCGGTCAGGGTGTAGCGGCCGTCCGCGTCGCGGTCGAACACTCCGCGTACCGCCAGGTAGCGCAGCAGCCGCTCCAGGGCGCCGGGGTGGGCGCCGACCGCCTCGGCCAGGTCCTTCGCCGTCCGGGTGCCGGCGGCGATGTGGTCGGCGATCCGCAGGGTCGCGGCCACCCGCACGGCCATCGGCGTGCCCAGGTTCGCCATCCGCCACAGCGCGGCGGCCTTGCCGTCCTCGTCGCCCAGCACAGCGGTGCCCTCCTTCGTCGGGGGTACGGGCGAACCCGTGGTGCCATCCTCGCCGAGCGGCGGGCACGGGCCATCTCCTGGATTGCGCTCCTGCCGGGGCGGATCACCGAGCAGCCCGCCACCGGGTCCGGTGACGGGCTGCTCGGTGATCCGCC
>NZ_MSGP01000139.1 GCF_002078235.1 Streptomyces viridosporus
GCTCACGGGCCCGCCGAACCCACCCCGCCGACCTCCGCCCGCTCACTTCTCCCAGGTCTTCGCGTCACCAGCGGCAGCGGTTCCGCCGGCTCCAGATCCGGGTCGTCGATCCGGAAGGTCTTCACCCGTCCCGGCCCCGAATCGGGCGTCTCGAAGCGCACCGTGACCCGGCCCAGCCCACTGCCCTGCACCCACCCGTGCCCGTGGGCGGCGTGTCGCACGTCGTGCCCCGCCGACCAGCGCCGCTCGGCGGGAGACTGCCGCTCCTCCGCGGGCGCGGCCTCGGGCTCCTCGCCGAGGGCGTCCTCGTCCACACCCGCCGCCTGCGCGAACAGGTCCTCCTGCGTGTAGGCGGCCAGTCCGCTGACCCCCACACCCAGCAGCCGCACCCCGCCCGTCGTGTCGACCGACTCCAGCAGCCGCGCCGCCGCCTCCCGTATCACCGCCGGATCGTCCGTCGGCCCCCGCAGTGTCTCGGACCGGGTGAGGGTGGAGAAGTCGTACCGGCGCACCTTCAGCACGATGGTCCGCCCCGACAGCCCCGCCCCGCGCAGTCTCCGCACGCACCGGTCGGCGAGTCTCCGCACCTCCGTCCCCACCCGCACCCGGTCGTGGATGTCCACGTCGTACGTGTCCTCGACCGACACCGACTTCGTCTCCCGCTCGGCCACCACGGACCGCTCGTCCCGCGCCAGCGCCATGGCGTACAGCGCGTGCCCGTGGGCCTTGCCCAGCAGCCGTACGAGCTCGGCCTCCCCCGCCTCGGCGAGTTCCTCGACCGTGTGGATCCCGGCCCGCCTGAGGTGGTCGCCGGTGGCCGGTCCCACCCCCGGCAGCGTCCGCACCGGCAGCGGTCCCAGCAGCGCCCGCTCGGTGCCCGGCTCGATCAGCACCAGTCCGTCCGGCTTCGCCCGCTCCGAGGCGATCTTCGCGAGCATCTTGGAGGCCGCGAGCCCCACCGACCCGGTGAGCCCCGTGACCGCCCGGATGTCCGCGCGCAGCTTCGTCCCGGCCAGCCGCGCCGACCCTTCGTCCCAGGCCGCGCCACCGGCCTCCAGGTCCACGAACGCCTCGTCCAGACTGAGCGGCTCGACCAGCGGCGACAGGTCCCGCAGCAGCCCCATCACCTGCTCGCTGATCGACCGGTAGAAGGCGAAGCGGGGCACCAGGTAGGCGGCGTGGGGCGCGAGCCGCCGGGCCTGCCCCATGGGCATCGCCGAGTGGACGCCGAAGACGCGGGCCTCGTACGAGGCGGTGGCGACCACACCGCGTGGCCCGAGCCCGCCCACGACGACGGCCTTCCCGCGCAGACTCGGCTTGGACGCCTGCTCCACCGCGGCGTAGAAGGCGTCCATGTCGAGATGCAGGATCGTGGGCGAAGATCTCACGTGTCCGATGCTGCCCTACACCACTGACAGCGCCGTCCTCAGACGGCCCGGTTCCGCCGCCGCGCCAGCTCGTCCGCCGGATTGTGGCCGATCAGCGTCTCCCCGGTGTCGATGCGCTCCCCGTGCAGCTGCGACAGCGCGCTCTCGACGTCCCGCCACACCACGCCCACGGCGATGCCGAAGATGCCCTGGCCGCCCTGGAGCAGGGCGTGGACCTCGTCGGGCGAGGTGCACTCGTAGACCGTGGCCCCGTCGCTCATCAGCGTCATGCGCTCCAGGTCGCTGAAGCCGCACTCGCGCAGGTGCTGGACGGCGGTGCGGATGTTCTGCAGGGACACACCGGTGTCGAGGAACCGCTTGACGATCTTCAGGACGACGACGTCGCGGAAGCTGTACAGCCGCTGGGTGCCGGATCCGTGGGCGGGCCGCACGCTGGGCTCGACCAGCCCCGTGCGGGCCCAGTAGTCGAGCTGCCGGTAGGTGATGCCGGCGGCCGCGCAGGCCGTGGGCCCCCGGTAGCCGATCTGCTCGGACGCCATGGACGTCGCCCCTCCGCTGCTCGGCACGGCCGTCGGTCGCTGCGGAACGTGTTCGGCCGCGCTGTCGTGCCGGGGGATTCCCCCGCTCGAGCGGAGCCGGGAGCCCGGGGAAGGGAACGGCCCGTTCGCCCCGAGACCGCGTCCGGGGGCACCCCCAGCCGTACCGTCGCCGCTGCTTCTCACGCCGACCTCCGTCCTTGACCTGCCTCCTCGACGGTAGGCAGTCACCAAGGGTGCGTCAACGATCGCCACACTCGGCACGCCGAGTGATAATCACCCTAAGAGTGGTTTCTCGTGCTCCTTCGCGGGGAAAGGCTAGCCGAATGTCTTCCGCACCGGCCGGGCGGCCTTCCCCGACTCCACCGGCCCGGGCGGGTGGCGGGGTCCCGACGGCCGCGGTCCCTCACTGACTGCTGCTGCCGAAGTCCTCGGGCGAGATCTGGTCGAGGAACTCGCGGAACTTCTCCACCTCGTCCTCCTGCTCGTCCGGGATCGCGATCCCGGCGTCGTCGAGCACCGTCTCGCTCCCGTAGATCGGCGTCCCCGTGCGCAGGGCCAGCGCTATGGCGTCGGACGGCCGGGCACTCACCTCGACCCCGCTGGCGAAGACCAGCTCCGCGTAGAAGACCCCCTCGCGCAGGTCCGTGATGCGCACTTCCGTGAGCTCCTGACCGACGGCCTCCAGCACGTCCTTGAACAGGTCGTGGGTCAGCGGCCGTGCGGGGGCCATGCCCTGCTGGGCGAAGGCGATGGCCGTCGCCTCCCCCGGTCCGATCCAGATGGGGAGGTAGCGGTCGCCGCCCACTTCACGCAACAGCACGATCGGTTGGTTGGAGGGCATTTCGACCCGGACACCTACGACATCGAGCTCGTTCACACAGCAACCCTAGGCCGTGCCCGGGACGTTTGGGTAGTCGGGCAGGGCTCGGGGGGCCGATCCGGCCTCCCGGGCACGTCCGGCTCAGGGCAGCCGCACCCCGAGCGCCGTCTGCACCAGCGCCGTGTGCAGCTTCACCGTGAGTCCCGCCAGCTCCTTCGTACGAGCCTCCGCATGGGCCCTGGTCTGCGGGTTCCGATGGCGTCTCAGCGGAGCGACGAGCTGGTCCACCAGGCCGGCCTCCCGGTCGGCGGCGGCCTTCATGACCCTCAGGTGCCGGGGCTCGATCCCGAACCGCCCCAGCTCGGTGATCAGCTCGGCGACGGTGACCGCCTCGGCGTCGTACACCCCGTCCTCCACCGGGGTGAGCAGCCCGTACGACTCCCACTCCGCGAGCTCCCGCTCGCCGATGCCGGCGGCCGCCAGCAGTTGGGCGCGTCCGATGCGGGCCACCACGGGCGCCTCGGACGCGGGCTCCTGACCGGCCTCCCCGTCACGCGGCCGGACCAGCACCGGCGGCGGGACGGCCTCCCCGCGCTCCATGGCCTCCAGGTGCTCGCGGATCACCTTGAGCGGCAGGTAGTGGTCCCGCTGCATCCTCAGGACGTGGCCGAGGCGCTCCACGTCCCCGGCGCTGAACTTGCGGTACCCCGAAGGGGTCCGCTGCGGCTCGATGAGCCCTTCCGACTCCAGGAATCGGATCTTGGAGATGGTGACCTCGGGGAACTCCTCACGCAGCACGTTCAGCACCGTGCCGATGCTCATCAGTCCGGTGTCCGTTGCGGCGGCACCGTCTCCGGCACCGCCGCTCGGTGTGTGAAGCATGGACCTTCCCTGCTGGTCCCCCGGACGGAGTCCGGGGGAAGGTCAGTAGCCCCGCTGGTTCGCGTAGAAGACCAGCCTGTACTTGCCGATCTGCACCTCGTCGCCGTTCGACAGGGCGACCTGGTCGATCCGCTCGCGGTTGACGTACGTGCCGTTCAGGCTGCCCACGTCGGCCACCGTGAAGGAACCGTCCGGGCTGCGGCGGAACTCCACGTGCCGCCGGGAGACCGTCACGTCGTCCAGGAAGATGTCGCTCTGCGGATGACGCCCGGCCGTGGTCAGGTCGCCGTCCAGAAGGAAACGGCTGCCCGAGTTCGGACCGCGGCGCACGACCAGGAGCGCGGAGCCCACCGGCAGGGCGTCGACGGCCGCCTGCGCCTCCGGGGAGAGCGTCGGCATCGGCGTCTGACCGGTGGCCTCGGCGTCGTAGGCCTCGAGACCGGAGATCGAGATCGTGGACGTCGTCTCGGAGGGGCGCTCCGGGGTGACGCCCGGCCTGAGCGGCGCTCCGCAGTGGGAGCAGAAGCGGCTGTTCTCCGCGTTGCGGTTACCGCACCTCGTACACACCAGGACCGACATGGACGGATCCTCCTGCTGCGGCTGCCCACCAGGGGCAGGGGACGCGTACGGGTCGGAGAACCCTCCGCCCGTACCTGAGGTCGACGGTTGCCCGAAACCTATGCCGCCCGGCTGCGCAGGGTCAACCGACGGCGCGCCCTGACCTCCGGCGACGTCCGCGCCCGGACCGGCGACCTGGTCCCGGAACAGCGGACGCTGACCTTCCGCGTCAGGCTGTGCGCGATGGCGAGCGGTCGCGTTGTCGCTGCCCTCTCGCGCGCTCTTGCCGAACAACTTCGCAAACAACTTCACGGGCGATTCCCCTTGACCGAAACAGACCCGCCCGTGGGGCAGGACGAACCCTGACTGAACACATTGGCCGACCCGGACATCTTCACAACGTCCGCCTCCGCCAGACAGTTTCCACCACGCACCACCCATTCGGTGCGCCGACCCCCCGCAACCTCATGCCCTCGCCGGATGTCCCCCATGCACCCCCGGTTCACCGGGAGGACGACCGAGCGTAGTCAGGCCGCTTCGCGGCTCGCAAGGCATCCACGACGATCTTGGTGGACCGCTCCACGGTAACGGTGGCCTGTTCCTTCTCGAGGGTCTGCACCACGCCTCCCGGAATGTTGAGGGCCGGCTCGAGGTCCTGCGGCTTGCCGATGACCTTGAAACGATAGGGCGCGGTGATCTTGTTCCCGTCCACGCCGACCCCGTTGCCGGAATCCGTCAGATAGGTGCCCGCCACGACCCGTACACCGTTCACCTGGATCGCCTCGGCACCGGCCGCACGCAACTCCTGGATGGCGTCGAGCAGCATGTCCGCCTCGACCGTTCCCTTCGTGTCCTCGATGGTCATCGTGATGCCGGGCCCCTGCGCGGCCACCGTGCCCGCCAGGACGCCGAGTTGCCGTTCCTTCTCGAGCGTCTGCCTGCGGGCCTCCTCGGCCTGGTCGGAGCTGTTCTCCAGCTCGTCGCGCTGCTTCTCGAGTCCCTGCTTCTCGTCCTCAAGACGCTGTGTGCGGTCGTCGAGTTCATCGAGGATGCGCACAAGATCTTCCTGTCGTGCCCCGCGCAGCGCGCTGTCGCTGTCGCTGTTCGAGGCCACCTGGACGGCCAGACCGAATCCCAGACCGAACAGCAGCAGGGCCACGATGAGTTGAGCCCGGGTCACCCGCGGCGGCCACAGCCCCTGCACCAGCCGCTGCCGCCCGGTGAGCTGGGGCCCCGGCTCGGCCTTCGGTGCTTCCGCCGCCGCGGGCGCGCTCGCGGGCACCTCGGCGGGCAGTTCCTTGCGCAGGCTGCTCGCGGGCGCGGTCTCGGGGGCGGGCCTGGGCCGCGGGGCCGACGCGGGCCTGGGCGGGGACGCCTGCGCGGGCGTCGTCTCGTCGCGCTCGTGCTCGCTCATCGGCCTCACGCCCGGAAGACGTGCCGGCGGATCGCCGCGGCGTTGGAGAAGATACGGATACCGAGGACGACCACGACGCCCGTGGACAGCTGGGCCCCCACACCGAGTTTGTCGCCGAGGAACACGATCAGCGCGGCGACCACCACGTTCGACAGGAACGACACCACGAAGACCTTGTCGTCGAAGATGCCGTCGAGCATGGCCCGCAGCCCTCCGAACACGGCGTCGAGCGCCGCGACGACGGCGATCGGCAGATAAGGCTCGACGACCGCCGGAACCTCGGGCCGGACCAACAGTCCGGCCACGACTCCCACGACGAGGCCCAGTACGGCGATCACGATGTGCCCTTCTCGGTTATCGGCTGTGCGGTACGTACGATCACACTCGGTGCGGCGGGCAGCCGGAGGTCCTCCTCCGCGGAGAGGGCCGTCCGGATGTCGTAGTTCTCCTGCAGCACGTGCAGGTACACCCCGTCCGCACTGTTCCGGAACCGGTCCCTCAACTGCGGGCCGTCCCCCACCGCGAGCACCGTGTACGGCGGCACCAGCGGCCTGTTGTCGACCAGTATCGCGTCTCCGGCGGCCCTGATCGCCGACAGGGCGGTCAGCCGCTGTCCGTTGATGGAGACGGCCTCGGCACCGGACTCCCACAGGCCGTTGACCACGCGCTGCAGGTCGCGGTCACGGACCCGTCCGGTGTCCGAGAACCCGGAGGTCGACCGCGGGTCGCCGTCGCCGCCCGCGGTCGTGTCCTTGGCGTCGTTCACCACGAGCCGCACACCGGGGCCGTGCACCGCGACGGCTCCCGCCAGGATGCCCACCAGCTCGGAGCGGTCGCTCCCGCCGCTGTCCCGGAGCGCTTCGCGCTGCCGCGCGCCGACGTCCTCGCGCAGCTCGTCGATGCCGTCCTCGAGCTCGTCGGCCGCCTCGGTCTCCCGGTCGATCCGGTCGATCAGCTCCTCGCGCTCCTTGGCGACGACGGGAGCCGCGACCCGGGCCTGCGCGGCTCCGACGGTCACGATCAGGGCGGCGAGCACCAGGCCGGCGGCGAGCCCCAGCTTCGCCCTGAGGGTCTTCGGCATGCCGCCGTCGCCGTCGGCCTTCTTCCGCGCGGCGGCCTCGGCGTATCCGTCGTCGAGGCTGTGGTCCATGACGTTGGTGATCAACGACATGGACGCGTCCGGACGCGGGGGCCGCCGAGGCGTGCTCCGAACGGGGGGTTGCTGCGGCATGCCGCACATCGTCGCACGCCACAGCCCCTGCTTTCGAACGACCCTACCGGCGTGCCGGACAGGCCCCGTTGGGGACACTTGTCCGGCACGCACGTGTACCGGCCGTTCTACCTCCCTGCGCTGTCCACGACCGCCGACCACTCGTCGAGCAGGGCCTGGGCGGAGGCGTCGTCGGGCCCTTCGGCCCACAGGTGGGTGACCGCCTCGGCCGGGTCGGGCAGCACCATCACCCAGCGACCGTCCGCCTCCACCACGCGCACGCCGTCGGTGGTGTCCACGGACCGGTCCCCGGCCGCCTCGACCACCCGCCGCATCACCAGTCCCTTGACGGCCCACGGGGTCGCCAGGTCCCGCTTGAGCACGTGTGCCCGCGGGATGCGCGCGTCGATCTGGCTGAGCGTGAGCTGCGTCCGCGCCACCAGCCCGATGAGCCGCACGAAGGCGGCGGTGCCGTCGTAGACGCTGCTGAACTCCGGAACGATGAAACCGCCCTTGCCGTCACCGCCGAAGATCGTCCCTTCCTCACCACCCACACGGGTGAGGTCGTTGGGCGAGGTCGTCGTCCACTCGACCTGGGTGCCGTGGTACGCCGCCACCTGTTCGGCGATCCGGGTGGTGGTCACCGGCAGCGCGACCCGGCCGCTGCGCCGCTCGGCCGCGACGAGGTCGAGCATCACCAGCAGTGCCCGGTCGTCCTCGATGATCCGCCCCTTCTCGTCGACCAGGGACAGCCGCTCACCGACGGGGTCGAACCGCACGCCGAACGCGGCGCCGGAGGACGCCACGATCTCCCCGAGGCGTACCAGCCCCGAGCGCCGCATGTCGGCCGTCTCCGTCGGCCTGGACTCGTCGAGGCCGGGGTTGATGGTCAGCGAGTCGACGCCCAGCTTGCCGAGCAGGCTCGGCAGCACCAGGCCGGCGCTGCCGTTGGACGCGTCCACGACCACCTTCAGGCCGGCCTCCGCGATGCCGGTGATGTCGACGTTCCGCAGCAGCGACCCGGTGTACGAGTCGAAGACGCTCGCCGGGAAGTGCAGATCGCCGATCTCGCCGGGGAACGCACGCCGGTACTCCTGCCGCGCGAACACCCGGTCCAGCTTGCGCTGGCTGCCCTGCGACAGGTCGGCTCCCTGACCGTCGAAGAACATGATGTCGACCGAGTCCGGCACCCCGGGCGTGGTCCGGATCATGATGCCGCCTGCGCTCCCCCGCGCGGTCTGCTGCCGTGCCACGGGCAGCGGCACGTTCTCCAGGTCCCGCACGTCGATGGCGCTGGCCTGCAGCGCGGAGATGACCGCCCGCTTCAGTGCCCGGGCACCGCGGGAGTGGTCGCGGGCCGTGGTGACGGTCGAGCCCTTCTTGAGCGTCGTCGCGTAGGCGCCCGCCAGGCGCACGGCGAGTTCGGGCGTGATCTCGACGTTCAGGATCCCGGACACGCCGCGGGCGCCGAAGAGGTGCGCCTGCCCTCGCGACTCCCAGATCACCGAGGTGTTGACGAAGGCACCGGCCTCGATGGTCTTGAACGGGTAGACCCGCACATTGCCCTGGACGATCGATTCCTCACCGACCAGGCACTCGTCACCGATGACGGCGCCGTCCTCGATCCGCGCCGCGCGCATGATGTCGGTGTTCTTGCCGACGACACAGCCGCGCAGGTTGCTGTGCGGTCCGACGTACACGTTGTCGTGGATGACGGCCTTGTGCAGGAAGGCACCGCTCTTCACGACGACGTTGGATCCCACGACGGTGTGCTCGCGGATCTCGGCGCCGGCTTCGACCTTGGCGTAGTCGCCGATGTACAGCGGTCCCTGCAGTACGGCGTCGGGGTGCACCTCGGCGCCCTCGGCCACCCACACGCCCGGGGAGATCTCGAAGCCGTCGAGGTCGACGTCGACCTTGCCCTCGAGGACGTCGGCCTGCGCCTTCACATAGCTCTCGTGCGTGCCGACGTCCTCCCAGTAGCCCTCAGCGACGTAGCCGTAGACGGGCTTGCCCTCCTTCATCAGCTGGGGGAAGACGTCACCGGACCAGTCGACGGGCACATCGGCCTCGACGTAGTCGAAGACCTCGGGCTCCATGACGTAGATACCGGTGTTCACCGTGTCGGAGAAGACCTGGCCCCAGGTCGGCTTCTCGAGGAAGCGCTCGACCTTGCCCTCCTCGTCCACGATGGTGATGCCGAATTCCAACGGATTGGGAACTCGGGTCAGACAGACGGTGACCAGGGCACCCTTTTCCTTGTGGAAATTGATCAGCTCGGTGAGATCGAAGTCGGTCAGCGCGTCGCCGGAGATGACGAGAAAAGCATCGTCCTTCAATGCCTCCTCGGCGTTCTTGACGCTTCCGGCGGTACCGAGTGGCTTCTCCTCATTGGCATAGGTGAGCTCCATTCCGAGCTCTTCGCCGTCACCGAAGTAGTTCTTGACCAGCGATGCCAGGAACTGGACGGTCACAACGGTTTCGTTGAGCCCATGCCTTTTGAGCAGCCGCAGAACGTGCTCCATGATCGGCCGGTTGGCCACCGGCAGGAGCGGCTTGGGCATGCTTGAGGTCATGGGACGAAGGCGGGTGCCTTCGCCCCCGGCCATCACGACGGCCTTCATGTCGGAAGCGTCCTCCTCTAAGAGACGACGGTCTGACCGACTTCACCCGCCATATTGTCCCGCACATTTTCCCTGCGGGCCATCGCGCCACCATGCGCGGGTCAATCAGCGAGTTCAATCAGTCACAGCGTCCGCACGAACCAGACGGCGGACTTGGACCACATAGAGAACTCCTGCCCACCAATACAGGGTTGTACCCCATCCGGCGAACGCCCATCCGAAAATAGCAGCGAGTGACGAGATCCAGCCGGTTCCGTCACTGAGCAGGAGTAGCGGGAAGGCATACATCAGGTTGAAGGTGGCGGCCTTCCCCAGGAAGTTCACCTGCGGCGGCGGATAGCCGTGCCGCCGGAGGATGCCCACCATCACCAGCAGAACGAGCTCACGTGCCAGGAGTACGGCGGTCAGCCAGAGCGGCAGGATCTCGCGCCAGGTGAGACCGACCAGGGTCGAGAGGATGTAGAGCCGGTCGGCCGCGGGATCGAGGAGCCGGCCGAGGCTGCTGACCTGGTTCCACCGGCGCGCGAGCTTGCCGTCCAGGTAGTCGCTGACGCCGCTCAGCGCCAGCACCAGGAGCGCCCAGCCGTCACTCTTCGGACCACCGAACTCAGGCCTGAGGATCAGCCACAGGAAGAGGGGTACGCCAACTAGCCGCGCCATGCTGAGCATGTTCGGGATGGTGAGGACGCGGTCCGTCTGGATCCGCGTCTCCTGGACCTCCACCCGGGAGCCTCCTGTGGGAAATGTGCCGATGATGCCCCCCGACTTTACCGCAACGCAAAAAAGCCCTGGCTCTCGGGCTGTACGCTCGAGAGCCAGGGCTCTAAAAGGAGTTCGGCGGCGTCCTACTCTC
>NZ_MSGP01000014.1 GCF_002078235.1 Streptomyces viridosporus
CCGGGCGGCCGGGGCGGCGGCCCCACCGCGGGGCCGGCCGGGTCAGCGCACGAGCAGGTCGAGCAGCCGCTCCACCTCCGCCGCCGGATCGGCGGTGAGCCCGGTGTGCACCGGCCCCGGCTGGACGATGGTGGAACGGGGCGCGATCAGCCAGCGGAAGCGCCGCCCGGCGTCGTCGTGCGCGGCCTGCCCCGCCGCGTCACCGCCCGCGCAGACGCCCTCGACGGCGCGCAGCGCGGCCCGTACGCCGGGCAGGTCGACCTCCGGGTCGAGGGCCAGCAGCCGCGACTCGTCGAGGTGCGTACGGGCCGCGACGAACGACTTGGGGCGGCAGTACACGAGCACCCCCGCGTTGACGCACTCACCGCGTTCGACGCGCGGTACCACCCGCAGCAGCGCGTACTCGAAGACGTGCCGGTCGCTCACTGGTCCCCCTCGAGGCCGTGGATGCGCTGGTGGGCGGTGGCCGCGCGGGCGAGCAGCGGCCGCGCGTACGCCCGCCGGAGTTCGTCCGGCGTGCCGAAACCGGGCTCGCCGGTCAGCCACACGTCGGGGATCTCCGCGGTGACCTCGGCGAGCAGGTCCTCGGTGATCCGCGGCGCCAGTTCCGCGGCGGCCGCGGCCACGTCCGGCGCGAAGGACTTCAGGGCGTGGTCGGAGGCGTCGTAGGGGCGCGCGGCGGAGCTTTCGGCGCCGGGCCAGTTGTGGTGCCAGATCATGGTCGCCCCGTGGTCGATGAGCCAGAGCTCGCCCCGCAGGCGGAGCAGGTTGGGGTTGCGCCAGGAGCGGTCGACGTTGTTCACCAGCGCGTCGAACCAGACGACCCGCCCGGCCTCCTCGGGGCTCACCTCGAAGGCGAGCGGGTCGAAGCCGAGGGCACCGGAGAGGAAGTCCATGCCGAGGTTGGTGCCGCCGCTGGACTTCAGCAGCTCCTGCACCTCCTGGTCGGGCTCACCTAGCCCCAGGACGGGGTCGAGGTCGACGGTGACCAGGCGCGGCACCCTCAGCCCCAGCCGGCGGGCGAGTTCCCCGCAGACCACTTCGGCGACCAGCGTCTTGCGGCCCTGTCCGGCGCCGGTGAACTTCAGGACGTAGGTGCCCAGGTCGTCGGCCTCGATCAGGCCCGGCAGCGAACCGCCCTCGCGCAGGGGTGTGATGTAACGGGTTGCGGTGACCTCGGTCAGCATTTCCCCAGGTTACGCGATCTCTTGACCTTGCAATCCACGACCTTCTCCGGGGCCCTGCGCTCCGGTGACCTCGCAGTCCGCGGCACCCCCAAGGCCCCCCGCGCTCCGGGAAGCCGGCCACGGTCGGCCCCGGCCCTCCCCGCGGAAGCTCCGCCTCCGCCGACGGGAACGGCTCCGCACGACGCTTCGGTTCGTCTGCCGCCGGTGAGGACATGCCGACGGTGGAGGACGGCGTCGGCGGAGGTCCGAAAGCCCCGAACGGGTGTGGCCCCGAACGGGCGTGGCCCCGGACTCACGGGGGAACGGGCCACTCGCCCGACGACTTCACCAAGAGCGGAATAACGCTTTCCGATTTCCGAAAGAAGGATGCCTCACCGAATCCCGGTAATTACCGGCGAGTTACTTACTCCCCGGTATCGCGCAAGGGCCGGCCCGACGCTCGGGATCGACCGGCCGGAAAGCGCCACCAACTCGCCGACCTGCGTCGATTCCCAAGCCCCGGCAAATCGTATGACTTTTATTGACCGGCACCGACCGGGCTGACATCATATTGCGCACCGGGTGAACGGATGAACGGTCGTCCGTGTCGCTTTCCTGTGTCTCACCGACCGGGTCCCGCGGGCCCGTTCGCTCTTTCTTGCCGCGCGCCGCACCGGAGATCGCCCAATGGCGGGAGTCCCGGAGCGAGTTGCGAAAAGCATCCGCACATCGATGTGCATGGCCGAGGTGAACCGATCACACCTGCCCCGGCACCGCCGTTCCCGCGCCGACGGATCGATCCCACTGGAAGTACGGCACTTCCCGATCCGTCGTCCGCAGCGGAGGCACCGCCGAACGGAGGTTTACGCTGTTGTCCGTCGACCAGATGATCAAGTTATCGGGCGTGGAGCGCATCCGCACCCGGGACCCGAACAACCACCTGCACTGCCGAAAGACCCAGCTGCTGGCGTACGTCGGCGGTCGCACCCCCTGGTCCGACCTGCTGATGTACGGGGCGCTGGGCTCCACTTCGGCCATCCACCGCCACTGTTACCTGCGCGGCAAGGACCGTTGGGCGTTCGACACCCCCTACGTGACCGAGGACGACCTGCGCCTGCTCGGGTTCGAGGTGTTCTCGGCCGGGACCGTGGACCTGGCCCGTTTCGAGTCCGGTCTGCCCGGGTTCCTCGCCGCGGGACAACCGGTCTTCTTCTACGCGCCCCGGCACCACTTCCCCCACTGGGTGGAGTTCATGCGCCGGGCCGGCACGGTCCCCGAGGAGTACGGACTCCTGCACTCGTTCCTCGTCTGCGGGGCGAGCGGCACCGACGTCCTGCTGGTCGACAACGTCACCGACGACCACGAGTACGTCCCGCTGACCGTGGGGTGGGACGTACTGCGCGACGGCCACGCCCGGGAACCCGAACGCTGGTTCACCGGCTGCGCCACCGTCCGGCAGACGTCCGACGCCCCCGACCGGGACGGATTCGAGGCCGCCTACCGCGCGTTCCTGGCCGGTTTCCGCGACGGCTTCGAGCTCTACGACGTCATCGGTGACCACCTCGTCGTGGAGCGGGCGTCGGTCTCCGCCACGTACCGGGCGCCCGGCGTCAACAGCATGGCGCTGCTGGCCGGTTCACGGGCCTTGTTCCGCCGCTTCCTGGCACACACCGCACACGGTGAGCAGGTCCGCGTCGCATACGCCCGCATCGCGCAGCTGGCCGCCGTGCTGTCGGACCGGGTCACCGCCTTCCAGGCCGGGCTGCCCGCGCTGCCGGCGGACCGGATCCGCCGCGGCCTCGCCCACCTGCGGCTGCGCGAGCAGCAGGCGGCACGGCTCCTCGCCGAGGAGGCGGCCGACCTCCCGCAGATCCTTCCGGTCCCGGTCACCGGCCGGTAGCCGCACCACACGGGGAAGAGAAGTGCGACGATTATTCCTGTTCAGCGGCATGGCGGGCCTGCACGGTCCGCCGCTCGCCGCACTGCGGGCGCTGTACGCGCGGCCGGAGAACGCGCGGTACTTCACCACCGCGGCCGAGGCGGTGGCGCGCGTGCTCGACCACGTCGGCGCGGACGCCTACCGCCGGGAGCTGCCCGGCGGCATCCCGCTGACCGCCTGGCTGCGCGGCGACCCTCCGGACGCCGACGCCCTGGACCACTCCATCGTGGACGGGCTCTGCGCCCACCTCTACCAACTGTGCCTGCTGCAGCCCGCCGTCGGCGGCGCGGACGGCGGCCGGCCCGCGCCGGTGGCCGCCATCGGTCACAGCCTGGGTCTGATCGGCGCGATGGTCGCCGGGCTGGGCCTGACCGATCGCCGCCAGTACACGGCGTTCTGCCACGACGTGATCGCGATGACCGCGCTGACGCTGATCCGCTGCCACCAGTCGGCGCCGCCGCGGACGGGCGCGGCCGGGCCGATGGCGGCCGTGCTGGGCCTGCCGGCCGGGGAACTGCGCGAGCTGGTGACGGACTCCCCGGTGCACCTGGCTCTCGCGAACTCCGGCCGCTCGCACGTGCTGGCCGGGGATCCGGCCGATCTCGCCGGCTTCCGGGCGGGACACGCGCGGCGGCTGGCCGAGCCGGGGGTGCGCTGGACCTATCTGCGCAGTACCGCGCCGTTCCACACGCCGCTCCTGGAGCCGGCGGTGCGCGCGGCGCTGGAGGACCGGCACTTCATGACGTTCCCGCTCACCGGCGACCGGCTGGCCGTGCCGGTGTACGTCGCCGACGCGCCGGTCAACCTCCAGCACCGCGGTGACCTGCTGCCGGACGTCCTCGCCCACGCGGTGTGCCGCCCGCTGGACTGGCCCGGCACGGTCCGCGCCGCGATCGAGGGCTGCCGGCCCGACCAGGTGGTCGACTTCGGACCGGGCCCGTCGGCCCGGGTGTTCACCCGGGAGACCCTGCGCGGCAGCCACAACGGCCTGCGCTACCGCAGTGTCCCCGCACCAACCGCTTGAGTGAGGAGCGTGCACGCATGCACTGTCTGGTCTTTCCCGGCCAGGGCGTCCAGCGCAAGGGCATGGGAGAGGAACTGTTCGAGCGGTACCCGCGGGAGACCGCGGCCGCGGCCGAGTTGCTCGGCCACTCCGTGGCGGACCTGTGCCGCGACGACCCCGGCGACCGGCTCTCCGACACCCGCTACGCGCAACCGGCCGTCTTCCTCGTGAACGCGCTGGCCTGGCGGGACCTCGAGCGCGAAGGCCGGCGGTACGACTACTTCGCCGGGCACAGCCTGGGCGAGTTCAACGCGCTGGTGGCCGCCGGAGTCCTCGACCTGATGGACGGCCTGGCGCTGGTCCGGCACCGCGCCGAGCTGATGGCCGGCATCACCCACGGCGCGATGGTCGCGGTGGTCGGGCCGGACCCGGCACGGGTCGAGGCGACGCTGCACCGCGCCGGGCTCAACCTGGTGCACGTCGCCAACCACAACAGCGACCAGCAGGTGACGGTGGCCGGGGACCGGCCGCAACTGGCGCTCGCCGTCAAGGCACTGCGCGGCCAGGGCGCCCGGATCCTGCCGGTGCGCGTCAGCGGCCCGTTCCACACCCCCCTCATGGCCTCGGCCGGCCGGGCGTTCGCGGCGGTCCTGCGCGGATACGAGTTCCGCGCCGGGCACACACCGGTGATGTCCAGCGTCACCGGCACGGAGTTCGCCCCGGACCGGGCGGTCCAGCTGCTCAGCAGGCAGATCCACCGCCCGGTGGAGTGGGTGCGCGCGGTCCGGGCCCTGCGCGCGGCCGGCGTCGACCGCTTCGACGAGGTCAACGGCACCACCCTCACCACCTTCATCGCACGGATCGCCGCACAGCCGACGGAGGAACGGATATGACCACGGACATCGCTGTCGTCGGACTGTCCGTCGAAGTGCCGGACGCGCCGGACCAGCACGCGTTCTGGGACGTCGTCCGCACCGGCCGCAGCCTCACCCGGCCGTTCCCGGCGCAGCGGCGCCGGGAGGTCGAGGAGTACCTGCGCTACCACTGGGAATCGGCGCTGGTGCCGGACGCCGAGGACCGGGTCGAGTTCCACGACGGCAGCTTCCTGGACCGGGTGGACCTGTTCGACCACGCCTTCTTCGGCATGACCCCGAAGCAGGCCGCGGTCACCGACCCGCACCAGCGGCTGGTCCTGCGCACGATGTACCGCGCGCTGGAGGACGCCGGCTACACCGGCGAGCGGCTGGCCGGCAGCCGCACCGGCGTGTACGTCGGCTACGCCGGCAACCCCGGCTGGTCGTACCTGGAGTACTTCTGCCGCGTCGACCCCGCGCTGGGACAGCTCGGCATCACCGGCAACATCGTCACGATGCTGGCCAACCGGCTCTCGTACCTGTTCGACCTGCGCGGGCCCAGCATGGTGATCGACAGTGCCTGCTCGGCGTCGCTGCTGGCGTTGCACCAGGCCAGGGCCGCGCTGCTGCTGGGCGACTGCGAGACGGCCGTGGTGGCCGGCACCCGGATCGTGCTGGCGCCGGTGCGGCACCCGCACACCCGGATCGGCATCGAGTCGTCCGACGGCGTGACCCGTACGTTCGACGAGGGCGCGGACGGCACCGGCTTCGGCGAGGGGTCCGGGGCCGTGGTGCTCAAACGGCTGGACCGTGCGCTGGCGGACGGCGACCAGGTGTACGCGGTCGTCAAGGGCAGCGCGGTCAACCACGACGGCAGGTCCGAGATGATGACCGCGCCGGACGCCGGGGCCCAGGCCGACCTGCTGGAGAGCGCGTGGCGGAACGCCGGCGTGGATCCCCGCACGATCGGCTACCTGGAGGTGCACGGCACCGCCACCCGGGTCGGCGACCCCGTCGAGTTCGAGGGGCTGCGGCGGGCGTTCGCCGCCCGGACCGACGACCGGCGGTTCTGCGCGGTGGGCACGGTGAAGGCGAACATCGGCCACCTCTTCGAGGGCTCGGGCGTGATGGGCGTGATCAAGGCCGCGCTCGCGCTGCGGAACCGCGTGATCCCGCCGCTGGCGAACTACGCACGGCCGAACAGCGCGATCGACCTCGACGGGGGCCCGGTGTACGTGCCTCGGGAAGCACGCGCGTGGCCGGAGGGGGACGGCCCCCGCCGCGCCGGGGTCAGCGCCTTCGGCCTCGGCGGAACCAACGCGCACGTCGTGCTGGAGGAGTTCGTCGCGGCACCGGAGGAGCCGGCGGAGTCCGGCACGGACCGGCCGCCCTACCTGTTCACGCTCAGCGCGCAGAGCCCCGCGTCGCTCGGCCGGCTGGTCACCCGCTACCGCGAGGCGATCGACGACGGCCGGATCGACGGGAGCGTCCGGGACGTGTGCTGGACCTCGAACGTCTCCCGCGCCGGACACCGGCACCGGCTCGCCTACACGGTCGACGGCCTGGCCGGCCTGCGGGCGGCGCTGGCGGCCACCGAGGCCGGTGAGGTGCCGGACGCCGCCCGCACCGACGCCGCCCGCGACTGGGCCGGCGGCTCCGCTCTCGATCTGCGGGCCCAGTACGGCGGGCAGCGTCCGCGGACCGTGCACCTGCCGCCGTACGAGTTCGACGAGACCCGCGCCTGGATCGACTTCCCCGAGACCTGGCGCGACCGGTTCGCGCCGGCCGCGCCGCAGGTCGAACACCCGCTGACGCACGAGGTGGACTTCGCGCCGGCGCCGCTCGCCCGGGACGGCGCCCCGTCGGCCCGCGTGCTGGCGCTGGTGGGCCCGGCCGCGGCCGACACCGTGGCCGCCGCCCTGCCGCCGGACGCGGTGCTGCGCGCGCCGGGCGACGCGGACACCGAACCGGACCGGCTCGCCGAGGAACTCGTCGACGAGGGGTACACCCACCTGGTGTACGCGCCGGCCTTCGACGAGGAGCCGGCGGCCGATCCTGCGGAACTGGACCGCCGTGTCGACGAGCACCTGATCGGTCTCTTCCGGCTGGCGAGGGCGCTGATGCACGCGAGCGCCGGGGTCGACCTCGTGGTGCTGACCCGACGGGCGCTGGCGGTCGTGCCCGGCGAGCCCGGCGCGGTCCCGGAACACGCGGCGCTCGCCGGACTGGCCAAGGCCGTCGGCCGGGAATACCCGTACGTGACCGTCCGGTTGCTCGACATCGACGACGCGGTGCCGGCCGAGCTGCTGCGCACGGAGATCCTCGCCGCGCAAGCCGGCGTGTACGCGCTGCGCGGCAAGGACAAGTACCGCGAGTCCTTCGCCGAGCTGCCGGAGATCCCGGCGGTCCGCGACACGTACCTGCGGCCCGGCGGCGCCTACCTGATCACCGGCGGTCTCGGCGGCATCGGTCTGGAGACGGCCCGGCACTTCGCGGCCGGCGCCCCCGGCATCCACCTGTACCTCCTCGGCCGCACCGGCCTGCCGCCGCGGGCCGAGTGGGACGCGATCGCCGCCGACCCGCAGCACCCCGCCGCGGCGCGCGTCACGGCGGTCCGCGGGATGACCTCGCTCGGCGCCACCGTGCACCCGGTGGCCGCCGACGTCGCCGACGAGGCCGCGCTGGCGGACGTCCTGGCCGCGATCCGCGCCGCGCACGGCCGGGTGGACGGCATCGTGCACGCCGCCGGCGTGCCCGGCGAGAACCTCATCGCGTACCGGGACGCCGCCGGGTTCGCGTCCGTGCTGCGGCCGAAGCTGCGCGGCGCGTTCCTGCTGCACCATCTGACCCGGGACGACCGGCCCGACTTCGTGCTGCACATGTCCTCGGTGGCCGCGGTGTTCCCGGCGCTCGGGCAGGCCGACTACGCGGCCGCGAACCTCTACCTGGACCACCTGGCCCGCACGCTGGACACACCGGAGCACCGCGTGGTCAGCGTCGACTGGGTGTCCTGGCGGGAGGTCGGCATGGCGGTCGCCGCCGGCACCCACGAGGACCTGGCGTTCCGGTCGCTGCGCACCCGCACCGGCCTCGACCTGATCGACGCGGCGCTGCGCGGCGACCGGGCGGGGTTCTTCGCCGGTGAGGTCAACTACACCAGCGACCTGATGAGCGTCCTGCCGACGTACCCCGTGGCCCTTTCCCCGGACATCGAGGACAAGATCGAGAAGGGGCTGGCCGCGCTCGCGGAGCGGACCAGGCGGAACGTCGCCCGTGTGCGCGAGGCGGTGGAGTCCACCGAGGTGCGGCTGACCGGGCGTCCGGACGGCGCGTACACCGACAGGGAACGCTTGGTGGGCCGCTGCCTGGCGCACGTCCTCGGTCATCCGACGATCGACGTCCACGCCGACTTCCGGGACCTGGGCGCCGACTCGATCATGGCGCTGACCATCGGCAACAGCATCTCCGCCTGCCTGGGGCGCCCGTTCGACACCGTCGACCTGATGAGCGAGCGCACCGTGGCCGCCGTCGGCCGGCTCATCGAGGCCAAGTACGACACGGCCGTGCCGGGCGAGTCGGAGGGCGACGACCACGGCGATGACGACGCGTGGCTCGACGAGCTGCTGACCACCCCCGGAGACTGACGTGCCGGACCTGACGCGGGGTCCGGTCCTGACCGGCATCGTCGGCCTCGCGGCCCCGCTGGCCCTGGCCAACCTGCTCCAGCAGGGGTACCTGCTGGTCGACAGCGCGGTCGTCGGCCGGTACGTGGGCGTCACCGGACTGGCCGCGATGGGCGCGGCACAGCCGCTGTACGCGATGTTGAGCTCGCTGTTCACCGGTGTCTCCGCCGCGTTCGCGGTACGGCTCGGGCACCTCGCCGGCGCCGGGCGGCGCGACGATCCGAACGCGCTGCTGGCGCTCGCGGTCTGCACCGGGGCGTGGTCGGCGGTCTGCGCCGCGGTCGCGGTGCCGGCCGCGGCGCCGCTGCTGGCGCTGACCGGTGTGACCGGCGAGGTCGCCGCCGAGGCCCGCACCTTCACGGTGACGCTGTGCTCGGGCCTGGTCACCGTCTACGCGCTGGGCGCGGTGTGCGCGGTGCTGACCGGCCGCGGCGACGCCCGTCGGGCCACCGGTCTGATGATCGCCGCGAGCGTGCTGAACGCCGTGCTCGCCTGGCTGTTCGTGGGTGCCTGGCGGTTCGGGATCGGGGGCGCGGCGCTGGCCGTGCTGGTCGCCAACGCGCTGACCGCGGCGGCCGGCCTGACCCGCCTGGTGCGCGAGCAGCGCCGGCGGCCGGCCGGGGCGGCCGCGGTCACGGCTGCCGCGGTGCGCGCCGAGGTGCGGCGCGCACTGCGGATCGGCGCTCCCATGGCCGTGCAGTACCTGCTGATCGGCGTCGGCGTGCTGGTGCTGGTGTGGATCATCACGCCGTTCGGCGAGGAGGCCCTCGCGGCGCTGACCGTCGTCGCCCGGCTGGAACTGCTGACCGGCGTGCTGTTCCTCAATCTGTCCGGCGCGCTGATGGTGTTCACCGCGCAGAACACCGGCGCCGGCCGGACCGCGCGCATCCGCGAGGGGGTCCGCCACGCGGTGTGGCTGGGCGTCGCGCTCACCGCGGTGGTGTCCCTGCTGCTGCTCGTCGGACGCGGGCCGATCGCCGCGCTGTTCTCCGGCAGCCCGGAGACCCGGCTGGTGACCGAGCGGTACATCCTCATCACGGCGCCGTTCTTCCTGTGCTACACGCTGACGGTCGTGCTGCACGGCTGGTTCAACGGCATCACCCGCACCGTCGTGCCGCTGTTCTGCACGGTGGCGTCGCTGGGCGTGGTCCGGCTGCCGTTGTCGTACGCGCTGGGCCACGCGTGGGGGGTGGACGGCATCATGTGGGCGACGGTGATCGGCTGGGCCGTGGGGCTGGGCTGCACGCTGCTGGCCGCCCGGTACGCGGTGGCCGCACCGCCCCCGGACCGCGGTGGGGAAGCCCGCCCGATGGCGGAGCCGGGCAGGAGGGCCGACCGGTGATCCGATCACTGTTCGTCAGCGACGTCCTGCCCCGCCGCCCCGCCGGCGGCTCGGTGCAGCGCATGGACCTGGTGACCGGAGCACTCGCCGGGCTGGGCCCGGTGGACGCGCTCTTCCTCGCGCCGCCGGGCACCGTGCTTCCACCGGACGGGACCGCCCGCTTCGCCCGCGCCGGGGTCGCCGCCGTACCGCCGTACACGGGCACCCGCGCCTTCCTGGAGATCACCGTGCGCGGGCCGTCCGCCGCCTACGCCGGTCACCGGCGGCGCACGCTCGCGCCCGCCCTGCCCGGCTGGTCGACCGGCACCCGCTACGACCTGGTGTGGTTCAACCGGGAACGCGTCTGGTTGCCGCTGCGCGGCCGGTTCACCGGCCGCACCGTCGTCGACGTGGACGACTTCGAGGACGTGCTGATCCGCCGCTGGCGGCAGCTCGGCCGGGGGGTGTGGGACGTGCCGCTGACGCCGTGGCAGCGCGTGCAGGCGCGCCGTTCGATCGCCTGGTGGGGCCGCGTCCACCGGCGGCTGGCACGGGAGGTGGACGTGGCCGTGGTCGCCTGCGCCCGCGACGCCGACCGGCTGGGCGCGGGGCGCACGGTGGTGGTGCCGAACACGTTTCCCGCCCGCCCCTCGAAATCGCCGCGAGCCGACGGCGGCGGCGCGACCATCCTGTTCCAGGGCTCCTTCGACTGGGCGCCCAACGCGGACGCCGCCGGCTGGCTGACCGGTGAGATCCTGCCGCTGATCCGCGAGCGGGTGCCGGACGCGACGGTCGTGCTGGCCGGGGAGTCCACCCCGGGCGTCGCCGCACTGGCCGGCCCGCACGTCGAGGTCACCGGCGCGGTCCCGAGCATGACGCCCTATCTGCGCGCCGCCGACCTGGTCGTGGTGCCGCTGCGCGTGGGCAGCGGCACCCGCATCAAGATCCTCGAAGCGTTCGCGCACGGCGTGCCGGTGGTCAGCACCACGGTCGGCGCCGAGGGCCTCGACGTCGTCGCCGGTGAGCACCTGGCCGTCGCCGACACCGCCGACGGCCTGGCCCGGCACTGCGCGGACCTGCTCACCGACCGGGCCCGCAGGGACGCGACGGCCGCCGCCGCGCGCCGGTTGCACGCCGACCGGTACCTGCCCGAGCACGCGGCCGCCCGCGTACGGCAGGCGGCCCGGCGGGCCGGGCACGGGTACGGACGTTGACGCTGAGAGCGAAACGTCAGCCGTGGTTCACGCCGTCCCGACCCCGGTCGGGCCACACTCTCGGCAGTGCCTGAACAGGGCGGGATCTGAACAGCGCGGGCCCGCCGACCGTACCTCTGCGCAGATCACCGGATCACGCATCCTCCCGGAAGGGACACACCTGCATGACCAGCGCATCGTTCCAGTCCTCTCCCGAGTTCCCGGCTCCGCCCGAGCAGGGCGGCGCCCCCGCCGGACCGGCCCGTCGAACCGTCGTGGCCGCGGCCGGAGCGGCGGGCCTCGCCGTCGCGCTGACCGCGTGCGGAGGTTCCGACGACGCGTCGTCGTCCTCCTCCACGGACTCCGGCTCACCGGGTGGCGGCGGCGCGGACAGCGGTGGTTCGGGCGGAGGCGAGGAAGCCGCCGCCGGTCCCGCGCTCGCCGCGACCGCCGACATCCCCGAGGGCGGCGGGAAGGTCTTCGCCGACCGCAAGGTGGTGGTCACCCAGCCGACGGCGGGCGAGTTCAAGGCGTTCTCGGCGACGTGCACCCATCAGGGGTGCGCGGTGAAGAGCGTCGCCGACGGGGTCATCAACTGCCCCTGTCACAACAGCAACTTCTCCATCACCGACGGCAGTGTGCAGAGCGGCCCGGCGACCAAGCCGCTGCCCTCCGTGCAGATCGACGTCAGCGACGGCTCGATCACCCTCGTCTGAACCGCCGGCGCCGGACCGTGCGGCGCCGGTGGCCGGGACGAGGGGCGACGCTCATCGCGGGGTGCGGTCGGAGGGCGCCCCCGCGGCACCGCCGCGCCGGCCGGGCCCCGTCGCGGGCGGCGGGCGAGGTCGCACGGTGCGACGGGCACCCCGCCCTTGCGCGGGCGAGGAGGACGACTCGTCCTTCCCGACGTGATGTCAGGGCATCTCCCTCCGGTACGACGTGAGAGAAGAGGGACCGTATGACCGCCACGCAGCGCCGGGGCCGGAAGATCATGATGACGCCGGGTGAGCTGGACGACTTCCTCACCGGTCAGCGCACCTGCCGGGTCGCCACGGTGTCCGCCGACGGCGCGCCGCACGTCAGCGCGCTCTGGTTCGTCTGGGACGGCGTCTCGCTGTGGCTGTACTCGGTCGTCCGCAGCAAGCGCTGGGCGGACCTGCGCCGGGACCCCCGGGTGGCGATCGCGGTGGACACCGGCGAGGAGTACGACGAGCTGCGCGGCGCGGAGCTGTCCGGGCGGATGGAGTTCGTGGGCGAGGTCCCGCGCACCGGCGAGCTGCGCGCGGAACTCGACGTCCCCGAGACCCTGTTCGCCCGGAAGTACTTCGGCCTGGACGAGATGCCCCACGACGGCCGGCACGCCTGGATGCGGCTGACCCCGGAGAAGGTCGTGTCCTGGGACTTCAGGAAGTTGGGGGCGCTCCCGTAGCGGGCGGCTCGGCGGTGGACGGGGCGGCGGCCGGCCCGCCGCTCACCCCGCGCCCTGCTCCCGGTCCCCTCCTCCGGCCGCGCCGACGCTCTCCCCGGCCTCCCGCAGCGCCCGCACCGCCGCGCGGATCGAGGGGCGGCGGTCGGCGTCGGCACGCCAGACGACGAACACGTGCCGCCGCATGCGCTGTCTGAGCGGGAGGGTCACCACCCCGTCGGGCAGCGGGTCGCGGCCGAGCAGCGGGGCGATGCAGACGCCGAGCCCCGCGGCGACCAGGGCGAGCTGGGTGTGGCTCTCGGCGGCACGGTGGCCGACGATCGGCTCGATGCCCTTGGAGCGCAGCGTGAACATCAGCCACTCGTGGCAGAACTCGCCCTCGCCCCAGGTGATCCACTCGTCCTCGGCGAACTCGGCCAGGTCCGCCTCGGCACGGTCCGCGAGCCGGTGGCCGGCCGGGAGCGCCACATCGGCCGGGTCGTCCAGGACGGGCGCCTTGACCAGGCCGTCGGGCAGCGGCATCGGCTTGTTGTACCAGTCGAGCACCACCGCGAGGTCGAGGTCTCCGCGCACCACGCCCGCGACGCCCCGCTCCGGTTCCAGCTCGCGGGAGCGCACGCGCAGCGCGGGATGCCGTCGGCGCAGGTCCGCGAGCGCCACGGGGAACAGTCCCCGCGCGGCGGTCGGGAACGCCGAGACGCGCAGCTCACCGGCGACCTGACCGCGCTGCGCCTCCAGGTCGGACTGGGCGAGTTGCACCTGGGACAGGATGCGCGCGGCGTGCTCGGCGAGCAGCCGGCCCGCGTCCGTGAGCCGGACGCCGCGCCCGTTCTTGGCGAGCAGTTGCTGGCCGACCTCGCGCTCCAGCTTGGCCATCTGCTGCGAGACGGCCGAGGTCGTGATGTGCAGGCCCGCGGCCGCACCGCTGACCGAGCCGTGCCGGGCGAGGGCGTCGAGGGTGCGCAGGCGCTCCAGGTTCAACATGTAAGCGATGCTACGCAATATCAAGTGTGAAATCTCGATTGTGCTACGAGATGATGTCCATCATCGTTACGCCCATGAGCAGCGTCACCGCGACCACCACGCCGGACCCCACCACGCCGGATCCCACCGCGCCGGACCCCATGACGCCGGGTCAGGACGGCCCCGTCCCGAACGGCACCCGCCCCCGCCTGGACTGGCGGCTCCGCTTCGGCGCGCTGTCCCTGATCTGGGGTTTCAGCTTCCTCCTCATCAAGGTCGGCACCCAGGGCTACGCCCCCTTCCAGGTCACGCTCGGCCGGCTGGTCTTCGGGACCGCCGTGCTGGCGGTCGCGATGGCGGTGCGGCGGGAGCGGCTGCCGCGCGGCGCGCGCACCTGGGGCCATCTCGCGGTCGCCGGGTTCCTGCTGAATGCGCTGCCCTTCTCGCTGTTCGCGTTCGCGGAACTCACCATCCCGTCCACCCTGGCGGGCATCTGCAACGCGACCTCGCCGCTGTGGGGCATGGCCCTGTCCCTGGTCGCCCTCTCCGAGGACCGTCCGACCCGGGTGCGGGTGGCGGGGCTGGGCCTGGGCTTCCTCGGGGTGCTGACCGTGCTGGGAGCCTGGCAGGGCTTCCAGGGCCTGGAGGCCCGGGGCACGGCGCTGGCCCTGCTGGCCTCGCTGAGCTACCCCGTCGGCTGGATCTACGTCCGTCGCACCCTGGCGGGCAGCAGTCACTCGAACCTGTCCCTGACCGGCGGCCAGTTGCTGCTCGCCACCCTCCAACTGGCCGTGGTGACACCGCTGTTCACCACCCTTCCGACCGACTTCGCCGTCGGGCCGCTGCTGGCGGTCGCGGCGCTGGGCACGCTGGGCACGGGTCTGGCGGTGCTCATCCAGTACGGCCTGGTCGCCGAGGTCGGCCCGACGACCGGCCAGATGGTCACGTACTTCATCCCGGTGATCGCCGCCGCGGCGGGCGTCGTGCTCCTCGGCGAGACGCTGGTCTGGTCGACACCGGTGGGCGCGGTGATCGTGCTGGCGGGCGCGGCGCTGTGGCGGGGCACCACCCGGCGCGGCCGTGCCCTCCTGGGACTCGGTCTCGGCGTCGCCGACCTGCTGGTCCTGATGGCGTTCGTCCAGGCGGACCAGACGTTCTCGTGGAGCCTGTGAGCGGGTGAGCCCGTGAGCCGGCGCCGCATCCCGGCCGACCGCGATCCGGAGCCGGAGCGCCGGGGCCCGTAGAATCGGCCCCACCATGGCTTACCTCGACCACGCCGCGACCACCCCGATGCTTCCCGAGGCGGTCGAGGCACTCACCGCGCACCTGGGTGTCACCGGCAACGCCTCCTCCCTCCACGCGGCCGGCCGCCGGGCCCGCCGCACCGTCGAGGAGGCCCGCGAAACCCTCGCCGAAGCCCTCGGCGCCCGCCCCAGCGAGGTGGTCTTCACCTCCGGCGGCACCGAGGCCGACAACCTCGCCGTGAAGGGCCTGTACTGGTCCCGCCGCGACGCGGACCCGGCCCGCACCCGGGTCCTCGCCAGCCCCGTCGAGCACCACGCCGTCCTCGACGCCGTCCACTGGCTCGGTGAGCACGAGGGCGCCACCGTCGAGTACCTGCCGGTCGACTCCCACGGCCGGGTCCACCCGGACGCCCTGCGCGAGGCCGTCGCCCGCAACCCCGACGACGTCGCCCTCGCCACGGTCATGTGGGCCAACAACGAGATCGGGACCGTCCTGCCGGTCCGTGAACTCGCCGAGGCGGCGGCCGAGTTCGGCGTTCCGCTGCACTCCGACGCGGTCCAGGCCTTCGGCCAGGTCCCGGTGGACTTCGCCGCCTCCGGGCTCGCCGCGATGACGCTGTCCGGCCACAAGATCGGCGGTCCGTACGGCATCGGCGCGCTGGTGCTGGGCCGTGAGCACACCCCCGTGCCGGTCCTGCACGGCGGCGGTCAGGAGCGCCATGTCCGCTCCGGCACGCTGGACGTGCCCGCGATCGCCTCCTTCGCGGTCGCCGGGCGGCTGGCCGCCGAGCAGCAGGAGTGGTTCGCCCGCGAGATCGGCGCCCTGCGCGACGCTCTGGTCGCCGCGGTCCGCGAGGCCGTCCCGGACGCCCTCCTCGGCGGTGACCCCGCGCCCGGGGGACGGCTTCCGGCCAACGCCCACTTCACCTTCCCCGGCTGCGAGGGCGACTCCCTGCTCCTGCTGCTCGACGCCCAGGGCATCGAGTGCTCCACCGGCTCCGCCTGCACCGCCGGCGTCGCCCAGCCCAGCCACGTCCTGCTGGCCACCGGCACCGACCCCGAGCTGGCCCGCGGCACCCTCCGCTTCTCCCTCGGCCACACCTCCACCCAGGCCGACGTGGATGCCCTGGCCAAGGCCATCGGCCCGGCGGTGGAGCGGGCGCGGGTGGCCGGCCTGACGTAAGGCGACGTGCCGGACGCGACGGACGTGACCGGCACACGGCGGACGTGACCGGCACGCACCGGACGCGACGGGCGGGCGTGCGGAGGCGCGCGGGCGCCTCCCTCAGGCTTGCGTCGGAGCCGTCGGTTCCGTCGGTTCCGACGGTTCCGACGGCGCCGTCCGCGCCCGCCGCACCAGCTTCATGTAGCGGTCCCAGTCCCAGTGCGGGCCCGGATCGGTGTGGTCCGTGCCCGGCACCTCGATGTGGCCGATGATGTGCTCCCGGTCGACCGGGATGTCGTACCGCGCGCATATCCGTGCCGTGAGCCGCGCCGAGGCCTCGTACATCTCGTCCGTGAAGTCCTGCGGCCGGTCCACGAACCCCTCGTGCTCGATGCCGACGCTGCGCTCGTTGTAGTCCCGGTTGCCCGCGTGGTACGCCACGTCCAGCTCGCGGATCATCTGGGTGACGCGCCCGTCC
>NZ_MSGP01000140.1 GCF_002078235.1 Streptomyces viridosporus
GGTGACGGACCCCAGGGGTCCGTCACCTCTCGCGCGCAAACGACCCCCGCTGGCCGAACACGTTCTGCACAGCCGGATCACGCCGCAGGACGAGATATCCGGCTACAAGCCGATGATGCCGACCCCACGCAAGCGGAAGTGACCCCGCCCTCACTGCTGCACCGGACGCCACGCGTCGCCTCGAACGTATCGACATATGAGGACCTGGGCATACAGCAGGGCCCCAACAACACGCTCGTGTCCTCCCTCAACAAGCCGGCCAGATGGCCCGCCCCTCCAAGACTTGCCCTCCCCGCCGACGCGGGGGTGTTCCGATCACTTGGAGGTCGAACTGACCGGCGCGGCCGTCCTCCCCGCCGACGCGGGGGTGTTCCGCTCCGCTGCTGTCATGGCGGCACAGTGTGGGTGTCCTCCCCGCCGACGCGGGGGTGTTCCGAGCGCTCGGAGCTGCTCGCGCTGCTCCGGCCTGTCCTCCCCGCCGACGCGGGGGTGTTCCGCTCGCGGAGCGTCTGGTGTCCGCCGCCCCGTTGTCCTCCCCGCCGGCGCGGGGGTGTTCCGCTCGGACCCGCTGACGTCCCCGAGGTCAAGCTGTCCTCCCCGCCGACGTGGGGGTGTTCCGGGCCAGCCGCTCCGCGCGGGTCACCGCTTGTCCTCCTCCCTGCCGACGCGGGGTGTTCCGATCGGTGCGTCGTCGCCCTGCCCCGGCTCGGGGCCCTCCCCGCTGACGCGGGGTGTTCCGGAGGGCGCGACTGTGCCTGTGCGCGCTGCATGGTCCTCCCCGCCAACGCGGGGTGCTCCGAACGAGGACAGCATGATCGATGCCGTGACTCCGTCCTCTCCGCCGACGCGGGGGTGTTCCGGCATTCGCGAGGTCGGCCGCATTCGTAGCGATGTCCTCCCCCGCCGACGCGGGGGTGTTCCGCAGATCCTGGGCCCCCTCAGCGAGTGGCAGCTGTGCTCCCCGCCGACGCAGGGGTGTTCCGGAGGTCACCTCGGAGCGGCTCGGAGACTGGGCGTCCTCCCCGCCGACGCGGGGGTGTTCCGGTCAGCACCTCTTTGATGACCCACTTGGTGACGTTCTCCCCACCGACGCGGTGGTGCTCCGAAGAAGTTGCGCGCCTGGATCGACCAGCACCTGTCCTCCCCGCCTACGCGGGGGTGCTCCACCGTAGTGCGCCCGGCCGCCGCCGTGGCCCTCGTCCTCCCTGCCAAAGCGGGGGTGTTCCGTGCGACAACAAGGTCGCGTACAACCGCCTTGCGGTCCTCCCCGCCTACGCGGGGGTGCTCCGGTGGTGCCGGTCTCGGCGGAGATTCGGGCGCTGTCCTCCCCGCCGACGCGGGGGTGTTCCGGTTTGCAGGATCTGGGTTGCGGTGCGCATAGCGTCCTCCCTGCCGACGCGGGGGGTCTACGCGTAGTGCAGCCGACGCGGGGTGTTCCGCTCGGTAGGGGCCGCAGTGCCTCTCCGGCAGGAGGTGGCCCGCTGCCGACGCCCCGAACCTTGCCCGCCTCCACGCGTCCCGCCACCATGAACACACCAGGACACAACACGAGGACAGGGGGCAGTATGGACTGGCCCAAACCGCCCGTATCCACCAACCCGTTCCTGCCTCCCCCCGAGCCTCCACCTGCCGCGGCGTCAAGCAAGACCCCCGCCCAGGCCCGACAGGAAGCCAACACCGGCCGCCACGCCGTCAATGCCGAGCACCACCGCCGTGCCAAAGCAACCCGTCGGCGAGCCGCAGCGCAACGCAAACGCGAAGCCGAGGCGGTAGCCCAGGCAGCTGCCGGCAGCAGGAAACCCCCCGTCGTCCACGTCAGCCAGAACATCCGCACCGTCTCCGCTGGACTACCCGGCCTCGGCAAACGACGCTGACCACACCCAGGCGAGGCCGGAGCCGCCCAACCCCGATCACTGACCTGTGCCTCCGTTCTCCCCGATGCGGAGGTGTTCCGAAGGGCGCTGGTACGTGGTAGCTCGAAACCACGTCCTATCGCAGCACGATACGACAGAGGTTGGGGTTCATGGTCCTTCCCGCCGACGCGGGGATGTTCCGGAGTCAACGGCGTACGGGAAGTGCTGGCCGGGGTCCTCCCCGCCGACGCGGAGGTGTTCCGGTCGTGCCCAGTGGCGAAGGGGCCTGACGCCGGTCCTCCCCGCCGACGCGGGGGTGTTCCGAGGCCTGTCTCCTCATGGACCTGATCACCGAGGTCCTCCCCGCCGACGCGGGGGTGATCCGTCGTCCAGCCAGTGCAGGACGTACACCCCGTCGCTTCCCCGCCGTCGCGGGGGTGATCCGGTCTACGGCGGGAGCCGACCGTGTGGCTGTCGTCTTCCCCGCCGACGCGGGGGTGTTCCGGAAGCGCTCATATCCCGGCGCTACCTCAACCAGTCCTCCCCGCCGACACGGGGGTGTTCTGCCGGGGGCAGTCGTCGTGTCGCTGAAGACCGTGTCTTCCCCGCCGACGCGGGGGTGTTCCGTCCTTCTGGGCGCGGCGCAGCTGGGCCAGGGCGTCCTCTCCGCCGACGTGGGGGTGTTCCGCCCTTCGGCACGGTCATCTTGGATAGTTCTGGGTTCTCCCCGCCGACGCGGGGGTGCTCCGGAGACCGCGGAGTCGGGCGGGCGTACCCAGTAGTTTTCCCCGCCGACGCGGGGGTGCTCCGCCGTACACCGCCTTCGCCAGGCCGTACGCCAGGTCCTCCCCGCCGACGCGGGGGTGCTCCGCTGCCCGGCGTGAGCGAGGGAATCCACCCGATATCCTCCCCGCCGACGCGGGGTGTTCCGACGAACCCCGACGCCGTCGTCGACGGCGCGTGGTCCTCCCCGCCGACGCGGGGGTGTTCCGTAGACCGGGGACCCGGTCATGATCTCGATGAGGTCCTCCCCGCCGACGCGGGGGTGTTCCGCAGTAGGAGCACAGCGGGCACCCTCCGTGCCCTCCTCCCCACCGACGCGGGGGTGTTCCGGAGCGGGACCTGGACGAGGAGTACGGCGTATCGTTCCCCTCGCCGACGCGGGGGTGTTTCGCGCACCGGGCAGCACCCCTCGGACCAGGCCGGGCCCTCCCCGCCAACGCGGGGGTGTTCCGCCGAACGGGCGGACCAGCTGGTACACGCCGTCGTCCTCCCCTCTGACGCGGGGGTGTTCCGTACCAGGGGACGCCGATGCCCGTCGGCCTCCGGTCTTCCCCGCCGACGCGGGGGTGCTCCGGCCCTCGGCATCAAGAGCCCGAGCCGGGTGGTGTCCTCCTCGCCGACGCGGGGGTGTTCCGCCGTGTTACCGGATCCCGTGCCCGGACCCCGTGTCCTCCCTGCCGACGCAGGGGTGTTCCGCGAGACAGCCACCATGGCTCAGACCACGTCCGCTCCTCCCCGCCGACGCGGGGGTGTTCCGACGGTCGACAAGGACGGCACCGTCACCGCCGCGTCCTCCCCGCCGATGCGGGGGTGTTCCGCCGTCTTTGTGGCCCTGCTTCTTCAGCGTGCGGTCCTCCCCGCCGACGCGGGGGTGCTCCGCACTACCGGTTCGCCCCGCCGAAGATCGGCGGGTCCTCCCCGCCGACGCGGGGGTGTTCCGGTCGATCATGCGTTCCCAGAGCTGGACGAGGCGTCCTCCCCGCCGACGCGGGGGTGTTCCGCCGTACTTGTCGCCCAGGCGCTCGAGGCTGGTGTCCTCCCCGCCGACGCAGGGTGTTCCGCTCCGAGGACTCCTCCCGGAGGCCCTGGAGCTGTCCTCCCGTCGACGCGGGGGTGTTCCGGCCGCCGCGCAGGTGGCAGGAGGTACCCAGGTGGTCCTCCCCGCCGACGCGGGGGTGTTCCGACGAGGGAGACGACGATGAGGGCCAGGGTGACGTCCTCCCCGCCGTCGCGGGGGTGTTCCGTCGTGGGCCTCGCCGGTCTCCTTGAGGATGGGGTCCTTCCCGCCGACGCGGGGTGTTCCGTACAAGCGCCGCGCCGCTGCCGCGGTCGACCCGTCCTCCCCGCCGAAGCGGGGGTGTTCCGGTCAGCAAGGCGCTCGGCGAGCTGTTCAAGCAGCCCTCCCCGCCAACGCGGGGGTGATCCGCGGTCCGGGCGACGGCCCAGGTTCTTCCCGTCGTTCTCCCTGCCGACGCAGGGGTGTTCCGCGCTATGTGATGATCCCGGCGGGTGTGGCCGCGTCCTCCCCGCCGACGCGGGGGTGTTCCGCCCAGCTCGCGCAGGTAGGCGTCGTCGGACAGGTCCTCCCCGCCGACGCGGGGGTGCTCCGCTGACGACCGCGCTCCTGCTGCGCATGCGGAGCTCCTCCCCGCCGACGCGGGGGTGTTCCGATGCTGAACCGCGCGCGGCCGTCCTCCAGTCGCTCCTCCCCGCCGACGCGGGGGTGTTCCGTTGAACGGCACGGACGTGTTGCCGGTGGCGGCGTCCTCCCCGCCGACGCGGGGGTGTTCCGTCCCCGACGGCGACGAGGGGCACGGCGTGAAGGTCCTCCCCGCCGACGCGGGGGTGTTCCGGTCCAGACGCAGGTGTATTACCGCGTCGCCACGTCCTCCCCGCCGACGCGGGGGTGTTCCTCGTGGCCGCACCATGCGAGGTGTTCGATCTCTCTCCTCCCCGCCGACGCGGGGGTGTTCCGACGAACCAGAGGGTGCGGCATCGGGGGTTGCAGTCCTCCCCGCCGACGCGGGGGTGTTCCGAAGGGATGGGTGGTCCAGGATCAGGAGTACAGGTCCTCCCCGCCGACGCGGAGGTGTTCCGCTCGCCGAGCTCGTGGGTCTCGACCGCAAGACGTCCTCCCCGCCGACGCGGGGGTGTTTCGCGCCAGCCAAGGTCGAGCCCGACGTCCCCCTCCCGGCCCTCCCCGCCGACGCGGGGGTATTCCGTCCCGCATCTCCGCCGCGAACTTGCGGGCCGCGTCCTTCCCGCCGACGCAGGGGTGTTCCGACGTTACGGACCACGGTGTCGAAGGTCTTGCCGTCTTCCCTGCCGACGCGGGGTGTTCCGTCCTCGGTGATTGCATCCAGCTTCCGCGCACACGGAAGAAGGACTCATCGACCGGCTTGTACTCCTCTTCGGCATGCACGGATCCGTCAACCTGTCTGAGGACAGGTGTCGTTGGCCAACGAACTCTTGCGGCTTCGTGTACGAATCCCTAAGCTGCTCATCGTATAGATTCGTCCACGAATCTTCATGAAGGGGGCCTCTAATGGATCACTCAGCGCTGCGTGCGGCTGTCGTTGCCGCGCTCGCCGACGTCGAATCCCTCAACGCCAAACTCCACGGGCTGCTCGGGGAGATCGATGGGACAGACACCGCTGTCGACCTAGGGCGCCAGGGGCTGTGGACTAAGGCGCAGGTAGCCCTGCTGTGGAGCAAGACGAACCACCTTCCTGGGGTTCGCGCTCTTTTCGAGGCGACAGCCGAGCGCCCTGGTGAAAAAGTGACGTTCACGGAGATTCTTCAGCGCTCCGGGCTTCCAGAGCGTCAGCAGAGCAACGAGCATGCAGCTTTTAGCCGCATCTCCGCACAGCTGTTCAAGGAGAAGCGCTGGCCCATCGAGAACAGCCAAGGCAGTTCTGACAGCACAACCGGTAAGGCCGAAATGCTCTACTGGATGGACAGCCGCATCGCCACATGGTGGCGCGACATCACGCAGTGAGACGAGCCTGAAGGTGAGGCCCGGCGACCACAAGCCTGCACGTTCTCATCGCTCGCCAGCCTGCCCGTCCACCTCTCCAACGTGGAAGTGTTCCGGCTCTCGGAATCGCCAGTCCCTCGAAGGTGATCTCCTCCTCGTCGACGCGGGGGTGATCCGTGCCATGACCTGAGCCGCTGCGCACGCGGGCGGTCCTCCCCTCCGACGCAGGGATGTTCCGGATCTCGGCGGAATCCTGTACGAGACCGGTGGGCCCTCTCCATCAATGTGGGGTGTCCGGGCACGCTGCGGACCGTGACGACGTAGCTCCTGTCCTCCCCGCCGACGCGGGGGTGATCCGTCGTTCTGCTCGTCCGTGAGCTGGACGGCCGAATCCACCCCGCCGACGCGGGGGTGTTCCGAACTCCTCGTCGTGCCAGGCCACGCCCAGATTCTCTTCCCCGCCGACGCGGGGGTGTTCCGACGCCGGAGCCGCGGGACCTACCCGGCACGGTGTCTTCCCCGCCAACGTAGGGGTGTTCCGTACGCGATCCCGATCGGCGCGGACGGGCAGATGTCCTCCCCGCCGACGCGGGGGTGCTCCGCGCACACATCGGCATCCTGACCGGGCGCGGGTCTTCCCCGCCGACGCGGGGGTGTTCCGTCGGTGCTGCTGCGCACGATCCTCGCCCCGTACTCCTCCCCGCCGACGCGGGGGTGCTCCGGAGACTGCGGAGTCGGGCGGGCGTATCCAGTAGTTTTCCCTGCCGACGCGGGGGTGCTCCGTAATCCGCCAGGCCGGGAATGCTGTCCGGGCCATCCTCCCCGCCGACGCGGGGGTGTTCCGACCAGCGCGCCCGCCGTCTTCAGCGCCTTCTCGTCCTCCCCGCCGTCTTCAGCGCCTTCTCGTCCTCCCCGCCGACGCGGGGGTGTTCCGGTGATCTCGACCTCGCCGGGCGCGGTGTACTCGTCCTCGTCCCGGGTAGCCGCCGGCCACTCGACGGGTTATGGGGCCGGCTCGTAGGTCACGGTCTGATCCGGACAGCCGACCACCGTCTCGTGCAGGGCTGCTACCTTGGCTTCGTCGGCCGTCAAACTCCAGCGGAGTTTCGTGGCCACCCACTCAGCGGCATACCGGCAGTGCACCCCGGCAGCGGGCGGCAGCCACTCGGCGGAGTCCTGATCTGACTTGGACCGGTTCGAGCGGGCGGTGACAACCACCAAGGCTGGCGTCGGCGCCCTGGTCGTTGGCGTACGCCTCGCGACGCTGCACCGTCCACGCGGACGCCCCGCTGCCCCAGCTCTCCGCGAGGGGCACCATGTGATCGATGTCGAGGCCGGAGGCCGACGTCACCCAGACCTGGTCGTAGTACGAGCACCAGCGCCCGCCCGACAGACGGCAGCCGGGCCCGACCACGGGGGGGGCGACGGCCTCGGCGAGCAGGACCTCCGCGCGGGTGTTGCACCCGTCGGACGGGTCGGCGCCGGTGTTCCAGTGGCGGAAGGCATCCCGGTCGTAGCCATCCCGGGACGTCGTAGATGGGCGCATGTGCGGAGCTGTCCTGGGCTCGGGCAGACGACTTACGTCACAAGATATTCCACCGCAAGGTCTTGTCTCCGCGGCGGAGAGCATCTATCCGCCGCTCGACTTCTTGCAAGCTGCGCGGAGCGTGATGGACCTTTCGCGCGTTTGTCGTAATCATCCGCAATTCGCGGATCGCGGCCAGAGTAGGGTAGCCCGGCCAGCGGGTGACGTCCCAGCCGTAGGCGTCGGTGAAGGCTTCGTAGTGCTGTTGACCATGTCCGAAGCGTCGGCAGTGGACCTCGACGGTGACGAGATCCCATTCCGGCTGCCCAATTGCCACGGTGTCCCAGTCACAGAGGACTGCTCCGCCGTCGGGGAGGTGGAGGGCGTTTCGGTGCTGCGGGTCGCCTTGGATCACCCCTCTTTGAAGGTCGAACTTCACTGTGTGAAGATCCGACTCAAGCTGGTCGGCGTATTCGGCCAGGAACGACAGCGTTGGCTTGGAGAGGCAGGTGATCGCCATGAGTGATCGACGAATGGCTGCAAGATTGTTGTGATCGGGTAGGGCCACAGGTGGTTCGGTCAGTGTGTGGAGCTCATGCAAGGGCTTGGCGAGTTGAGCCGCGGTGACTGGATGCTCCGGCTGGGGCAGGTATACCCAGAAGGTGAGGGCGTGCTGGTCGATTACGACTGGCTGGTCGACGGGGTGCAGCGGAACGGTGGGGAAACCGGCGTCCATGAGCCACCGGGTGAACGTGACAGTGCGTGCCACGTCGCCGACTGGAGACCCCCTTCGAGCGATCTTGACGACGACGTGTTCCTTTTTCAGCAGGATGACCGCATTGGTGTGTCCTCGGAGGAGGCGTGCCTCGGAGCAGTCGAGGCCTGCGGCCTTGCAGCCTCGCTCCAGGATCTGATGCAGCTCGGACTCATTGAACCCGCCGGGGGCCGGCGTAGCGTCTGTCATGCGTTCCAGGCTCACTGACGACCCGTGATGCTGTCACATCGCCCCGGGAGGAAGTGCGAGAATTTCGCGAAGTTCTTGCACTTCGCGGCCGCTTCGTGCCCCTGAGGGGAGGGCTCCGATGACTTCATAGGCCCGTGCCTCGACGATCAGAGTGCGGTGCTCTGGGCTGATGCGCAGCAAGGTGGCCCCGGCCTGTTGGCATGCTTCAGCGGGGTTGCCGTCGTGTACTAGGCAGAGGGCTGCTTCGAAGCTGAGGAGTGCGGGGTCGATGCCGGTCTTGGTTGGGTACAGGCGTAGTGCCGTCTCCTGAACGCGTCGGGCCTGGCTTGTGCGGCCGAGGGCCGTGAGGGTGCCGCTCTCGTACAGCAGGAACCGTCGTTCCGGGAAGCCGAAGGCGTCATTGTCGGCTTGATTGCTGGCTCCGCTGTGCTCGAATGCAGCAACTGCGTTCCGGAGAGCGGTTTGCGCACCTAGGGCATCACCCAGCTTCGCCAGAGCGCGCGCTTCAGCCGCTGAGGCGAAGGCTGTGGTGGTACTGGACCGGCCGCGGCAGAGGATGCGGGCTTCTCGGGACAGGGCGACCGCCGCTTGGAGCGGTCCGTAGTAGAAGGGGAGCATCGCAGCCTGCGCCCTTACCCGTGCCCGCAGTTCGGTATTGCCGCTGTCGTCTGCGGCATTCCGTGCTGTCGCATACCAGGATCGCGACCTGGGCAGGTCTCCGAGCTTCATTAGCGCGTCAGCGATCAGCGTGGCGAGCATGGCAGTTAGTTCGGACAACCGAACTTGGACGGCGGCCGGCTGCCGGTGCCCCGCCAGGTCCTCCACCTCATACAGGTGATCGAGAAGAATCCTGATCATTGATGCTGGTGGTGTGTAGACGTACTGCTCGCGGACCCAGAGCACCTGTTCATCAAGCAAGTCCAACTGATTTGTACTGACATTACCAACAGCAAGGGTGCGGTCCACCGACCGCCGGGCTTCATCGACTTGCTGTTCGAGGGAACTGGTCGTGCGGGGCTCCCGTACAGGTGGTGGTGTGGGTAGCGGCGATCCTGCGGGGGCGAGCGTAGCGGACGAGGGAGGAACGGATGCTGTCACATTTCGAAGCCCCAATTCCTCGTGCGTGCAGTTGTAGTACTCGCACAGCAGACCGAGGGTGGCTAGCCGTGGGTGTCGACCGGTCTCCCAGTGTCCCAGCTGATCGGCGTCCACTCTGGGAGCATTCTCGCGCTCTGCGGATAGGGCGCGCAGACCGTCAGCGGCCTCCTTCAGGGTGAGCCCCCGGGCTAAGCGTTGTGCACGCAGAAGAGAGACAGAGCAATGGGCGTGAATGATCCGAGCGATCCCGTCGACGGACTCACCTCGAAGCAAGGCCTCTTGCCGTAACTGCTTTGCACAGGACGAGCGGTGTGACGTGCGATTCATCAGTCCTCCTCCTGAAAGAGCGTAGTGACGGTGCGCCGGCCGCACATCAAAGCAGTGACTTTTTCACTGCTCAGTGCGAACGGCAGTGACTCCTGCGTTCGGAAGTAACTGATCAGCGACCTGTGACTGTTGTCCGACACCGGCTTCAGGGCAAATGCTGCTGCCTGCGATAGCCCAACAAGCCATCCGTCGGCTGGAGGCCCCGATACTCCGGTCGCCGGGCCTGTGGGCGCCGCCGCCTACTGCATGGCTGGGCAAGGCGACGTCACATCACCCAAACCTGGAGGCAAACGCGATGGCAGACGGACTCTGTCATGAGCGCCAGCCCAAGCGTGTCCCCCTGGAGAACAACCGGATGAGCGTATGCTTCGAAGTCTCCCCATCCCGAGCCGGGGGCGGCATCCCTGAAGGCGATGCGCGTCGTGTGCGGATGGCCCGGCGGCTGGCCGCGGCCCGGCTGCGGTACTGCGGCCTGGAACCACTGATCGACGACGCCACGCTCATCGTCTCCGAGCTGGTCACCAACGCGATCCAACACGGTGACGGCGCACAGGTCACCTTCACCATGACCGTCCGCGGCGGTCTCCTGCACCTGGCCGTGCACGACGAGACACCCGGCCAGCCGGTCACCTGCACCGCCGAGGACGACGCCGAGTGCGGCCGCGGCCTTTTCCTTGTCGACCGCCTCGCCGCTGCCCACGGCGGCACCTGGGGCACCAGCGACGACGGGGCCACCACTTGGTGCTGCCTCACGGTCCCCGGCGGCCGGCCGTGACCGCCCCCGGCACCGTCCAGCGCTTCCCCCGCCCCGTGCCGCGGTGGCGGCCGCCGTTACCCAAGGGGGACCTTGAAGCTCTCCGGGACAAGCTCCAGGCTTGGCAGCCGTTCGACGGCGATGCCGTCCTGGACGACGCCGCGGCCGCGCTGGACGACGTCCCCCCGGCCACGGGAGCCGCCGAGGCCATCGCCGAACGGCTCCGCGGCCACCTTGCGCGGCTGGTCACCATCGCCGCTGCCGCCGAGGAAGACCGGCGGGACGCCGCCACGGCGCAGCTCATCGAGCAGGCCCGCACGCTGTCCGCCGAGGACGCCCCCGGCGACCGCCGGCAGGCCATAGGGCACCTGCGCCGGCTGGGCTGGACCGCCGGCGAACTCCTCGACCGGCTCGTCGCCGCACGCTGCCTGCGGGAGGTGGCATGACCCACGCCCGGACACCCGCCCCCGCCATCACGCCCCCGAGAGAGAACATTGTGCGCGCCGAGCCGTCCCTGGTCCCCTTCGTCATCCAGCGCGAGGGGGAGGAAGCCGCCCCCGCCAACCTGATGCTGGCCACGCTCGGGCCGGGCCGCTACCAGCTCCGCTACACGGACGAGGATCCGCGGGACCGGGACCTGCGCGGTGTGCTGTGGGGGCGGTGCTCGTTCGGCCCCGTGGACGACAGCAAGATGCCGACGGGCCGGCCCCAGTGGCGGCTGATGCACCCCTTCCGCCAGCGGCTCACCATGCAGGCCCTGCGCTGTCAGGTCTGCGCCGAACCCGCGCGGACCCCGCTCGGATACGTCTTCCTCGCCGGGCCGGCCGCGGTGGATCCTCACCGGGTGCCGGTGCTCACGAACCAGCCGCCGGTGTGTGCCCGGCACGTGCGCGCCGCCGCCGAGCTGTGCCCGCACCTCGACCGCCGGCCCATGGTGTTCCTGGTGCAGAGCGCGCCCCTGTACGGGGTGCACGGTGTCGTCTACGGCTACGGCGACCAGGGCGTGCAGGTCGTAGGCCGGCCCGACGAACCACTGCCGTACGGGCACCCGAACCTGTCGACGTTCCTCGCCTCCCAACTGGTCAGACGCTTCAGCTCCTTCCGGCTCGTGGACCTGGAGGAGTTGCTTCGGGAGCTGAAGCGCGCCGCATAAAGCCCCTGTCCGGCGGTCCGGATGTTCCCCCGCCGGCCTGGGTCGCCGGACGGGTTCAACCCCCGGCGCGGGGACGAACTGCCCGACTCGTGTTCCCCCACGGCAAGGT
>NZ_MSGP01000141.1 GCF_002078235.1 Streptomyces viridosporus
GGCGGGCACCGGTGGCGGGCCGGGTGTTCCGGATGCCGGTCCGAACGGGCAGGATGGGCGGCGGAGCGGCACACCGCCGCGGGTGGGCGTCCGGGCCGCGGCCGGTCGGCCGTCCGAGGTCGGCAACGCGTGTGAAACGCTGGTGTGGTGGGATGCTCGAGTGCCCGGCCGTCTCCCGTGGTCCGGGAGGAACGGGTGGCCCGACCGGCAAGGATGGGGAAGCGGAAGATGGACAAGCAGCAGGAGTTCGTGCTCCGGACGTTGGAGGAGCGCGACATCCGGTTCGTGCGCCTGTGGTTCACCGACGTGCTGGGCTTCCTGAAGTCCGTGGCCGTCGCCCCGGCCGAGCTGGAGCAGGCGTTCGACGAGGGCATCGGCTTCGACGGCTCCGCCATCGAGGGCTTCGCGCGGGTGTACGAGTCCGACATGATCGCCAAGCCGGACCCGTCGACCTTCCAGATCCTGCCCTGGCGCGCGGAGGCCCCCGGCACGGCCCGCATGTTCTGCGACATCCTCATGCCGGACGGCTCCCCGTCCTTCGCCGACCCGCGCTACGTCCTCAAGCGCGCGCTGGCCCGCGCCTCCGACCAGGGCTTCACCTTCTACACCCACCCGGAGATCGAGTTCTTCCTGCTGAAGGACAAGCCGGTCGACGGCAGCCGCCCGACCCCCGCGGACAACTCCGGGTACTTCGACCACACCCCGCAGAACGTCGGCATGGACTTCCGCCGCCAGGCGATCACCATGCTGGAGTCCATGGGCATCTCGGTGGAGTTCTCCCACCACGAGGGCGCCCCCGGCCAGCAGGAGATCGACCTCCGCTACGCCGACGCCCTCTCCACGGCCGACAACATCATGACGTTCCGCCTGGTGATGAAGCAGGTGGCGCTGGAGCAGGGCGTCCAGGCGACCTTCATGCCCAAGCCCTTCTCCGAGCACCCCGGCTCCGGCATGCACACGCACCTCTCGCTCTTCGAGGGCGACCGGAACGCCTTCTACGAGTCCGGCGCCGAGTACCAGCTCTCCAAGGTCGGCCGCTCCTTCATCGCGGGCCTGCTGCGGCACGCGGCGGAGATCTCCGCGGTCACCAACCAGTGGGTCAACTCCTACAAGCGCATCTGGGGCGGCTCCGAGCGCACCGCCGGCGCCGGCGGCGAGGCCCCCTCGTACATCTGCTGGGGCCACAACAACCGCTCGGCCCTGGTCCGCGTCCCGATGTACAAGCCCGGCAAGACCGGCTCCGCGCGCGTGGAGGTCCGCTCCATCGACTCCGGCGCCAACCCGTACCTGACCTACGCCGTCCTGCTGGCCGCCGGCCTCAAGGGCGTCGAGGAGGGCTACGAGCTCCCGCCGGGCGCCGAGGACGACGTCTGGGCCCTCTCGGACGCCGAGCGCCGCGCCCTGGGCATCGAGCCCCTGCCCCAGAACCTGGGCGAGTCCCTGACCCTGATGGAGCGCAGCGACCTGGTCGCCGAGACCCTCGGCGAGCACGTCTTCGACTTCTTCCTGCGCAACAAGAAGCAGGAGTGGGAGGAGTACCGCTCCGAGGTCACCGCCTTCGAGCTGCGCAAGAACCTGCCGGTGCTGTAGGCGCTGAGCGGGTGATCCGCCGATTCGGTGGAGGAGGGCCGACGGTCACGGGCCGTCGGCCCTCCTCCACGCCGGCCCGGTCGGCGCAGCGTCGGCGGACGAACGCGCCGGTGGGGCCGCGTCGTCCTGCCTCATGGCAAGCGGTTGCCGTGGCGGCGGCGTTCTCGCGGCGAGCTTGACTGCCGGGCCGGTGTTCTGCCGAGCTACGGGACCGTCATGTGCGGCACCGCGAAGCGGCGGGTGAGGATTTCGGAGAAGTCGCCGAAAGCCTGGCAGCTCGTCGGCCAGGACCATCAGCCGGGTGGTGGGTTCACCGGTTCATGAGTCGCGGAACTCGCGGTCGAGCGGCAACGTTGGAAACGCTCCTCGTGTGAGCCGTTGCAGGGGGTGTGTTTGGGCGAGAGCGCGCCTGGGGCGTACACCCGATGCATTTCCACGTCCCCCGCGCGCCGCTGACAGCCGGCCGCCTTCGCGCATAGCGTCGCTGTGCGTATTTGGATGGGGGCCTTCCGTTGCTGCGGCGCGCCGTCGCGTTGCCAGGACGCGAAGAGAAGCGGGCCCCGGCGGGACGGGACGGCGCGTGGCACAGGGGGGTTCGTGAGCGGCAATCAACGTCGACGGCAGTCTGAGGGCAACCCGAGACCGGGAAGCCGGCCTGACAACCGACGGGCAACTGGTCAGCTGAGAAACCGAGCCGCCCGGGAATTCAACGCCGCCGCGGCCCGGGGCCTCGCCGGTGTTCCGATTGCCGAGGAGGCTCAGCCGGCTTACGTGCGGTTCATCGAAGGCGGTCTTGACAACTTCATGGCTGCCCCGGACCGAGAAGTTCGGCTGCCTGAAGCGACTGGCAATCTTGAGGGTTTCACCCGGGACCTGGCCACCGAGACGCGCCGTCGCGGCCTGGCCGCCGTCACTCTCGCCCTGTTCACCGCTATCAGCAAGCACGCCTGCCCCCTGTGGCCGTTTTGCTGAGGGTGCGATGACGGCAATGGACGAAGCAGCCGCAGAACGACGCAAGCTCGCTCTGACTGCGGCGTCGGAGACCAGTAAGCACGTTCTGACGCTGACGACTGCGGTCGTCACCATCACGATCAGTCTGGCCAAGGACATCGTCGGCAAGGCGTCTTCGGCGGACCTGGCGTGGCTCCAGTTGGCCTGGCTTGCCCACGCCGTGTCGGTTCTGACGGGCGTCGCCACCCTCCTGGCCCTCGCGGGGACAGTCGACGAACCGGACAGCGCACGATCCATCTACTCGGCGAACATCCGACTTCCGGCCGCTCTACAGATGGCTTCCTTCGGCCTCGGCTTGGCGTTTGTGGTCATCTTCGGCGTGCTGGCCATCTAGCACAGTCGTGCACCGTTACCGCTCTTGGCGGTAACAACCCCACCCAGCCATTCGTCACTTCGCATGCCCAGCCCCTGGTTCCAGGTCGGGTGGGGCGACGTGCACCAAGAGATCCCCAAGAGGAATCAACGTGAACGCTGAATCCGATGGTCGTGGCAGCGACGAATTCGATGTCGCCGCCATTTTCCAAGAAGGACTTGCCCACGCTGAGCAGGAAGAAGCCATGCTCAACGTGATGTTGGCCGGCCGGCCGGGGGCAGGTAAGAGCACCCTCGTCAATGCCATCTTCGGGGAGGCCATCGCCCCGGTCGGTACGGGAGCGCCTGTCACACAGGAAATCGAGCGGTACCGGCGCCCCCGCTTGCCGGTGACGGTGTATGACACGCCTGGTTATGAACTCGGTAAGAGTCCGACTGAAGTCGCCGGCTACTTTCTGGAACAAATCAAGCAGAGGGTGGTGGCCGAGGAGTCAGAGATTCACTTCGCTCTCTACTGCAGTCTGGCCGCGAATAATCGGGTCGAAGAATTCGAAGTCGACCTCGTCAGGGCCCTGGCCCAAGAAGTTCACACGGCATTCGTCTTGACCCAGTGTCTCGACAAGGAAGCGCAGGAGGTGGTTGACCTTCGGAGCCACATAGATTCCCGCAAACTTCCGATTGTGAACTCTCGGCCCTTCCCGGTGCTGGCCGAGGAGAAGTTGCTCAGCTTCTCCGGTCAGAGCGTCTCGGTGAAGCCGTTTGGTCTTGACGACCTCCTGAGGGCTCTGGCGCGAGTGCTGCCCGCAGCGCAAAAGCGCACCCTGGTGAGTCGGCAACGGGTGAACCTGGAGTTGAAGGTCAAGGAAGCGAACGACATCGTCGCGGAAACCGCGCTTAAGGCGGCAGCCATCGCCGCGGTGCCCATCCCGCTTTACGACATCGGCCCTCTGAGCGCCTTGCAGGTTGCGATGTTCGCCCGCATCACTCGGGTTATGGGCTTCAGCATCGAGCCGAGGTCCTTGGCTGCTGCTTGCGCGGCTGTCGTCGGCGTCGGCAGTGCGGCCAGGACAGCCTCGAGTTTTCTCAAGCTGGTTTTCCCGCTGGTCGGAGGTGTCGTGAATGCCAGCGTCGCCGGATCGACGACGTATGCGATGGGCGCCGCCTACATCAAGGCATGCGAAGGGCTCTTGCGGCTTCAGATCGCCGGGGTGCCGATCGATCAGGACGACATCATCGGGGCATTGGTCCGGGAATGGAGGAAGGCGCGTTGACGCCACTGCACGGTCCGGCGGCGCTTCCGGTGTCCCGGCCGCAAGCCTCTGCCGGACCAGGAGGTCCTTTGCGGGACCCTGTACGTGCTGCACACCGGTGCCGGCGAAGGTTGCGGGACTGGAACGAGGCCGCCGTCCGGCCATGCTTGCACGAGGTATTGCTGGCTGAGCCCAACGCGGCCTCCCGGCTGGGCCGGTCCTGCTGCGTGATCGACTCTTCCCACGGCAGGACGCTGGAAGGGGAAGTCGGACAGGTCCATCGCCGGTCGGCCGGTGCCGGGCCGGCGCGAAGCATCACCTCGTCACCGACGAACACGGCACTCCGCTCGCGGTCCTGCTGACCGGTTGCAACCGCAATGACGTCACCCGGCTCCTGTCACTGCTCGACGCGATTCCGCCCGTTCGTGGCCGCGTCGGACGGCCGCGCCGCAAGCCCGACTCGCTGTTCGCGGACCGAGACCGTGACCGTGACGTCTACCGCGATCAGGCCCGGGCTCGTGGCATCGTCCCTGCGATAGCCCGGCGCGGAACCCGGCACGGCACTGGCCCGGGCGCCCACCGCTGGGCGGCCGAGAGGACGTACGCCCGGTTGCACGGCTTACCCCGGGAGCCAATGAGGTCCGGTTGGCCGACCACGCCGACCACGCTGCGGCGCGCAGACTCGCCCGAGTGAGCCTCGTGCCTACCGACCTGGTCACCTTCCACGACAGCTCCACGACAGCGTCCGCCGGGCCGTCTGTGGGCCGTCAGAGGGCGGCTTACAGTGACCACCAAGGACCGGTGACGGCCGTCCGACCGTAGGTCAGCGCTGCGCCGACGTCGATCACGCGAGGTCGCTCCCGGCCGCTGTCACTTCCTGCGCGACAAGAAACAGGAGTGGGAGGAGTACCGCTCCGAGGTCACGGCCTTCGAACTGCGGAAGAACCTGCCGGTGTTGTAGGCGCCGGTCGGAGCGGGTTTTCCGCCGGAACGACCTCGTGGGGCCGATGGTCACGGTCCGCCGGCCCCGACGTCCCTCACCGTGCTCTGCGCCGTCGTCGCGTCCTCGTCCCGCACGACGGCGACCACCGCCCCGGCCACGACCGATACGCGTCCTCACCTGGGAAGCGCCTCCGGCGGTGACGGGAACGAGGACCTCGACGATCCTCGTTCTTGCCGGCCGGAGACGCCTGCCACGTTCGTGATCATGATCCGGACGGCTCGCCGCCGGTCAGTCGTCGCGGGGTTTGCCGAACTCCTCGATCAGTACGGGGTACTGCTCCCCGCCGTGGCCGGCGGCGATCGCGCGGTCGGCCATCGCCTTGATCAACTTCGGTAGTTCGGCGTTGACACCCACCGCCTCGCTCTCCTCGATCAAGTGCGCCATCGCCCGCGCGTCGGTCTCCAGGGCCGACACCTCGGCCGGGAAGGAGCCGCTGTCGATCTGCTCGGCGTATCCCGGCAGCCATGTGGCCACACCGGCAGCGATCCGCTGTGCGAACGGCGCGTACGTTGCGGCGCCGACACCGGCCGTCCCGAGCAGGGCGGTGCCCTGGAGCCAGGCGTTCAGGACGCTCCACATCATGGCCAGGCCGGCCACGTCGTACAGGGACGCCAGCCCGTGGTCCGCGCCGAGGTAGGTGACCGTACCGAGCGCGTCGAGTGTCGACTTGTGCGCCTCGAAGTCCGACTGCGGCCCGCTGTGCAGGATCACCGCCTCGGCGGTCCCGATCGCCGGCGGGACGGCCATGACGGCACCGTCCAGGTAACGGGCGCCGCGCTGCTCGGCCCACCGGGCGGCTTTCCGGGCCTGGGTCGAGTCGCCCGAGGTCAGATTGACCAACGTCGTGCCGCCCAGCTCGACATCGCTCGCGTCGAACAGCTCGTGCACGGCCCGGTAGTCGGTGACGCAGATGATCGTCAGGGAACCTGCCGCGAGCGCGTCACCGACCGTGGGCGCCAGTCGTGCACCCTCGGCCACCAGTTGGTCGGCCTTGGAGGCCGTACGGTTCCACACGGTAGTGGGGTGCCCGGCTTTCAGGAACGCGCCGGCGAGCGCCCGGCCCATCAGTCCGAGTCCGATGACTGTCACGGGTGTGTCGGTTTTTCTGTCCATGGCAGCATCGTCAACGTTGATACCGGTGTGAAGGTCAAGCGAGGTTTCGATGCGGATCGGGGAACTGAGTCGTCGAACGGGCGTCAACGCCCATCAGTTGCGCTACTACGAGGCCCAGGGCCTGCTGGAGGCAGGCCGCGGCGCGAACGGCTACCGCGAATACGACGAGGACGCCGTGCTGCGGGTGAAGCAGATCCGGCACCTGCTCGGTGCCGGTCTGTCCTCCGAGGACATCGCGTACCTGCTGCCCTGTGCAGCCGGGGAGGCCCCGGAACTGCTCGGGTGTCCCGAGTTACTGGCCGCGATGCGGTCACGGCTGCGGCGACTGGACGATCAGTTGGACAGGCTCGCCCAGTCCCGCGACGCTCTTGCCGACTACATCGATGCGGCCGAGCGAATGGGCGGCAAGAGCTATCCGCCCTTTGACGGCGCCGACTTGGAGCCCGCCCCCGCCTGAGCTGCTGGGACACCCGGCACCGTGAAAGCCCCGGGCCGTTCTCGGCCGTCTCCGGGCCGTCCGGCGCGCGGTGCGTGCGGCCCCGGGAACCGTCCGAACCGGGACGTGAGGCGATCGGGCAAGGGGCAGACGGGGCGCCCGCTCACCCGGCGCGGATCAGGCGGGCGGGACGGGGCGGAGGGCGAGCAGGGCGATGTCGTCGGCGTTGTCGGCGCCGAACTCGATGATCAGTTCGTCGCAGAAGACGTCGAGGGGTCGGTGTGCCTGGCCGGCGGTGTACCGGCGCAGTCGGGTCATGGCGTCGTCGAGGCACTCCCCGCGGCGTTCGATGAGACCGTCGGTGAAGAACAGCAGGGTGGAGCCGGGTGGCAGCCGGTCGTGGGCGGAGGGGCGGGGCAGGTCGGGATCCATGCCGATCAACACGCCCCTGCCCGCGTCCAGGTAGCGGGTGTCGCCCTCCCGGGTGGTCAGGAGGGGCGGCAGGTGGCCGGCGGAGGAGTGGTGCAGGTTCCCCGGGCCGCCGTCGCTCTTGAACAGGGCGTAGGCGCAGGTGGCGGTGGACTGCGGGGAGAGGGTCTGGTTCGCGAGGTCCAGGCGGCGCAGGACGTCTCCGGGAGGTTCCTGGCGGTCGACGGCGATGCCGCGCAGCATGTTGCGCAGGGCGCTCATGGCGACGGCGGCCCGTAGGTCGTGGCCCGACACGTCGCCGATGACCAGCACGGTGTCGCCGTTGGGCAGGACGAAGGCGTCGTACCAGTCCCCGCCGACCTCGGCGGTGGTGCTGGAGGGGACGTAACGGGCGGCCAGCTCCAGATGCTCGACCCGGGGGAGCTCGGGCAGCAGGGCACGCTGGAGGTGTTCGGCGTTGGAGTGGGTGTGCTGGTGCAGGCGGGCGTTGTCCACCCCGAGGGAGATGCCGCGGGCCAGGTCCGCGATCAGGGGGACGTCCTCCTTGGTGAACGGGTGCGTGTCCCGGGTGCGGACCAGGGACAGGACGCCGAAGACCTCCCGCTGGGCGCGCAGCGGGGCGATGACGGCGCTGCTTCCCCCCAACTGCTCCGTCAGCTCCAGCAGCCGGGCGTCCAGAGGGCCCCGGGCCTGGTCGACCGAGGGGATGTCGGTGATCAGCAGGGGGCCCGCGCCGCGCAGCACCCGGGGAAGGGGCCCCTGCGTCGCCCCGGCCGCGAGGGAGACCCGATCGAGGTGCACATCGGAGATCGGGATCCCGGGATCGCGGTGGACGACGCAGACCCGCTCCACCTGTCCGTGCTCGTCGAGAAGCCCCACCGTGCACCAGTCGGCCAGTCGCCGGGTCAGGACGTGGCACACCTGCCGCAGCCTCTCGTCCAGATCGAGGGTGCTGGTCAGCGCCCTGCCGGTGTCGGCGAACAAGGACAGCCACTCCGGCGCCGTCCTCTCGGGGATCACCGCCTTCGCCTTCTTGAGGGTGGTCGGCAGCTGCGCCGGGTTCGGCGTCGGCCGCGTCGCGTACCGGCCGGCCTGCGGAACCCGCGGCGGGACGGGGGGAGCCGTCGTGGTGGTGAGGTGGGCGACGAACACGGTGCGCCCGTCGATCGCCTCCTGGGTCTGGATGGACAGTCGGACGGGGATCGTCCGGCCGTCACGGTGCAGTGCGGGAACCGGTATGGAGCGGCCCAGGATGCGGGACTCGCCGGTGAGCAGCAGCGAGCTGAAGGCCGCCACGTGGCGTTTGCGCAGATGCTCGGGGATCAGCGCGGTCAGGCGCCGGCCGACGAGCTCTTGCGGGTGCCAGCCCAGCAGGCTCGCCGCGGAGTTGTTCACCGCGATGATCCGGTTGCGGTCGTCGGCCGCGACGGTCGGGACGCCGGAGGCCTCCACCTCGCCCGCGTCCCAGGGCGCCATGTCCGCGGGGACGGCGCTCGGCACATGGGGGATCTGCGTCCACGCGGTGGGCTCTCCACCGGCGAGCTGGTCGGCGATCTGGTCGAGCAGCCAGTGGCGGAAGGCCCGGATCTGCGGAAGGGCCGGGAGCGCGAGCAGGATCCCCTCCTGCGCCGCCGCGTCGGCCGCGTCGAGGACCCGGCGCAGGGTCGCCACGCCCGAGGCGGCATCCGCCGAGAACGCCACCAGCAGGGAGAGCGTCGAGGTGCCGGGGGTCTCCTGCTCCACCGCCGCCGCCATGCACGCGCAGATCATGTTGCTCGTGTCCTGGGCGACGACGAGGTCCTCCGGCCGCACACCGGTCCGGCCGGCGGTGGACGCGGCGAGGAGCAGCTCGCGCAGCAGCCCCTCCCACTGCTGTTGCGCCGCCCAGTACAGGGCGTACGGGACGTCGTTCAGCGTCACGCTCAGGGTCCGGCCGGACGGCTTCGCGATCTCCCACACGGACGCCGGCGGCGCCGGTGCCTCGGGCCACAGTTCGAACCAGACGGTCTTGCGGCCCCCACCGCTGTGGACACCGTGGTGGGTGGCCAGCTCCTCCACCAGGGCCAGGCCCCTCCCGGTGCAGGCGTAGGGGTGGTGGTCGTGCGGCACCAGACCACGCTCCGGCCGGTGGTCGCTGACCCGCACATGGGCCTGGCCCTCGACGACCCAGGCCCGCACCTCGGTCTCGGTGCGCGCGTGGATCACCGCGTTGGTCACCAGCTCGCCGACCAGCAGCTCGACGGTGTCCACCGTGTCGGGGGAGACCCCGTCCAGCACCGACCGTACGAAGTGCCGGGCCGACGCGGCACTCTCCGGTGTCGGAGGCAGACGTCGCAACGGTGCCCCGGGCAGGCTGGGGCTGCTCATACCGATCGGGTGCCCAGAAACATCCGCGCGAAAGGCCGAACGGCACGAGGAACGGGGGCGAGCGGCCGACGGCGCGTGGGCGCGCTCCCACTCAATGCGGAAGGAAGCGTTCCGTAACTGTGCGGAGCCTTGCCAGTCCCTTGTGCGCCGCTCTACTGTCGCCAGACAGAAAGCGCTTTCCCAATCCATGAGCCGGGTCGCGCGGCCACCCTCCGGCCGTTCTGCTGACATGCCCATGCCATAAATGGGGCGTGCCCGGCACGCGAAGACGAAAGGCGAGGCGAGGATGAGGCGATCAGTCGCACTGCGACTCTCCGCGGCGCTGGCCACCGGGGCCCTCGCGGCCGCGGGCACCGTGGCGCTGTCGACGTCCCAGGCGTCGGCCGCGGCCACCGGAGCCACCGGTTACGCGACCCAGAACGGCGGAACCACCGGCGGCGCGGGCGGCCAGACGGTGCGGGCCACCACGGGAACCGCCATCCACCAGGCCCTGTGCAGCCGGGCCAGCAGCAGCACCCCCATCACCATCCAGGTCGAGGGGACCATCAACCACGGCAACACCAGCAAGGTGTCGGGCAGCAGCTGCAACACCGCGGCCGGTGTGATCGAGCTCAAGCAGATCAGCAACGTCACCATCGTCGGGGTCGGCAACGGAGCCGTCTTCGACCAGCTGGGCATCCACATCCGGGAGTCCAGGAACATCATCATCCAGAACGTGACCGTGCGGAACGTCAAGAAGTCCGGCTCACCCACGTCCAACGGCGGCGACGCCATCGGCATGGAGAGCGACGTCCGCAACGTCTGGGTCGACCACGTCACCCTGGAGGCGTCGGGCGGGGAGTCGGAGGGCTTCGACGGCCTCTTCGACATGAAGGACAACACCCAGTACGTGACCCTGTCCTACAGCATCCTGCGCAACTCCGGTCGCGGCGGCCTCATCGGCTCCAGCGAGAGCGACACCTCGAACGGGTACGTGACGTTCCACCACAACCTGTACGAGAACATCGACTCCCGCGCGCCCCTGCTGCGCGGCGGCATCGCCCACATCTACAACAACCACTACAAGAACCTCAACGAGTCCGGCATCAACTCCCGGGCCGGGGCCCGCGCCAAGGTGGACAACAACTACTTCAAGGACTCCAAGGACGTCCTCGGCACCTTCTACACCGACGCGGCCGGCTACTGGCAGGTCAGCGGCAACATCTTCGACAACGTGACCTGGTCCAGCCGCGGCGGGGACACCAACCCGGCCGGCCCCAACCCGCAGTCCAACACCACCGTCAGCATCCCGTACTCCTACAGCCTCGACGGGGCGAACTGCGTGCCGAACGTGGTGAGCCAGACGGCGGGCGCCAACAAGGGCCTGAAGGTCTCGGACGGCAGCTGCACGCCGCAGAACCCGGCCCCGACGCCGACGCCGACCCCGACCGACCCCACGCCGACCGACCCGACCCCGCCCAGCGGGACGAACCTCAGCCTCAGCTCCGGCGCCGGCGCCGACGGCTCCTCCAAGGCGAGCGGCACGAGCTACGGCAACGTGCGGGACGGGAACATGAGCACCTACTGGTCGCCGTCCGGCTCGACCGGTTCCGTCTCGGTCAAGTGGGGCTCCGCGACCAGCGTCTCCAAGATCAACATCCGGGAGGCGTCGGGCTCCGCGGGCGCCATCGGCTCCTGGCGGGTCCTCAACGGCGACACCGGTGCCGTGCTGACCTCCGGCAGCGGGGCGGGCGTCATCAGCTTCCCCAAGGCCTCGCTGAAGAAGGTCACCTTCGAGATCACCGGCTCCAACGGCACGCCGCGGGTGGCCGAGTTCGAGACCTACGCCCAGTGACCCGACCGGGGGCCGTCCCCACGGCGGCCCCCGGCCTCAGACGGCGCCCGCCCCACCCGCACCTGCCACGAAGCGGCTCCACGCGGCCCGGGTGAGGGTGAGGCGGGGGCCGTCGGGGGCCTTGGAGTCCCGGACGTGCACCGAGCCGGGGATCACGGCGACCTCGACGCAGTCGTTGGGGTTGCTGCTGTCGCTGTAACTGCTCCTGAACCAGATCAGATCGACGTCGTCTCCGCCCGAGCCCTTGCGGTTCATGTTTCCCCCAGCGCTTGTTCGATGAAGGTCAGTGACTCTCGTGCGGTCAGCGCCTCGGCTCGGATGATGCCATAGCGCAGTTCGAGGATCCGCAGGTGCCGGGGATCGGTGACGGGACGGCTGCCGAACTCGTCGTCGGCCCGGCCGACCGCTGTGCCGTCCGCGAACTTGAGCACTTGGATGCGCCCTCCCGTTCCAGGATGGTCCCCGCGGGCCGTCGGCATGACCTGGATCTCGACGTGCCGCAACTTCGCCAGTTCCAGCAGGTGTTCGAGTTGCCTGCGAAGGACCATCATGCCTCCGACGGGGCGTCGGAGGGTCACTTCCTCCTGCACGAAGCTCAATTCCGGGGCGGGCCGCCGTTCGAAGGCGGCTGCACGGGCCACCCGGGCGGCGACCGCCCTCTCCAGCTCGTCCTCCGACAGCGCCGGCCGCCGCGTGCTCAGGAGCGCCCGGGCGTACTCCTCGGTCTGAAGGAGTCCGTGCAGGTTGTGGCTGCCGTACGAAAGGAGTTCCACCGCCTGGGCCTCCAGCCTCGCCAGATCCCGCACCTTCTTCGGGTACCGGACCTTCGCCACGTCCTCCCGCATCGCGGCGAGCAGCCCGCCCGCCCCCAGCACCTCGTCCGCCTTCTCCAGGTACTCGGGCCGGGGGATCCGCTTCCCGCTCTCGATCTTGTAGACGAGGTCCTCCCCGTACTTCATCACCGCCGCGAACTCGGCGACCCGCATCCCCGCGGCCTCCCGCCGCAGCTTCAACTGCCGCCCCACCGTGGCGACGACCGCCACCCCCCACTCGTCGTCCGGGTCGACCTCCCACCCCGGTTCGTCCGTCTCCGTCTCCGTCCCGCCCGCGGGCCGCACGGCCCCGCCGTCCACCGACATCCGCACCCCTTCGCCGTACGCGTCGTCTCGCGATGCGGCTCACGCTAGGCAGGGCGGCGACGCCGAGTGACGGGAACGGACGCCGCGGCACGCCAACGGGTGACGCGGGCCCCGGCCTCACCGCTCGACGGCGGCACCCGTCCGTTGGGCCGGTGAGCGTTCCACGCCGAGCAGGGCGAGCAGGTCGTCGATCATGTGCTCGAAGAGCGGGACGCAGTCGCCGAAGGCCGCGGCGAGGTGGTGGTGGACGGACATGCAGAGCAGGCCGTAGATCTGGCGCCAGCACGTGACCATGAGCAGGACGACGCCGACCGGGAACTCCTGCCCGATCAGGCGGCGGTAGGTCAGCAGTTGGTCGCGCAGCGCGGGGTCGATCTCGTCGTCGGCCGGGTGGTCGAGCCCGCCGCGCTGCCAGAGCCGGGTGAACAGGTCCCCGAACAGACCGCCCAGCTCCCTCGCGAGGACCTGGTCCACCGCGCTCTCGGTGGCCAGGCGGGCGTATCCGGCGCCCATGAGGAGGTCGAACTCGGCGGGGTGGCCGAGGGACCAGTCCAGTACGGCGCGGGTGGCGGCGTACAGCTGGGCGCCCAGGTCCTCGGGGTCCTCGCGCCGGGCGGCCGCCGAGACGGTCGACACGAACTCGTCGGTCAGGTCTTCGTAGACGGCGAGGACCAGGCCCTTCTTGCCGTCGAAGTACCGGTAGAGGGCCGGCGGGGAGACACCGACGGCGCGGGCCACCGCCGACAGGCTCAGGCCCTCGACGCCGTGCGCCGCCGTGAGTCTGCGTGCCTCGTCCCTGGCCTCGCGCTCCAGCGCCGCGCGCATGCGTGCGCGGCGCGACGGCCCGGTCTGCATGCCTCTCCCTCTCCGATCGCATCAATGTTCGACATTCGACATTGAGTTCACGTCACTACATCACACGTGGGGGCATTCCCGGGCTTGCGGTGAAGGGTGTTCGCATGGTTAATGGTATTAACGAAGTGATGGCTCGTCACTCTGTTGTCGTCGAAGGGTCTGCCGGGTCCTCCGGACGGTCCAGGAACAGCCGAGGGTGGGCGGCCCCCGGGCGCCGGTCGACGGGGCCGGGTGCCGGGGGGGCACGGAGAACAGCACATGCAATGGGGGTAGCTCATGGCCACGGACCACTTCACGCTCTTCCAGGAAGCGCTCAACCACCAGGACCGTCCGCACCGGGTGATCCTCTTCGCGGACCTCGCGGGCTCCACGGAGATGAAGGGGAAGACGGGGGAGGTCGGCTGGCTCCCCACCATCGGAAAGTTCCTGGACATCACCACCCGGGCGGTCACCGAGCACGACGGGACCGTGGTCAAGTACCTGGGGGACGGCACCCTGGCCGTGTTCGACGGCGAGCGCGCGGCCGAGGCGATCCGCGCGGCCATCACCATCCAGGAGCTGCTGAAGGAGGAGAACAGCCGGGGCAGCGTCAACGACTGCCTCGCCACGGTCGGGATCGCGACGGGACGGGTCGTCGAGTACGAGGCCCCGGGCGGCGGCCTGGACTACATCGGCTCCGTGGTCGACCTGGCCGCCCGGCTGTGCGGCGCCGGAGCGCCCCAGGCGATCTGGGTCGACAGCGTGACCGTCGCCTCGGCCAACATGAGCAAGGTCAGCTCCGGGATGGGCCGGGCGCTGGAGTACTCCCCGGACGACTACCTGTCGGACGAGGAGAAGGTCGACCTCAAGGGGTTCGCGAAGCCGATCAAGTACCGCGAGGTGATCTGGCACAAGAAGGCGTTCGGTGTGAAGAACACCGTGCTGACCGAAGCCATCGACCGGGCCCAGACGCAGGCTCACGTCCAGGTGCAGCAGAACCGGCTCCGGGCCCAGGCGACGGTGCCCCCGCAGGCGGGCCCGTCCGCGCGGCCCGGCATCGGGACGCTCGACGGCACGGTCACCCGCTGGGACCCGGAGCAGGGCCGGGGCTTCATCGCGACGGCCGGACACGGCGACCACTACGTCGACCGCCGGTTCCTCGTCAACGAGCAGAACCTCATCGAGGGGGGCGCCGTGCGGTTCGTCCCGCTGCCACCGCTCAAGGAGGGGCAGCGCCCGGTGGCCGGCTGCACGGTCCAGGAGGGGCACGAGATCCGGGGGACCTTCCAGAACGTCCGGGCCGACAAGGGCTACGGCTTCGTCGAGGTGCGCGACACGCGCGGCAACCAGCAGAACCTCTTCGTGTTCCTCGGAGACGCGGCGGCCGGGCACAGGTTCGGGGACCCGGCGACCCTGGAGGTGCGCCGGAACCACAAGGGGATCTCGGGGCAGCTCGTCGGTGTGAGCGGGACCGACGGCGGTGACGGCGGCGGTGCCGGCAGTGACCTCGCCTGATCAGCACCTTCGGCCGGCCCTGGCCGAGGTCCGCGCGGAGCTGAGCCGGGCGGACCAGAAGGCGGCGACCCTCCTGGCGCTGTTCTCGGCGATCACGGCCGGGATCGTCGCCGCCTTCGGTGTGCGCAGGGCCGGTGTCTTCGCGCTCTGGAACGGCGTGGAGTGGATGGCCTGGGGCGGTCTGGTCTGCCTGGCCGGCAGCCTCGTCCAACTGCTCGTCTGCGTCAGGCCGGGCGGTGTCTCCCGTCTCGCGGGCAGCGCCTACTTCCTGTTCTACGCCCAGTACGCGGGCCGGCCGGGCGATCTGGCCGCCCACCTGTCCGCGCCGGGGGACCGCGACCTGGACCGGTGCACCCAGCTCGTCGAACTGTCGGTCCTGGTGACGCGCAAGTACCGGATGATCGCGCGGGCGGTGGACCTCCTGGGGTGCGCGCTCGCCCTGGTCGCCGGGGCGATGCTGCTCGACGCGCTGCGCTGACGCCCGGGGCCGGGGGCCCGGGCGTCAGGTTCTTCTTCGGCGACCTCTCTTCAGCGGCCGGACCGGGTGCCCCGGTCCGGCCGCTGGGAGGGACCGTCGTGCGCTCCGACCCCGAGGGCGCGCGGCACCCGTACCGTACGGCGGGTCTACGCCCCCGCCTGCTTCGCCAGCAGCCGGTGCAGCGGCTCCGTCGCCCGCCGCCGGTACTCCTGGACCGCCCAGCCGTTGCCGTCCGGGTCCTCGAAGTACAGGAACGCGGCGCCGTCGTCCGGGGAGTAGCGGACCGGCTCGGAGACCTCCAGGCCGCGCGCGGTCAGTTCCGCACGGGCCGCCTCGACGTCGGTGACGCAGAGCTGGAGGCCCTGGTAGGAACCGGGGGCGGGGCGGGGGCCGGGCAAGGTGTTCCAGAGGGTGTCGCCGAGGGCGATCGAGCAGCCGGAGCCGGGCGGGGTGAGCTGGACGATGCGCAGGCCCGGCATGACCTCCTGGTCGATGTCGACGTGGAAACCGACCTTGTCCCGGTAGAAGTCCCTGGCCCGGTCGATGTCGCTCACCGGCAGCGGGATCACTTCGAGGGTCATGTCCATGAACTCGGCTCCTTGGTCGACGTCGTCGGCACGCACCGGCATCGGACGAGCCGCCACCGGGTCCGGCCGGACGGCTCCCCCTCACCGAAACCGAAAACGGCCCGCGGCGCCACCGAGAGAACGACGGCGCGTCCCCGGGCCGCGAGGGGAGGCACCCGTCCCGGGCCCCGAAGCGGTCGCGGGCCGCCCCGGGGCCGCGGACCGGCACTCCGGCTAGGCTCATGGCCGTACGAGCCTGATCCGAGGCACGAGGGAGGCCGGGGATGACGTCGGCGCCGGGGCGCAGGAGCAGTACCTTCACACGGCTGCTGCGGCACGGCTTCACCGACCCTTCCGCCGCCGAGCGCCTGCTGGACGGCCCCGAGCTGGCGGCCGTGCGCAACGACCCGGTGCTGCTCGAAGCCCTCGGCGCCACCGCCGACCCCGACCTCGCGCTGCTCGGACTCGTGCGGCTGCTGGAGGCGCAGCCCGGTGCCACCGCCCGCCAGGAACTGCTGGACACGCTGATCTCCGCCAAGCCGCTGCGGGACCGGCTCCTCGGTGTGCTCGGCGCCTCCGACGCCCTCGCCGACCACCTCGCCCGGCACCCGAAGGACTGGCAGGCGCTCGTCACCTACGAGCCCCGCGACCTGCACCCGGGCGTCGAGGAGTTCGAGCGCGGCCTCGCCGGTGCCACCGACCCGGTCGCGCTGCGCGTCGCCTACCGGCGCTGCCTGCTGTCCATCGCCGCCCGCGACGTGTGCGGCACCACCGAGGTCGCCGAGACCGCCGCCGAGCTCGCCGACCTCGCCACCGCCACCCTGCGCGCCGCCCTCGCCCTGGCCGGCGCCGCCGCGCCCGAGGACGCCGCGCTGTGCCGGCTGGCGGTGATCGCGATGGGCAAGTGCGGCGGACACGAGCTGAACTACGTCTCCGACGTCGACGTCGTCTTCGTCGGCGAGGCCGTGAACGGGGCCGACGAGGGCAAGGCGCTGCGCGCCGCGACCCGCCTGGCCTCGCACATGATGCGGATCTGCTCCGAGACCACCGTCGAGGGCTCCATCTGGCCCGTGGACGCCAATCTGCGCCCCGAGGGCCGCAACGGGCCGCTCGTGCGCACCCTCGCCTCCCACCTCGCCTACTACCAGCGCTGGGCCAAGACCTGGGAGTTCCAGGCGCTGCTCAAGGCCCGCCCGGTGGCCGGCGACCTCGCGCTCGGCGAGGAGTACGTCGCCGCGCTCCAGCCGCTGGTGTGGCAGGCCGCCGAGCGGGAGAACTTCGTCGCCGACGTGCAGAAGATGCGCCGCCGGGTCGTGGAGAACATCCCCGCCGCCGAGGTCGACCGCCAGCTCAAGCTCGGCCCCGGCGGGCTGCGGGACGTCGAGTTCGCCGTGCAGCTCCTCCAGCTGGTGCACGGCCGCGCCGACGCCTCCCTGCGCAGCGGCACCACCCTCGACGCGCTGAAGGCCCTCGCCGCCGGCGGCTACGTGGGCCGCGCGGACGCCGCCCAGCTCGACGACGCCTACCGCTTCCTGCGCTCCCTGGAGCACCGCATCCAGCTGCACCGGCTGCGCCGCACCCACCTCGTCCCCGAGGACGAGGCCGACCTGCGCCGCCTGGGCCGCTCCCTGGGCCTGCGCACCGACCCGGTGACGACCCTGACCCGGGAGTGGCGGCGGCACGCCGCGGTCGTCCGGCGGCTGCACGAGAAGCTGTTCTACCGGCCGCTGCTCGACGCCGTCGCCCAGCTCGCCCCCGGCGAGACCCGGCTCAGCGCCGAGGCGGCCCGGGAGCGGCTGGTCGCCCTCGGGTACGCCGACCCGGCCGCCGCGCTGCGCCACCTGGAGGCACTGGCCTCCGGGGTGACCCGCAAGGCGGCCATCCAGCGCACCCTGCTGCCCGTGCTGCTCGGCTGGTTCGCGGACTCCGCCGACCCGGACGCCGGTCTGCTGAACTTCCGCAAGGTCTCCGACGCGCTCGGCAAGACCCCCTGGTACCTGAGGCTGCTGCGCGACGAGGGGGCCGCCGCGGAGAACCTGGCCCGGGTGCTGTCCGCCGGGCGGCTCGCCCCCGACCTGCTGATGCGCGCCCCCGAGGCGGTGGCCCTGCTCGGCGACGGGGACGGCGCGGGGCTCAGGCCGCGCTCGCGCGCCCACCTGGAGCAGGAGGTCCTCGCCGCCGTCCGCCGCGCGGACAACGCCGCCCAGGGCGTCACGGCCGCCCGCGGCGTGCGCCGCCGGGAGCTGTTCCGCACGGCCGCCGCCGACATCATCGGCTCCTACGGCACCGAGTCCCAGCCCGCCGAGGCCGACCGGGGCGCCCTGGTGGACCTGGTGGGCGACGCGGTGTCCGACCTGACCGCCGCCACCCTCGCGGGCACGCTGCGCGCGGTGGTCCGGGAGGGCTGGGGGGACACGCTCCCCACCCGGTTCACGATCATCGGCATGGGCCGCTTCGGCGGGCACGAGCTGGGATACGGCTCCGACGCGGACGTCCTGTTCGTGCACGAACCGCGCGAGGGCGCGGACGAGCAGGAGGCGTCCCGGGCGGCGCACAAGGTCGTCGCCGAGATGCGCCGCCTGCTCCAGATCCCGAGCGCCGACCCGCCCCTGCTCGTCGACGCCGACCTGCGCCCGGAGGGCAAGTCCGGCCCGCTGGTGCGCACCCTGAAGTCGTACGAGGCGTACTACCGGCGCTGGTCGCTGGTGTGGGAGCGGCACGCGCTGCTGCGCGCCGAGCCCGTCGCCGGGGACGAGGACCTCGGCCGCCGCTTCACCGAGCTGATCGACCCGCTGCGCTACCCGGCCGGCGGGCTCGACGAGGAGGCGGTCCGGGAGATCCGGCGGCTGAAGGCCCGGATGGAGTCCGAACGGCTGCCGCGCGGCGCCGACCCCAAGCTGCACGCCAAGCTCGGCCCGGGCGGGCTGTCCGACGTGGAGTGGACGGTGCAGCTGCTGCAACTGCGCCACGGCGCCGAGGAGCCGGGGCTGCGCACCACCCGCACCCGGCAGGCCCTGGCCGCCGCCCGCGAGGCCGGACTGGTCCGCGAGGAGGACGCCGCGATCCTCGACGAGGCGTGGGTGCTGGCCACCCGGGTGCGCAACGCGGTCATGCTCGTACGGGGCAGGGCCGGGGACACCTTCCCCACCCAGCCGCGCGAGCTGGCCGCCGTCGGCCGCTACCTGGGCTACGGCCCCGGCCACGCCGGTGACATGCTCGACGCGTACCGGCGTACGGCGCGCAGGGCGCGGGGCGTGATGGAGGAGCTGTTCTACGGGGGCGGTGCCTGACCCGCCGGATCGGCCGGGGCGGGCTCGGAACGGCGGTCGACCGGGACCGGCTCGGCGCGGCGGTCGGCCGGCGCCGCCCCGGAGCGGCTGCGGGGCAGCAGGGGGAGACGCACCGGCAGCGGGCTTCCGCCGCCGTCCGGCACCCGTCTCGGCAGGGTGTGCGGCAGGCTCCCGTACCAGAGCAGGGCCACCCCGTAGCCGAAGGCGAGGCAGAGCACGCCGCCCACCGCGTCCAGCCAGAAGTGGTTGGCGGTCGCGACGATCACCACGAGCGTGGCCACCGGGTACACCAGGCCGAGGACGCGCACCCACGGGACGGTGGCCAGCGCGAAGACCGTCAGGCCGCTCCACACCGACCAGCCGATGTGCATCGACGGCATCGCGGCGTACTGGTTGGACATGTTCTTCAGGTCGCCGGAGGCCATCGAGCCCCAGGTCTGGTGCACCACGACGGTGTCGATGAAGTCCTGGCCGTTCATCAGGCGCGGCGGGGCGAGCGGATACAGGTAGTAGCCGACCAGGGCGATGCCCGTGGTCGTGAACAGGACCAGCCGGGTGGCCGCGTAACGGCCGGGATGACTACGGTAGAGCCACACCAGAACACCCAGCGTCACCACGAAGTGCAGGGTGGCGTAGTAGTAGTTCATGCCGACGATGAGCCAGGTCACCGAGTTCACGGCATGGTTGACGGACTGCTCGACGGCGATGCCGAGCCGCTGCTCCAGCTGCCAGATCCAGTCGGCGTTGCGCAGCGCCTCGGCCTTCTGCTCGGGCACGGCGTTGCGGATGAGCGAGTACGTCCAGTAACTCACCGCGATCAGCAGGATCTCGAACCACAGCCGGGGCCGGCGGGGGGTGCGCGGACGGCGCAGGCGCCCCCGGGCCGTCCCGTCCGCCGAGTCCGCGACGGGGTGCGGAACGGCCTGGTCGTGGCCTTCCGACGTTCTCACCGTCGTGTCACCCATGGGCAAAGAGTCTGCCAGACAGCTTTCCTCCCGTAGATCATCCCCCGGTCGGGTCCGTCCCGCATGTCCGCGTACGGGTCCGGGGCGGCGAACTCCTCCTGCGGGAGGGCCCGGAAGACCGTTCCCTCCACCCTAGGGACGATTTCGTTCCCCGGGGGCCGAAGCGGTCGAACCGCGCACCACCAGCTCCGGCATGAACACGAACTCGCTGTGCGGCGCGGGCGTCCCGCCGATCTCCTCCAGCAGCGTGCGCACCGCGGCCTGACCCATCGCCGGGACCGGCTTGCGGACGGTGGTGAGCGGCGGGTCGGTGAAGGCGATCAGCGGGGAGTCGTCGAAGCCGACCACCGAGATGTCCTTCGGCACGTCCAGGCCGCGCTGCCGGGCCGCCCGTATCGCGCCCAGCGCCATCATGTCGCTCGCGCACACCACCGCCGTGCAGTCGCGGTCCATGAGCGCCGCGGCGGCCGCCTGACCGCCCTCCAGGGTGTAGAGGGAGTGCTGGACCAGCTCGTTCTCCACCGTCTCGGCGCTCAGTCCGAGCTGGTCCTGCACGGTGCGCACGAACCCCTCGATCTTGCGCTGCACCGGCACGAACCGCTTCGGCCCGAGCGCCAGGCCGATGCGGGTGTGGCCGAGGGAGACGAGGTGGGTGACCGCGAGCGCCATCGCCGCCCGGTCGTCGGGGGAGATGAACGGCGCCTGCACCTTCGGCGAGAAGCCGTCCACGAGCACGAACGGCACGCCCCGGGCGCGCAGCCGCTCGTAGCGCTGCATGTCGGCGGTGGTGTCCGCGTGCAGTCCGGAGACGTAGATGATGCCGGCGACCCCGCGGTCCACGAGCATCTCCGTCAGCTCGTCCTCCGTCGACCCGCCGGGGGTCTGGGTGGCGAGCACCGGGGTGTAGCCCTGGCGGGTCAGCGCCTGCCCGATGACCTGGGCCAGGGCCGGGAAGATCGGGTTCTCCAGCTCGGGGGTGATCAGGCCCACCAGACCCTCGCTGCGCTGCCGCAGCCGCACCGGACGCTCGTAGCCCAGGACGTCGAGGGCGGCGAGCACGGACTGACGGGTGGTGGCGGCGACGCCCGGCTTGCCGTTGAGGACGCGGCTGACGGTCGCCTCACTCACCCCCGCCTGAGCGGCGATGTCGGCGAGTCGTGTGGTCACAGCACCGGACTGTAGCGGCCGTGCCCGGCCTTGCCCACCGAACGCACGCCTGCTGCGCGCCGGCGGACGGCCCGCTGTGGGCTGCTGGGTCATCGCGGTCCTCACGTCGTGGTCGGCGCCCGTTCCGCAACGGATGATTCCCCCGGCGGAAAGGGATGGCAAGTGCTTGCAGAGTCTTGCACACCCGTCCGAATCCCCGTAGTACGCCTGGAAAAGCGGGTCGCGCGGCGGTTGAGGAGAGGTCACGACGGCATAACTCTCCGGGCTGCTTGCAAAATTTTTCAGCAAGGTCTTTCGGAACGATTGCACGGCTGTTACGTTCACGTCGCCCGGCGGCCGCAATGGCGCAGTCGGCAAGTCGCGGGGACGGCAGACGGGGCCGCTTCCTGCACCACACGGGCTTAACCCTCAAGGAGAACTCATGCGGCGTGGCATAGCGGCCACCGCGCTGGTGGCGTCCCTCGCCCTCGCGGCGACGGCCTGCGGCGGAGACAGCGACAGCGGCGACAAGGCCGACGGCCCGGTCACCATCACCTGGTGGGACACCTCCAACGCGACCAACGAGGCGCCGACGTACCAGGCCCTGGTCAAGGAGTTCGAGGCCGCCAACAAGGACATCAAGGTCAACTTCGTCAACGTCCCCTTCGACCAGGCGCAGAACAAGTTCGACACCGCCGCCGGTTCCAAGGGCGCCCCCGACGTGCTGCGCTCCGAGGTCGGCTGGACCCCCGCCTTCGCCAAGAAGGGCTTCTTCCTGCCGCTGGACGGCACCGAGGCCCTCGCCGACCAGGACAAGTTCAAGTCCAACCTGATCGAGCAGGCCAAGTACGAGGGCAAGACCTACGGCGTGCCGTTCACCACGGACACCCTGGCCTTCGTCTACAACAAGGAACTGTTCGAGAAGGCCGGCGTCGAGGTCCCGGGGACCTGGGACGAGCTGAAGAAGGCCGCCGCCACCATCAAGGACAAGACCGGCGTCGACGGCTACTGGGGCTCCACCCAGTCCTACTACGCCCAGCCGTTCCTCTACGGCGAGGGCACCGACACGGTCGACGCCGACGCCAAGAAGATCACCGTGAAGTCGGCCGAGGGCAAGAAGGCCTACGGCACCTGGCTGAGCCTGTTCAAGGGCAAGGGCCTGCACAAGGCCGACACCACCGCCGACGCCTACGCCCACATCCAGGACGCGTTCGTCAACGGCAAGGTCGCCTCGATCATCCAGGGCCCGTGGGAGATCACCAACTTCTACAAGGGCTCCGCCTTCAAGGACAAGGACAACCTCGGCATCGCCACCGTCCCGGCCGGCTCCACCGGCAAGGCGGGCACCCCGACCGGCGGCCACAACCTGTCCGTCTACGCCGGGTCCAGCGAGGCGAAGCAGAAGGCCGCGCTGAAGTTCGTGAACTTCATGACCTCGGCCAAGGCGCAGGAGACCATCGCCCTGAAGAACGCCACGCTGCCCACGCGTGACGACGCCTACACCGACCAGGTCAAGGCCGACCCGGGCATCGCCGGCTACCAGACGGTCCTCGAGGCCGCCCAGCCGCGCCCGGCCCTGCCCGAGTACAGCTCGCTGTGGGGTCCGCTCGACGACGAGCTGCCCCAGATCGCCGGTGGCAAGAAGTCCCTGGACAAGGGGCTGAGCGACGCGGAGACCGCGATCGCCAAGCTGGTGCCGGACTTCAGCAAGTAATGCCCGCGTGGCCGCCGGACCCGCTTCCAGGAGGGGAGGGTCCGGCGGCCACCGGCCGTGTGCCGTACTCCTTGATCATCCAGAAGGTGCCGAACCATGACAGTCGCCATCGACCGCGCGACCGGCAAGCGCCGCGGTGACCGTGCGCCCCGCCCCGGGCTGGGCCGCCGCCTGAAGCACGCGTACCAGAAGCACTGGTACGCCTACGCCATGATCGCGCCGGTGGCCGTCGTGCTCGGCGTCATCGTGCTGTATCCCCTGGCGTACGGCTTCTACCTCACGCTCACCGACGCGGACAGCCTCAACTCGGCCCGCACCATCGGTGTCAACGAGATCGCGGCCACCTACAAGTTCATCGGCCTGGACAACTACGCCGACATCCTGTGGGGCGAGACGGCCTACGACCGCTTCTGGTCCAAGTTCCTCTGGACGATCGTGTGGACGGCGGCCTGTGTCGCCCTGCACTACGGCATCGGCCTGGGCCTCGCCCTGCTGCTCAACCAGAAGCTGCGCGGCCGCACCCTCTACCGGCTGGTCCTCATCCTGCCGTGGGCCGTGCCGACCTTCGTCACCGTCTTCGGCTGGCGCTTCATGCTGGCCGACGCCGGCATCATCAACTCCGGCCTGGACGCCCTCGGCCTGCCGACGCCGCTGTGGCTGGAGGACACCTTCTGGCAGCGGTTCGCCGCGATCATGGTCAACACCTGGTGCGGTGTGCCGTTCATGATGGTCTCCCTGCTCGGCGGGCTGCAGTCCATCGACGCCAGCCTGTACGAGGCGGCCGAGATGGACGGCGCGAACGCCTGGCAGCGGTTCCGCCACGTCACCCTGCCCGGGCTGCGCTCGGTCAGCTCCACCGTGGTGCTGCTCGGCGTCATCTGGACCTTCAACCAGTTCGCCATCATCTTCCTGCTGTTCGGCAACACCGCCCCGGACGCCCAGATCCTCGTGACCTGGGCCTACCAGCTGGGCTTCGGACAGCAGCCGCGCGAGTTCGCCGAGTCCGCGGCCTACGGCATGCTGCTGCTGGCCATCCTCGTCGTCTTCACCTCCTTCTACCGCCGCTGGCTGAACCGCAATGAGCAGCAGCTCGCGATCTGAGGCAGGAGTCCCCATGAGCACCCTCGACCGCCCCCTGTCCGCCGAAGTGAAGGGCGCGTCGGCTGAGGCGACCACCCCCCGGCGCCCCAAGGTCCGCCGGCGCGGCGAGAGCAGCCCCCTGGTGAGGCTCACCTCGCACGGCGTCCTGACCGTCGCGAGCCTGATCGCGCTCTTCCCGGTCGCCTGGCTGGTCTTCCTGTCCCTCGGCCCGGACAAGGACGACTATCTGCGCCCCGGCGCCATCTGGGGCAAGATGACGCTCGACAACTACGCGTTCGTCCTGCAGAACACGAACTTCTTCGACTGGCTGAAGAGCTCGCTGATCGTCTCGCTCGGCACCACGGTCATCGGCGTCCTGGTCGCCGCCACCACCGGCTACGCCGTCTCGCGCATGCGGTTCCCGGGGTACAAGAGGTTCATGTGGGTGCTCCTGCTCACCCAGATGTTCCCGGTGGCCGTCCTGATGGTCCCGATGTACCAGATCCTCTCGGACCTGCAGCTCATCGACACCTATCTTGGACTCATCCTCGTCTACTGCTCGACGGCGGTGCCGTACTGCGCCTGGCTGATGAAGGGCTACTTCGACACCATCCCGTTCGAGATCGACGAGGCGGGACGGGTCGACGGGCTGACCCCCATCGGCACGTTCGTGCGGCTGATCCTGCCGCTCGCCAAGCCCGGGCTGGCGGTCGCCGCGTTCTACAGCTTCATCACCGCGTTCGGCGAGGTCGCCTTCGCCACGACGTTCATGCTCGACGACAAGAAGTACACGCTCGCCGTCGGTCTGCAGAGCTTCGTCAGCGAGCACGACGCGCAGCGCAATCTCATGGCCGCCACCGCGGTCCTGATCGCGATACCCGTCTCCGCGTTCTTCTACCTGGTGCAGAAGAACCTGGTGGCCGGCCTCACCGCCGGCGGCACGAAGGGATGACCCCCTTCGTACGGCGACTCCCGCGCGCCTGACCGCGCGGGTGGGCGGCCGCGGTGCCCTCCTCGCCCGTCCGGGCGAGGAGGGACCTCCAGACCCCGCTGACACCGCGGCCGCCCCGTCTCCGGCCCCCACTCGCCTCCCTGTCCGCACTCGTACCAAGGACGACATGAGCCAGCAGCACTCCACCGCCCCGGCCCCGACCCCCACGACCGACGCGGCCCTCGCCACCGTCGACAGGCGCCGCGACTGGTGGCGGGACGCGGTGATCTACCAGGTGTACCCGCGCAGCTTCGCCGACAGCAACGGCGACGGCATGGGCGACCTGGAAGGCATCCGCTCCCGCCTGCCGTACCTGCGCGACCTCGGCGTGGACGCCGTGTGGCTCAGCCCCTTCTACGCCTCCCCGCAGGCCGACGCCGGCTACGACGTCGCCGACTACCGCGCCGTCGACCCCATGTTCGGCACCCTGCTGGACGCGGACGCGCTGATCCGGGACGCCCACGAACTGGGCCTGAGGATCATCGTCGACCTCGTCCCCAACCACTCCTCCGACCAGCACGAGTGGTTCAAGCGGGCCCTCGCCGAGGGACCCGGATCGCCGCTGCGGGACCGCTACCACTTCCGGCCCGGCAAGGGCGAGAACGGCGAGCTGCCGCCCAACGACTGGGAGTCGATCTTCGGCGGCCCGGCCTGGACCCGGGTCACCGAGCCCGACGGCACGCCCGGCGAGTGGTACCTCCACCTCTTCGCCCCCGAGCAGCCCGACTTCAACTGGGAGCACCCGGCGGTCGGCGACGAGTTCCGCTCGATCCTCCGCTTCTGGCTGGACATGGGCGTGGACGGCTTCCGCATCGACGTCGCCCACGGCATGGTGAAGGCCGAGGGCCTGCCGGACCTGGGCTCCCACGACGAGCTGAGGCTGCTGGGCAACGATGTCACCCCGTTCTTCGACCAGGACGGCGTGCACGACATCTACCGCCAGTGGCGGCTGATCCTCGACGAGTACTCGGACGCACTGTGGCCCGAAGGGCCTTCCGAAGAAGGGCGGGGGCGGGAGACGGGTGGGCGCATCTTCGTCGCCGAGGCCTGGACCCCGACCGTGGAGCGCACCGCCAACTACGTGCGCCCCGACGAGCTGCACCAGGCGTTCAACTTCCAGTACCTGGGCACCCACTGGGACGCCGCGGAACTGCGCGAGGTCATCGACCGCACCCTGGAGTCGATGCGCCCGGTCGGCGCCCCCGCCACCTGGGTGCTGTCCAACCACGACGTCACCCGGCACGCCACCCGCTTCGCCAACCCGCCCGGCCTCGGCACCCAGATCCGCCTGGCCGGCGACCGTGAGCTGGGGCTGCGCCGGGCCCGCGCGGCGACGCTGCTGATGCTGGCGCTGCCCGGTTCGGCGTACGTCTACCAGGGCGAGGAACTCGGCCTGCCGGACGTCGTGGACCTGCCGGACGAGGTGCGCCAGGACCCGGCGTACTTCCGGGGCGCGGGCCAGGACGGCTACCGCGACGGCTGCCGGGTCCCGATCCCGTGGACGCGCGAGGGCTCGTCGTACGGCTTCGGCGACGGCGGCAGCTGGCTGCCGCAGCCGGAGGGCTGGGGCGAGCTGAGCGTCCAGGCGCAGACCGGCGTGCCCGGCTCGACACTGGAGCTGTACCGGGCCGCGCTGGCCGTGCGCCGGGCCCACCCCGACCTGGGCGCGGGCGACGCGGTGGAGTGGCTGCGGGCCCCCGAGGGCGTCCTCGCCTTCCGGCGCGGGGAGTTCGTGTGCGTCGCGAACACCACGGGGGAGCCGGTGACGGTCCCGGCGCACGGGCGGGTGCTGATCGCCAGCGGTGAGGTGGCCGTGGCGGACGGCGAGGCGCGGGTCCCGGCCGACACCACCGTGTGGTGGACCACCGGCTGAGGCCGCCCGGCCCACAACTTTTTCCTACAAGTCGGTACGGCCCGCTGCCCTTTCGGGTGGCGGGCCTTTAACATCTGCGTTGCCGCAAGGTTGCCGAAGTTTGCTGCAAGAAGCTTCAGGCCCCCTTCGGCGATCCCCACACCCTTCGATGAAGAAGGAACCCCACATGGCACGCAGAACCCTCGCCGGAGCCGTCGCCCTCGCGGCCGCCTCGGTTGTCATGACCCCGACTGCGGCGGAGGCCTCGCCCCCGGGCACCAAGGACGTCACCGCGGTGCTCTTCGAGTGGAACTTCGCCTCGGTCGCCCGCGAGTGCACCACCACCCTCGGCCCCGCCGGGTACGGGTACGTCCAGGTCTCGCCGCCCGCCGAGCACATACAGGGCGCGCAGTGGTGGACGTCGTACCAGCCGGTGAGCTACAAGATCGCCGGGCGCCTCGGCGACCGCACCGCCTTCCGGAACATGGTGAACACCTGCCACGCGGCCGGGGTGAAGGTCGTCGTCGACACCGTCATCAACCACATGTCCGCGGGCAACGGCACCGGCACCGGCGGCTCGTCGTACACGAAGTACGACTACCCCGGCCTGTACTCGTCGTACGACTTCGACACCTGCCGCTCGGAGATCAACAACTACCGGGACCGCTGGAACGTCCAGAACTGCGAGCTGGTCGGCCTCGCCGACCTCGACACCGGCGAGGAGTACGTCCGCAGGACCATCGCCGGGTACATGAACGACCTGCTCTCCCTCGGCGTGGACGGCTTCCGCATCGACGCGGCCAAGCACATGCCGGCCGCCGACCTGGCGAACATCAAGTCCCGCCTGACCAACCCCGGCGCGTACTGGAAGCAGGAGGTCATCCACGGCGCCGGCGAGGCCGTCCAGCCCACCGAGTACACGGGCAACGGCGACGTGCAGGAGTTCCGCTACGCCTACGACCTCAAGCGGGTCTTCAACAACGAGAACCTCGCCTACCTGAAGAACTACGGCGAGGGCTGGGGCTACATGAACAGCTCCGTCTCCGGCGTCTTCGTCGACAACCACGACACCGAGCGCAACGGCTCCACCCTCAGCTACAAGGACAACGCCCACTACACCCTGGCCAACGTCTTCATGCTGGCCTGGCCGTACGGCGCCCCGGACATCAACTCCGGCTACGAGTTCTCCGACCACGACGCCGGACCGCCGAACGGCGGCCAGGTGAACGCGTGCTGGCAGAACGGCTGGAAGTGCCAGCACGCCTGGCCGGAGATCAAGTCCATGGTCGCCTTCCGCAACGCCACCCGGGGCCAGGCGGTGACCAACTGGTGGGACAACGGCGGCGACGCGATCGCCTTCGGCCGGGGCAACAAGGGCTTCGTGGCCATCAACCACGAGTCCGGCTCCCTGACCCGCACCTACCAGACCTCCCTCCCGGCGGGCACGTACTGCAACGTGCAGAACAACACGACGGTGACGGTGAACGGTTCGGGGCAGCTGACGGCCACGCTGGGCTCGAACACGGCCCTCGCGGTGTACGCGGGCAAGTCGTCCTGCTGAACGCGCGCCGGTCGCACCGCCCTTCGCGGCGCGGCGCGACCGGCGTCCCGAACCCGCAAGTCCTTACCGTTACTTTCACAACCCTTGCTGTAAAGCTTTCAACGGCGGTACGGTCGCGCCCGGCGCCCCGGTGACATGGCCGGAACAGGCCGTGCCGTGGCGCGGGGCCGGACCCCAATGAGCCGTAATCGCAAGGAGTTCACGCCTGTGACACCCAGATGGCCCGCGCCCCCGGGGCGCCGCACCGCGCGAGGCAGACGCGTCGCCGCCGTCACCGCGGCCGCACTCGCCGCCGCCCTCGTACAGCCCCTCGCCGCCGAGGCGGCCACGCCGCCCGCGCCGCCCTCGGACGCGAAGCTGGCGAAGTCCCCCGCGCGCCACGACCTGACCCGCGAGCAGTTCTACTTCGTCCTGCCGGACCGTTTCGCCAACGGCGACGCGAGGAACGACCGCGGCGGACTGACCGGTTCGCGCCTCACCACCGGGTACGACCCCACCGACAAGGGCTTCTACCAGGGCGGCGACCTCAAGGGCCTCACGCAGAAGCTCGACTACATCAAGGGGCTCGGCACCACCGCCATCTGGCTGGCACCGATCTTCAAGAACCAGCCCGTGCAGGGCACCGGCAAGGACGCCTCCGCCGGCTACCACGGGTACTGGATCACCGACTTCACCCAGGTCGACCCGCACTTCGGCACCAACAAGGACCTCGAGACCCTCATCGACAAGGCCCACGCCAAGGGCATGAAGGTCTTCTTCGACGTCATCACCAACCACACCGCCGACGTCGTCGACTACGAGGAGAAATCCTACGACTACCTCTCCAAGGGCGCCTTCCCCTACCTGACCGAGGACGGCGAGCCCTTCGACGACGCCGACTACGCCGACGGCGCGAACAAGTTCCCGCGCCCGGGCGCCGACTCCTTCCCGCGCACCCCGGTCGTCCCCGCCGCGAAGAAGAACGTCAAGGTCCCGGCGTGGCTCAACGACCCGGCGATGTACCACAACCGGGGCGACTCCACCTTCGCCGGGGAGTCCAGCGAGTACGGCGACTTCTCCGGCCTCGACGACCTGTGGACCGAACGTCCCGAGGTCGTCAGCGGCATGGAGAAGATCTACCAGCGGTGGGTCAAGGACTTCGACATCGACGGCTTCCGGATCGACACCGTGAAGCACGTGAACATGGAGTTCTGGACCCAGTGGGCCACCGCCCTGGACGCCTACGCGGCCAAGCGGGGCCGGGAGGACTTCTTCATGTTCGGCGAGGTCTACTCCGCCGACACGGACGTCACCGCCCCGTACGTCACCCGGGGCCGCCTCGACGCCACCCTCGACTTCCCGTTCCAGGAGGCGGCCCGCCAGTACGCCTCCCAGGGCGGCAGCGCCGGGAAGCTCGCGGCCGTCTTCGGCGACGACTACAAGTACACGACCGACAAGGCCAACGCCTACGAGCAGGTCACCTTCCTCGGCAACCACGACATGGGCCGCATCGGGACGTTCCTGAAGCAGGACAACCCCGGGGCGTCCGACGCCGACCTGCTGAAGAAGGGCATGCTCGCCAACGAGCTGATGTTCCTCAGCCGCGGCAACCCGGTCGTCTACTACGGCGACGAGCAGGGCTTCACCGGCGCCGGCGGCGACAAGGACGCCCGCCAGACCCTGTTCGCCTCCCGTACGGCCGACTACCTCGACGACGACCTGATCGGCACCGACCGCACCCACGCCGAGGACGCCTACGACACCCGGTCGCCGTTCTACCGGCAGATCAGCGCCCTCGCGAAGCTGCGCAAGGACCACCCGGCCCTCACCGACGGCATCCAGCAGGAGCGCCACGCGGCCGACGGCCCGGGCGTCTACGCCTTCTCCCGCACCGGCACCGGCAAGGACACCACCGAGTACGTGGTCGCCTTCAACAACGCCGACGAGGCGAAGAAGGCCACCTTCGCCACCGGTTCCGCCCGGATGACCTTCCGCGGCATCCACGGCACCGACGCCTCCGTGACCAGCGACGCCGACAAGAAGATCACCGTGACCGTCCCGGCGGGCTCGGCGATCGTCCTCAAGGCGTCCGGCCCGCTCGCCCAGCCGGCCGCCGGGCCCACGATCGCCCTGAAGGCCCCGGAGGCGGGCGCCACCGGCACCGTCGAGCTCACCGCCGAGGTCGGGGGCGGACAGCTCAACCGGGTCGTCTTCGCCGCCCAGACCGGCAACGGGACGTGGCGGACCCTCGGCTCCGCCGACCACGCCCCCTACAAGGTCACCCACACCATCGGCGAGGACGTGCCCGCCGGCACCGCCCTGCGCTACAAGGCCGTCGTGATCGACTCGGCCGGCCGCACCGCGAGCGCCCTGGCCGCCTCCACCACCGGCACCCCGCCCGTGGCGGAGCCGCCCACCGCCGCCTCCCGCGACTACGCGATCGTCCACTACCGGCGCGCGGACGGCGACTACGACGACTGGGGCCTGTACGCCTGGGGCGACCTGGCGGAGGGCGAGGCCACCGAGTGGCCCGAGAGCCACCCCTTCACCGGCCGCGACGCCTACGGCGCCTTCGCCTACGTCAAGCTCAGGCCGGGCGCCTCGGACCTCGGCTTCCTGGTGATCGACGAGGACGGCACCAAGGACGTCCCCACCGACCGCACCATCGACCTCACCAGGACCGGCGAGATCTGGATCGAGCAGGGCGAGGAGACCGTCCTCACCGAGCGCCCCGAGTACCCGGCGCAGGACAAGAGCAAGGCGGTGCTGCACTACCACCGCGCCGACGGGGACTACGACGGCTGGGGTCTGCACGTGTGGACCGGCGCCGCGCACCCCACCGACTGGTCGAACCCCCTGAAGCCGGTGAAGACTGACCCGTATGGCGCGGTCTTCGAGGTGCCGCTCACCGAGGGTGCCACCAGCCTCAGCTACATCGTCCACAAGGGCGACGAGAAGGACCTGCCGTCCGACCAGTCGCTCGACCTCAGGGCGAACGGCCACGAGGTGTGGCTGGTGAGCGGCCAGGAGAAGTACCTGCTGCCGCAGCCCGCCGGCTCCGCGGCCGCCCTCGACCTGGCCACCTCCAAGGCGGTCTGGATCGACCGGGACACCCTCGTCTGGGACGGCTCCGACACCGCCGCCTCCACCCAGCTCCTCGCCTCCCGCACCGGCTCGATCAAGGTGCAGGACGGCACGCTCACCGGTGCGGACCAGCGCTGGCTCCGGCTGTCGAGGACGTCCCTCACCGACGCCCAGAAGAAGAAGTTCCCGCACCTGGAGGACGGCACCGCCTGGACCGTCGACCCGCGCGACCGGGACCGGGTGCGCGAGGCCCTGCGCGGCCAGGTCGTGGCCTCCCAGCGGGCCGCGAACGGCGCCGTGCTCGCGGCGACCGGCGTGCAGATCGCCGGCGTCCTGGACGACCTCTACGCCGGCCGCGCCACGAAGGCGGAGCTCGGCCCGGTGTTCCGCCACGGCCGCCCCACCCTCTCCGTGTGGGCGCCGACCGCGCAGCAGGTCTCCCTGGAGATCGGCGGCTCCACGGTCCGCATGCGGCGCGACGACGCCACCGGCGTCTGGTCCGCCACCGGCCCGGCCTCCTGGAAGGGCAAGCCCTACCGGTACGCGGTGAAGGTGTGGGCGCCCACCGCCCGGCAGATCGTCACCAACAAGGTCACCGACCCCTACTCGGTGGCCCTGACCACGGACTCCGAGCGCAGCCTCGTCGTCGACCTCGGCGACCGGAGCCTCGCCCCCAAGGGCTGGGCGTCGCTCGAGAAGCCGAAGGCCGTGCCGCTGAAGGACGCCCAGATCCAGGAGCTGCACATCCGGGACTTCTCCGTGGAGGACCGGACGGCGAAGCACCCCGGCACCTACCGGGCCTTCACCGACCGGGACAGCGACGGCTCGAAGCACCTGCGGGAGCTGGCGAAGGCCGGCACCTCCCACGTGCACCTGCTGCCCGCCTTCGACATCGCCACCATCCCCGAGAGGAAGTCCGACCAGGCCACCGTCGACTGCGACCTCGCCTCCCACCCGGCCGACTCCGCCGAGCAGCAGAAGTGCGTGGCGAAGACGGCCGCCGAGGACGCCTACAACTGGGGCTACGACCCGTACCACTACACGGTCCCCGAGGGCTCCTACGCCACCGACCCGAACGGCACCGCCCGCACGGTCGAGTTCCGCGAGATGGTCAAGGCGCTCAACGAGGACGGCCTGCGCGTCGTGCTGGACGTCGTCTACAACCACACCGCGGCGAGCGGGCAGGAGAGGACGAGCGTCCTCGACCGGATCGTGCCCGGCTACTACCAGCGGCTGCTGGCCGACGGCTCGGTCGCGAACAGCACCTGCTGCGCCAACACGGCCCCCGAGAACGCCATGATGGGCAAGCTGGTCGTCGACTCCGTCGTCACCTGGGCCAAGGAGTACAAGGTCGACGGCTTCCGCTTCGACCTCATGGGCCACCACCCGAAGGACAACATCCTCGCCGTGCGCGAGGCCCTCGACGCGCTGACCCTGGAGAAGGACGGCGTCGACGGCAAGAGGATCATCCTGTACGGCGAGGGCTGGAACTTCGGCGAGATCGCCGACGACGCCCGCTTCGAGCAGGCCACGCAGCGGAACATGGCCGGCACCGGCATCGCCACCTTCTCCGACCGGGCCCGTGACGCCGTGCGCGGCGGCGGTCCCTTCGACGAGGACCCCGGCGTCCAGGGCTTCGCCTCGGGCCTGTTCACCGACCCCAACTCCTCGAAGAGCAACGGCACCGAGGCCGAGCAGAGGGCCCGCCTCCTGCACTACCAGGACCTCATCAAGGTGGGCCTGAGCGGCAACCTCGCCGACTACCGCTTCACCGACACCAGTGGCAAGGAGGTCAAGGGCTCCCAGGTCGACTACAACGGCTCGCCCGCCGGTTACGCGGACGCCCCCGGCGACGCCCTCGCCTACGCCGACGCGCACGACAACGAGTCGCTGTTCGACGCGCTCGCCTTCAAGCTGCCGAAGGACACCTCGGCCGCGGACCGCGCGCGGATGCAGGTCCTCGCCATGGCGACGGCCACCCTCTCGCAGGGACCGGCCCTCTCCCAGGCGGGCACCGACCTGCTGCGCTCCAAGTCCCTGGACCGCAACTCCTACGACAGCGGCGACTGGTTCAACGCCATCCACTGGAACTGCGCGGACGGCAACGGCTTCGGCCGCGGACTGCCGCCGGCCGCCGACAACGAGGACAAGTGGCCCTACGCCAAGCCGCTGCTGGGCGCGGTGCAGGTCGGCTGCCCGCAGATCGAGGGCGCCTCGGCCGCGTACCGGGACCTGCTGAGGATCCGTACGACGGAGAAGGCCTTCTCCCTCGACACGGCCGCGCAGGTGCAGTCCCGGCTCTCCTTCCCGCTGTCGGGGAAGGACGAGACACCCGGCGTGATCACCATGACCCTCGGTGACCTCGTGGCGGTCTTCAACGCCACGCCCGAGCAGCAGGAACAGCGCGTCGCCGGGCTCGCCGGGACGGACCACCGCCTGCACCCGGTGCAGGCCGCGGGCGGGGACGCGGTGGTGAAGACCTCGTCCTACGCGAAGGGGACCGGCACGTTCACCGTGCCGGCGCGCACGGTCGCCGTGTTCACCGCGGCCGGCTGACCCGGCCGGGGACTGCGGTTAGGGTGAGCCCTTCCGACCTGGAACGGGAGGGCTCATGCCGCAGATCACCGTCGACTACTCCGAGCGACTGGCGGACGGTTTCGACCGGTCCGCCTTCGCGCGGGACCTGCACACCGCCGTCGTCGAGATCGCGGCCGCCAGACCGCCGGCGTGCAAGACGCAGTTCCGCAGGACCGAGGACACCGTGGTCGGCCCCGACACCGAGGGGCACGCCGTCGTGCACGTCACCCTGGGGCTGCTCGCGGGCCGCACCGAGGAGACCAAGGTCCGGCTCACCGAGGCGGTGCTGGAGCTGCTGCGGCGGCACGTGAAGCCGGCCGAGGGGCTGATGCTGCACGCCTCCGCCGAGGTGCGCGAACTGGACGCCTCGTACCGCAAGTACGAGGAATAGGCCGAGGAGCGGGAGGAGCGGGGGAGCGGGGGCTCCGCGTCAGGACGCCAGGGAGATCAGCCGGGCGGCGAGGTCGGTGAACGGCCCGTCGCCCGGCTCGCTCTTGAGCAGGTCGCGCAGCAGCGCGGCCAGTTCCTCGTCGTGGGCGGCGGCGACGGCGGCGAGCGCGGCGAAGTCCTGCACGAGCTGGGTCTCCAGTTCGGCGCGCGGGACGCGCCGCCCGTCCAGCCAGATCAGCGCCGTGGACTCCACGAGCGAGATCCAGGAGCGGACGACCAGTTCCAGTCGGGCCGGAACCGGGTCCACCACGCCCATGTGCGCCAGCATCTGGTCGTACGCGGCCTGCCGCACGGAGTCGATCAGCGCGTTGGTGGCCGAGGAGCCGACCGCCGGGCCGCCGCGCATCAGGGCGGAGAAGCCGGGACCGTGCTCGTCGACGAAGTCGAAGAACCGCGCCATCACCCGCCGCAGCCGCGTCCCCAGCGGGCCCTCGTGCGGCTCGGCGAACCGGGAGGCCAGGTCCTCCGCGGCACGCTTCAACGCCGCTTCGTACAGGCTGAGTTTGCCGGGGAAGTAGTGGTAGACCAGCGGGCGGGAGATGCCCGCCGCCGACGCTATCTCGTCGATGGAGACCTCGTCGGGCGAACGACGGCTGAACAGTTCGAGGGCGACGCCGATCAACTGCTGCCGCCGCTCCTCGACTCCCATCCTGCGGCGTACCCCGGTAGTCATGTGCACACTTTACCGATCTGGTTCGGCCTTGAACGATCCGGACCTGTCGGCGGTGCACCCGGTCACCGCAGCCCGCTGATCGACCGTCCGTCCTCCAGTGTGCCCTTGAGGTCCGCGCCGGGCACCCCGCTCGGCGCGGACCTCAAGGGCACAC
>NZ_MSGP01000142.1 GCF_002078235.1 Streptomyces viridosporus
GGCGACCTGTACGTCGACTACTCCAAGCACCTGGTCACCGACGAAACGCTCGCGCTGCTGCGGGAGCTGGCGGAGGCCACCGGCGTGTTCCGGCTGCGGGACGCGATGTTCCGCGGCGAGCGGATCAACACCACCGAGGACCGGGCGGTGCTGCACACCGCGCTGCGGGCGCCGCGGGACGCGGTGGTCGAGGTCGACGGGCAGAACGTGGTGCCGGCCGTGCACGCCGTGCTGGACAAGATGGCCGCCTTCGCCGACCGGGTCCGCTCCGGGCGGTGGACCGGGCACACCGGCAGGCGGATCCGCACCGTGGTCAACATCGGCATCGGCGGCTCCGACCTGGGCCCCGCGATGGCCTACGAGGCGCTGCGCGCCTACACCGACCGCTCGCTGGCCTTCCGGTTCGTGTCCAACGTGGACGGCGCCGACCTGCACGAGGCGGTCCGCGACCTGGACCCGGCGGAGACGCTGTTCATCATCGCCTCCAAGACCTTCACCACCGTCGAGACGGTCACCAACGCCACCTCGGCGCGCGCCTGGCTGCTGGCGGCGCTGGGGGACGAGGCCGCGGTGGCCAAGCACTTCGTGGCGCTGTCGACGAACGCGCAGGAGGTCGCCGCGTTCGGCATCGACCCGGCGAACATGTTCGAGTTCTGGGACTGGGTCGGCGGGCGCTACTCCTACGCCTCGGCGATCGGCCTGTCGCTGATGATCGCCATCGGTCCGGAGCGGTTCCGGGAGATGCTGGCGGGGTTCCGGACCGTCGACGAGCACTTCCGCACCGCGCCGGCCGAGGCCAACGTCCCGCTGCTGCTGGGGCTGCTGGGCGTCTGGTACAACAACTTCCTGGGCGCGCAGTCGCACGCGGTGCTGCCGTACTCGCACTACCTGGCGCGGTTCCCCGCGTATCTGCAGCAGCTGGACATGGAGTCCAACGGCAAGTCGGTGGACCGCCGGGGGCGGGAGGTGCGGTGGCAGACGGGTCCGGTGGTGTGGGGCACGCCGGGGACCAACGGGCAGCACGCCTACTACCAGTTGATCCATCAGGGCACGAAGCTGGTGCCGGCGGACTTCATCGGGTTCGCCGAGCCGGTCGCCGAGCTGAGCGGTGAGCTGCGGGCCCAGCACGATCTGCTGATGGCCAACTTCTTCGCCCAGACGCAGGCGCTGGCGTTCGGCAGGACGCCGGAGGAGGTGCGGGCGGAGGGGGTGCCGGAGGAGCTGGTGCCGCACAAGACGTTCCGGGGCAGCCATCCCACGACCACGATCCTGGCGCGTGCGCTGACGCCGTCGGTGCTCGGCCAGCTGGTGGCCCTCTACGAGCACAAGGTGTTCGTGCAGGGCGCGGTCTGGGACATCGACTCCTTCGACCAGTGGGGGGTGGAGCTGGGCAAGGTGCTCGCCCGGCGCGTCGAGCCCGCCCTGACCGAAGGCACCCCGGTACCCGGCCT
>NZ_MSGP01000143.1 GCF_002078235.1 Streptomyces viridosporus
AAAGTTTCCTTTCCCGCGGGGCGGTCACTTGGTGATGTTCGGCGGGGGCAGCGGGGACGCGGCCATCGACTGCGGGGAGACCGTGCTCGCGTAGGCGGAGGGGGGAGCGACACCCGCCGTCGGGTCGGGGGCGGACGCCTCCACGTCCTCCGTGGCCGTGGCGCCGCCGACGATGCGGATGCCGGCCGCGTCGAGGGCGCGCTTGATGCGCCAGCGCAGCTCGCGCTCCACGGTCAGGGACTTGCCGGGCATCGTCTTCGCCGAGACGCGGACCACCATCGAGTCCAGCAGCACCGAGTCCAGGCCGAGGACCTCGACCGGGCTCCACAGGAGCTCGTTCCAGGGCTCCTCCTTGCTGGTCCGCTCGGCGACCTCGACGAGGACGGCCTTCACCTCGTCCAGGTCCTCGTCCGCGCGGACCGTGACGTCCACGTTGGCCGTCGCCCAGCCCTGGGAGAGGTTGCCTATGCGCTTGACCTCGCCGTTGCGGACGTACCAGATCTCGCCGTCGGCGCCGCGCAGCTTGGTCACCCGCAGCCCGACCTCGATGACCTCGCCGGAGGCCACGCCCGCGTCGACGGTGTCACCGACGCCGTACTGGTCCTCCAGGATCATGAAGACGCCGGAGAGGAAGTCCGTCACCAGGTTGCGCGCGCCGAAACCGATCGCCACGCCGGCGACACCGGCCGAGGCCAGCAGCGGGGCCAGGTTGATCTGGAAGGTGCCCAGTACCATCAGCGCGGCCGTGCCCAGGATCAGGAAGGACGCCACCGAGCGCAGCACCGAGCCGATCGCCTGCGAGCGCTGGCGCCGCCGCTCGGCGTTGACCAGCAGCCCGCCGAGCCCGCCGCCGTCCACGGCCTGGCCGGTCCTCGACATGCGGTCGACGAGCTTGGTGATCGCCCGCCGCACCACCACTCTCAGCACCGCCGCGATCACCACGATCAGCAGGACCCGGAGCCCTATCGCGAGCCACGTCGACCAGTTCTCCTCCACCCAGCCGGCGGCGTTGCTCGCGCTCTCCTGGGCGTCCTGGAGCGAGGGCACACGTGGTGTCGGGGAATCCGAGGGGGTGGGCGACGGGCCGTCGGCCGACAGGACGGCGGACAAGGACACGACAGGTACCTCCAAGTGCACGATCTGCCCCCCGGTGCGGCGGTCAAGGTCACGGGAAGGTCACCGGCACGGACAGAGTCACCACACTAACGGGGCATTGTGGGGGGATCCGCGTGATCTGTGAAGAAGAGACGGTCCTCACCTGCGCTTGAGCAGGCCATGATCCTGGGGAGGAATCCGGATGTGGTCGAAAACACTCCCAGCCCGTTACCGGGACATGGTGGCGCGTCCACCAGGCAGGAGAGGAAACTGACTACGGATCGTCCCGGCGCGAGCCACGCGCCGCCGGCGTACAAGGAGGCCGTCCGTGCCGCATGTCCTGGTCCTCAACGCGTCGTACGAGCCGCTCGGCGTCGTACCGCTCCGCCGCGCGCTGGTGCTCGTCCTCGAGAACAAGGCAGTCTGCCTCGAGGAGTCCGGCGCCTATCTGCACAGTGCCACCGTCACCGTCCCCGCACCCAGCGTGGTCCGGCTCAAACGTTTCGTGCGGGTCCCCTACCGGGGCCCCGTACCACTGACCCGCCGGGCGCTGTTCGCCCGCGACGGGGGCCGGTGCATGTACTGCGGTGGCGTCGCGACCAGCGTCGACCACGTCATCCCGCGCAGCCGCGGGGGCAAGCACGTCTGGGACAACGTGGTGGCCTCCTGCCGCCGCTGCAACCACGTGAAGGCCGACCGGCACCTGTTCGAACTGGGCTGGCGGCTGCGCCACAAGCCCGCTCCGCCCACCGGTCTGGCCTGGCGCATCATCGGCACCGGCCATCGGGACCCGCGCTGGCTGCCGTACCTGCAGCCGTACGGCGCGGACGACGCCCTGGCCCGGATCGACGGCATCTCCGCCTGACGAGGATCCGGGCCTTCGTACGGCCACGGGGGCACGTCGGCCCTCACCCGCCCGGCCCCGGGAGAACCCCCGTTCCCCCCGGGGCCGGGCGGGCCGTGGCGGGCGCCCGCGCGGTGCGTGGGTCAGGCGTGCCGCCCCTCGGGCCGCGCTCCGCGCACCACGTACAGCGCCGCACCCGCCGCCAGGAGCACGGCGGCGGTCACCCAGGCGGTGTGCTGCCCGGCCGGCTGCACCGGCCACGCCCAGACCGGGACCAGCCGGTCCCGCGCGTTCGCGGACCCCACGTACACGGCGCTGACGTAACCGAAGACCGGCAGCCAGCTCAGCCGGGCCCCCAGCAGGGCGGCCGCGCCGGCGCCGAGGCCCGCGCACCCCAGGGTGTTGCGGACCATGGCCGCGGGACCGAACGGGGAAGGGTGCCCGTACACGGTCGCCGCCAGCAGCACCGCGGCGCAGCCGGTCAGCGCCGTCAGGTGGACCAGGCGCCGGCGCCACCAGGGGCGCACGGCGGTGCGGTCCAGTTCGTCGGACGCGCTGTGCAGGCTCGTGCCGATCACCGCCGCCGCGAACAGCGGGGCCAGCGCGACGACCGGGACCTGCCGGGACGGGTCCAGGTACGCGTTCAGGTTCCGGGCTCCCAGGACGGCGAGCACGGTGGTCGCGCCGAGCACGAGCACGGTGCGCGGCAGGGTGCGCGAGCGGGCGTACAGCAGGGGACCGCGGGTCACAGGGCCGGCACCCCTTCCGCGCCGCACGCGTCCCGCGTCGCGAAGTACGACGACAGCCACGCGCGGCGTTCCTCGTCGCCCATCGACGCCAGGCGCTCGCGCGCCGCGAGCTTCGCCTCGAGTTCGGCGCGCGCGGCCGCACTCGACCGCGCCCGCCGGGCGTCGTCCTCGTCGAAGTGCCGCTGCAGCGGACTGGGGGCCAGGTAGTGCCTCACGGCCTCGTCCGTCCTGGCCACCCGCGGCGCCAGTTCCTCGCACTCCGCGCGGCCCTGCAACGTCACTCCCGCCGCCCACGCGTACTCCTCGGGGTCGGTGAGCCGTCCCCGTACGACGGTCCAGCCGATCGGTGTGATCATCGGCAGCTCCACCTCGTCCGGACCCGGCCGGCCCGGCCGGTCCTCGAAGCGCACCGGCAGGTTCTCCACGCCCTCCAGACGGTCGATCAGCCCGGACAGGGCGTCGGTGACCTGGGGGAGCAGGCCCTGGTAGCGGGCGTTCACACAGATCTGCGGAGTGGTGGAGGTGTCGCACACCTGGCGCCGGGCGAGCGGTGCGGTGGGCCACAGGCCGTCGCCGGTCTGGACGAGCAGTGCGCCGGCGGCGGTCGCGGCCACCAGCGGCAGCAGGGCGAGCGCACGGCGGCGCGCGGTGTACGCGAGGACCGCGGCGGCCGCGAGACCGCCCGTCCACACCGCCGTCGTCGGGGGCTGCCACCACACCGGTGCGGAGGCGGACGGGACGACGGTGAAGGGCGCCAGGTGACGGACGGATCCGTGGTTGCCGTACCCGGCGACGGCGAGCACGACGTACCCGGCCGCCGCCAGCAGCGGTGCCGCCAGCCGCCAGGCCACCAGGCGGCCCACGACCTGGCCGGCCAGTGCGGCGGACGCCAGGACGAGGGCGTCCGCGAGCGGCGTGCCGAAGTGGGGCCGGTCCCCCGTGGCGCAGTACCAGGTGGCGAGGAGTGCGAGCGCGGTCGCGACGGCGTAGCCGGCGACCAGCCACAGCGCGACCGGCAGGGCCGACGCGAGGAACACCGCCGTCCGGCCGCGCACGGCCGCCGCCAGCATCTCCTCCGTCCCGCGCCTGCGTTCCCGGCCGCCCTGCCAGCAGCCGGCCGCCAGGGCCAGCGGAACGCCGAGCAGGATCGCCGCCGCGTGCACCTGGTCGCGGGTCTCCGCCCAGCCGCCCTGCCACCGCTCCGACCCGGCCGCCAGCGCCGCCACGAGTACGAGCAGCATCGCCGCTCCGGCCCAGGGGGCGAAACCGCGCACGGCCTCCGCCCGCAGCGGGTGCCGGGCGAGGGGCGGGCGCGGCGATGCACCGCGCTCCCGGGGCGCCCGTTCCGTCAGGAGGGTCATCGGGTCGTCCCCCCGGAAGCCGACGGCCGGTCCGTCCGCGCGGTGGGTTCCGTCCGCGCGGTGGGTTCCGTCCGTTCGTCCGGCGCGCGGTGCGCCCGCAGGGCCGCCGTGTAGCCGCGCTCGATCGGGTGGTCGCCGGGACCGCCCGCCGACTCGCCGAGCGCGGCGAGCGACGCGGGCGTCCCCCGGTAGGCGACCCGGCCCGCGTCGACCAGGGTGACCTCCGTGCAGGCCGCCGCCACGTCCTCCACCAGGTGGGTGGAGACGACGACGGTGGACGAGGCGCCCAGCTCGCGCAGCAGCTCACGGAACTCCACGCGCTGCTCCGGGTCCAGGCCGGCGGTCGGCTCGTCGAGGAGCAGGACCTGCGGATCGTTCACCACGGCCTGCGCGATGCCGACCCGGCGGACCATGCCGCCGGACAGGCCGCGCACCTTCGCGTCGATGCGGTCGGCCAGGCCGACACGGGCGACGGCCCGCTCGACCGCGGCCGGGACGCGGTCCGCGGGCATCTCCTTCAGCCAGGCCACGTACGCGACGAACTCCCGCACCGTGAAGCCCGGGTAGTAGCCGAAGTCCTGCGGCAGGTAGCCGAGGTGCCGGCGGACCTCGCCGCGCCGCCGGTGGTCGCCGATGTCGTGGCCGAGGATCTCCACCCGGCCGCCGGCCGGTTCGGCGACCGTGGCGAGGACGCGGATCAGCGAGGTCTTGCCGGCGCCGTTCGGGCCGAGCAGACCGTGCACCCCGGTGCCGAAGTCCAGGTCCACCGAGTCCAGGGCGACGGTTCTGCGGTGCCGGACGCGCAGGCCGGCGATCCGGATCGCGGCGGCCGGCGTTCCGGGCGCGGGACGGGAGGCGGTGTACGGAGCCGTACTCAACTCTTCTCCAGGAAGTGGAAGGCGGGGCGGCGCGCGGCCAGCAGGGCGGCGCACAGGACGGCCGCGGCCGCCCAGCCGCCCTGCGCCGGGGCGCCATCGAGGTACCGGGACAGCCGCTCGCCCAGCTCGTCGGTGAGCCCGCCCGGTGCGGTGAGCACCGGGC
>NZ_MSGP01000144.1 GCF_002078235.1 Streptomyces viridosporus
CCCCTCCCCGTCCTCGTCCCCGTCCCTCACCGGGTGGCTCCGGCCGTGCGGAGGAGTGCGTGGAAGCGCGACCCGGGATCGGCGGCGAGGACCGTCCGCTCCCCCTCCTCGGCGACCTTCCCCTCCTCCAGCACCAGGATCCGGTCGGCGTTCCGGAGCAGGTGCGGGCGGTGCTCCACCACGACGGCGGTCCGGCCCTCGAGCAGCCGCTCCAGCGCGGGCATCAGGAGCCGCTCGCTGTACGGATCCAGCCGGGCCGTCGGCTCGTCCATCAGGACCAGCCCCGGATCGCGCAGGAACACCCTGGCCAGCGCGAGCTGCTGCTCCTCGCCCGCGGACATGCCGCGGGCCCCGGCGCCGAGCGGCGTGTCCAGACCGTCGGGCAGGGTGCGCAGCCAGGGGCCGAGCCCGGCCTCGCCGAGAGCGGCGCGCAGCCGGTCGTCGGGGACGGAGCGGTCGAAGAAGGTGAGGTTGTCCCGCAGTGAGGCGTGGAAGACGTGCACCTCCTGGGTGACCAGCGCGACCCGGCCGCGCAGCGCCCGGGGGTCGATCTCCGTCAGGTCCAGGCCGCCTGCCGACACCGAGCCCGCCACCGGGTGGTGGAGCCCGAACAGCAGCCGGACCACGGTGGACTTGCCGCTGCCGGTGCGTCCCACGACGCCGAGGCGTTCGCCGGGGCGCAGGGTGAAGGAGACGTCCCGCAGCACCGGCTCGTCGGGCTCGTAGCCGAAGGAGACCCCGTCGAAGCGGACTCCGGGCAGTCCGGCCGGCAGCGTCCCGCGTCCCGTGCGGGGCGCCACCGTCCCGTGGCCCAGCAGGTCCCTCAGCCGCTGGGCGCTCGCGGCGGCGTCCTCGAGTTCGCGGAAGCGGGTGGTGACCGCGAGCAGGGGGCGGCGCAGCAGCATCGCGTAGGACAGGGAGGCGAAGGCCGTCCCGGTGGAGAGCTGTCCGCGGGCGTGCAGCCAGGCGCTGACCGCCAGGGCCAGGACGACGCTGACGGCGGACAGGCCCTGCACCGTGGCGGGCCAGCGGACCGAGGCCCGCGCCGCGTCGCGGGCCTTGCGGTACAGGTCGTCCTGCCGGTCGCCGAGTTCCCGCAGGGTGTACCGCGAGGCCCCGTTGACGCGGAGGTCCTCCGCCGCCGCGAGGCGCTCCTCGAGGAAACCCTGCAGGTCCGCCGCGACCCGCTGCCGCGCGGTGACGAAGGGCATGGCACGGCCCACCAGGGTCCGCAGCAGCAGGAGGGTGCCTGCCGCGAACGGGGCGAACACCAGGGCCAGCCGCCATTCCAGCCGGAACAGGGCGACGAGGATGCCGACGATCAGCAGCGCCTGCGCCAGCAGTTCCAGGAGCAGCGTCGACATCACCGCGGCGAGCCGGGTGACGTCGCCGTCCATCCGTTCGACGAGTTCGCCGGGCGGATGCTCGCGGTAGAAGCCCGGCGGCCGGCTCAGGCAGTGCTCGACCAGGTCCGCGCGCAACCGGTTGGTGCTGCGCCAGGCGACCCGTGAGGACAGCGCCTCGGTGCCCGCGGTGACCACGAGCGTCCCGACGGCGGCCGCCAGGGACCAGGCGGCGAGGTCCAGCAGCGTCTTCCGGGAGTCGCCGGAGAGCGCCCCGTCGATGAATCCGCGCAGCAGGTAGGGCGCCACCAGTTGGAGACCCATCCCCGCGGGGACCAGGAGAGCGAGCAGCGCCACGGCGGTCCGTTCGCCGCGCAGATAGCGGACAAACGTGGAGAGATGCCGCAACGGACTGTCTGCCAACGTGCCCCTCCCCCATTCGCCCGGCGGCGAGCGGCCAGCATAAAGTCCTGTGCGCCTCCTTGTGAATGACGCCTCGGCAGCGGCGGCCGGAGCGCGTCCTTTCTGCGGGAATGCCGATAGCGGACACCGCTCCGGGAGGGGGCGAAGCACACTATTGCTCATGATTGACGCATGCTGTTAGACTCCCCACGTCTCTTGGTCCGGACATGCGTTTCTCAACGCCGAAAGCCTGGTCAGCGGCACTTTCGGCACCGCACAGTCCCACGGCGTCCGAGCGGTCGCGCGAGTCGGCCCGGTCGAGCCAGAGGCAGCCACACGAACGTGCACCGCAATGCACCGCCTTGATCAGCCAGTTGTGAGCGAACCAAGGGGGATTCGTGTCGAGCGATACGCACGGAACGGACTTAGCGGACGGCGACGTTTTGGTCACCGGTGCGGCCGGCTTCATCGGGTCGCACCTGGTGACGGAACTCAGGAATTCCGGCAGAAACGTTGTGGCGGTGGACCGGAGACCTCTTCCGGACGACCCGGGGAGTACGTCCCCGCCCTTTACCGGTTCGCTCCGGGAGATACGCGGTGACCTCAACGCATTGAATCTGGTGGACCGCCTGAAAAACATCTCGACGGTCTTCCACTTGGCCGCGTTACCCGGAGTCCGCCCGTCCTGGACCCAATTCCCCGAGTACCTCCGGTGCAATGTACTGGCGACCCAGCGGCTGATGGAGGCCTGTGTGCAGGCCGGCGTGGAGCGCGTGGTGGTCGCCTCGTCCTCCAGCGTGTACGGCGGCGCGGACGGCGTGATGAGCGAGGACGACCTGCCCCGTCCGCTCTCCCCCTACGGGGTCACCAAACTCGCCGCGGAGCGGCTGGCCCTGGCCTTCGCGGCCCGCGGCGACGCCGAGCTCTCGGTCGGCGCCCTGAGGTTCTTCACCGTCTACGGCCCCGGCCAGCGCCCGGACATGTTCATCTCCCGGCTGATCCGGGCGACGCTCCGGGGCGAACCCATCGAGATCTACGGCGACGGAACCCAGCTCCGCGACTTCACCCATGTGTCCGACGTGGTGCGGGCGCTGCTGCTGACCGCGTCGGTCCGGGACCGGGACAGCGCGGTGCTGAACATCGGCACCGGGAGCGCCGTCTCGGTCAACGAAGTGGTCTCCATGACGGCGGAGCTGACCGGTCTGCGCCCGTGCACCGCGTACGGCTCCGCCCGCATCGGCGACGTCCGCTCGACCACCGCCGACGTGCGGCAGGCCCGGAACGTCCTGGGCTTCACGGCCCGGACGGGTCTGCGGGAAGGTCTCGCCACCCAGATCGAGTGGACCCGGCGGTCACTGTCCGGCGCCGAGCAGGACACCGTCCCGGTCGGCGGCTCCTCGGTGTCCGTGCCACGGCTGTAGGCGGCATGTGCGGCTTCGTCGGATTCAGTGACGCCGGCGCCGGGCAGGAGGACGCGCGTGCCACGGCCGAGCGCATGCTCGCCGCCGTGGCGCACCGCGGCCCCGACGGCTCGGACTGGTGCCACCACCGGGGCGTCACCCTCGCGCACTGCGCCCTGACCTTCACCGACCCGGACCACGGCGCGCAGCCGTTCGTCTCCGCGTCGGGAGCCACCGCCGTGGTGTTCAACGGCGAGCTCTACAACCACGCCGTACTGCGCGCCGAGGTGCGGGCGGCGGGCGTCGCCCTGCGCACCGGCAGCGACACCGAAGTCCTCGTGGAACTCTACGAGTTGCTGGGCATGCGGATGCTCGACCGGCTGCGGGGCATGTTCGCCTTCGCGCTGCACGACGCCCGCACCGGCACCACCGTGCTGGCCCGCGACCCGATGGGGAAGAAGCCCCTCTACTACACCCGCGTGCCGGACGGCATCGCCTTCGCGTCCGAACTCACCGCTCTGCTGCGGCACCCCGCCGCGCCGCGCACACCGGACGTGCGGGCGCTCGCCGACTACCTGGTGCTCCAGGCGTTCTGCGCCCCCGCCTCGGCCGTGTCGGGGGTGAGCAAGGTGCGCCCCGGCAGCTATGTGACCCACCGGCACGGCGCGTTGGACGAGACCGAGTTCTGGCGGCCCGCCCTCCGGCCGGGGGGCAGGCGGGGCCCCGGACGGCGGGAGGCCGCGCGGCGGTTCGAGGAGCTCTTCCGCGCCGCCGTCGCCCGCCGGATGACCAGCACCGACCGCCGCCTCGGCGTACTGCTCAGCGGCGGCCTGGACTCCAGCGCGGTCGCCGCGGTGGCCCAGCAGCTCCTGCCGGGACGGCCGGTGCCCACCTTCAGCGCCGGGTTCGCGGACCCGGACTTCGACGAGAGCGACCACGCACGGGCGGTGGCGCGCCACCTCGGCACCGAGCACCACGTGGTGCGGATCGGCGGAGCCGACCTCGCCGGTGTGGTGGAGTCCGAACTCGCCGTGGCCGACGAACCGTTGGCCGACCCCTCCCTGCTGCCCACGCGTCTGGTCTGCCGGGCGGCCCGCGAGCACGTCCGGGGCGTCCTCACCGGCGACGGCGCGGACGAACTGCTCCTGGGCTACCGCTACTTCCAGGCCGAGCGGGCGATCGAGCTGCTGCTGCGCGTACTGCCGGCCCCCCGGCTGGAGGCCCTCGTCCGACTGCTGGTGCGCCGGCTGCCGGCCCGTTCCGGCAACCTCCCCGTGACGCAGGCCCTCGGTCTGCTGGCCAAGGGCCTGCGCGCGGCCCCGGAGCACCGGTTCTACCTCTCGACGGCGCCCTTCGGCCCGGGCGAGCTGCCACGGCTGCTCACCCCCGAGGCCGGGGCCGAACTGACCGGACACGACCCGTTCACCGAGGTGGCGCGCCTCCTGCGGGGACAGCCGGGCCTGACCGGTGTCCAGCGCAGCCAGCTCGCCGTGGTGACCCACTTCCTGCGGGACGTGATCCTCACCAAGACGGACCGGGGCGGCATGCGCAGCTCCCTCGAACTGCGTTCCCCCTTCCTCGACCTGGACCTGGTCGAGTACGGCAACTCCCTGCCCACCGGCCTGAAGCTGCGCCGCTTCACCGGCAAGTACCTGCTGCGGCAGGTCGCCGCCGACTGGCTGCCCCCTTCCGTCGTCCAGCGGACGAAGCTGGGCTTCCGCGCGCCGGTGGCGGCCCTGCTCCGCGGCGAGCTGCGGCCCCTGCTCCTGGACACCCTCTCCCCGTCGTCCCTGCGCCGCGGCGGCCTGTTCGACACCGGGGCGGTGCGCCTGCTGATCGACGACCACCTCGGTGGCCGGCGTGACACCTCCCGCAAGCTGTGGGCGCTGCTGGTCTACCAGCTCTGGTTCGAGAGCCTGACGGCCGGACCCCGCGCCCTCGAGTCCCCCGCGTACCCGGCCCTCTCCTAGGAGACCCATGGCTGCCCCCGACCGACCGCTCGTCCAGGTGCTCTCCCCCCGGACCTGGGGCGAGTTCGGCAACTACCTCGCCGCGACGCGCTTCTCCCGCGCGCTCCGGAGCGCGATCGACGCGGAGGTGACCCTCCTGGAGGCGGAGCCGATCCTCCCGTGGATCGGCGAGGCCGGGGCGGAGATCCGGACCATCTCCCTGGAGAGCCCCGACGCCGTCGTCCGCAACCAGCGGTACATGGCCCTCATGGACCGCCTCCAGACACGCTTCCCGGAGGGGTTCGAGGCGGACCCCACCGCCGCCCAGCGGGCGGACCTGGAGCCGCTCGCCCGGCACCTGCGGGAGAGCGCCCCCGACGTGGTGGTCGGCACGAAGGGGTTCGTGGCGAGGCTGTGCGTGGCCGCCGTCCGGCTCGCCGGGACGTCCACCCGGGTCGTCAGCCACGTGACCAACCCCGGGCTGCTGCAACTGCCGCTGCACCGCAGCCGGTACCCGGACCTGACGCTCGTCGGCTTCCCCCGGGCGAAGGAGCACCTGCTGGCCACGGCCGGCGGCGACCCGGAGCGCGTCCAGGTGGTGGGCCCGCTCGTCGCCCAGCACGACCTGCGGGACTTCATGACCAGTGGGACGGCCGTCTCCGAGGCGGGGCCCTGGGGCGGCGACTCGGGCCCGGACCGGCCACGGGTGATCGTCTTCTCCAACCGCGGCGGGGACACCTACCCCGAGCTGGTGCGGCGCCTCGCCGACCACCACCCCGACATCGACCTCGTCTTCGTCGGCTACGGCGACCCGGAGCTCGCCCGCCGCACCGCCGCGGTCGGGCGGCCCCACTGGCGGTTCCACAGCGTCCTCGGCCAGACCGAGTACTTCGACTACATCCGGCGTGCCTCCCGGTCCAGGTACGGGCTCCTCGTCTCGAAGGCGGGGCCCAACACCACCCTCGAGGCGGCCTACTTCGGCATACCGGTCCTGATGCTCGAGTCGGGACTGCCCATGGAGCAGTGGGTGCCGGGACTGATCCACGAGGAGGGGCTGGGCCACGCCTGCGCCACCCCCGAGGAACTCTTCCGCACGGCGGACGACTGGCTGACCCGTCCGTCGGTGATCGAGGTGCACAAGAAGGCCGCGGTCTCCTTCGCCGCTTCCGTACTGGACCAGGACGCGGTGACGGCCAGGATCAAAGCCGCCCTCCAGCCCCTGCTGGACGCCCGATGACGGTCCGCCGCCCGGTCGCGTCCGCCCCCCGCGTCCTCCTGACCGCGGGCCCCGACGGGGTGCGCGCGGAGGGCGACGAGGAGGCGCGCCTCGGGCACCCCCTCACCGGTGACCACCTGGACCCGGGCCCGCCGGCCGAAGGCGTCTTCGCCGGGTGGAGGTGGGACGGCGAACGCCTGGTGGCCCGCAACGACCGCTACGGCATCCGCCCCCTCTTCTACCGGGCCGACGGCGACTCACTCGCGCTCTCCCCCGACCCGCTCGCCCTGCTTCCGGACGACGGGCCCGTCGAGCTGGACCACGACGCGCTCGCCGTCTTCCTGCGGACGGGATTCTTCCTCGCCGAGGACACGGCCTTCGCACAGGTCCGCGCACTGCCCCCGGCGGCCACGCTCACCTGGGACACCGGCGGGCTGCGGCTGCGGTCCGACGGGCCGCCGCGCCCCGGGGCCGCCGCGATGACCGAGGCGCAGGCGGTCGACGGCTTCGTCGACCTGTTCCGCGCCTCGGTGGCCCGCCGGCTGCCCGGCGAACCGTACGACCTCCTGCTCAGCGGCGGCCGGGACTCACGGCACATCCTGCTCGAGCTGTGCCGCCGGGGCGCACCGCCGCGCCGGTGCGTCAGCGGCGCCAAGTTCCCTCCCGACCCGGGGGCCGACGCGCGCGTGGCGGCCGCCCTGGCGGACCGGCTCGGTCTGCCGCACACGGTGGTGCCGCGCCCCCGTTCGCAGTTCCGCGCGGAGCTCGCCGCCCTGCCGGCGCAGGGCATGACCACCCTGGACGGCGCGTGGACCCAGCCGGTCCTGGCCCACCTGCGCCGCCACAGCCGCATCTCGTACGACGGTCTCGGCGGCGGGGAGCTCGTCCAGAACCCGAGCGTGGAGTTCATCCGGGCCAACCCCTACGACCCCGCGGACCTGCCCGGCCTGGCGGACCGGTTGCTGGCCGCGAGCCGGACCGGCCCCCACGTGGAGCACCTGCTGAGCCCCCGGACGAACGCCCTGTGGAGCAGGCAGGCGGCCCGGCGACGCCTCGTCACCGAGCTGGCCCGGCACGCCGACAGCGCCAGCCCGCTCAGTTCCTTCTTCTTCTGGAACCGGACCCGGCGCTCCATCTCCGCGGCTCCGTTCGCCCTGGGGGACGGACGGGTCCTGACGCACACCCCCTACCTCGACCACGCCCTCTTCGACCACCTCGCCTCGGTGCCGCACCGCTTCCTGGTCGACGGGACGTTCCACGACCGGGCGCTGCACCGGGCCTTCCCCGAGCACGCGGACCTGGGGTTCGCCTCGTCGGTGCCCCAGCGGCACGGACCCGTGCTGGTCGCGCACCGACTGGCGTACCTGCTCCGGTTCCTCGCCCACGCGGCGGTCGTGGAACCGGGCTGGTGGCGCGGTCCCGACCGCTTCCTGCAACGGCTGCTGGCCGCCGGCCGGGGGCCCGGGGCTCCGCAGCGCGTCAGCAGGCTGCAGCCCCTGGCGCTCTACCTGCTGCAGTTGGAGGACCTCGCCGTCCGAAGGGCCCGCCGCCGGCCGTAGCGGGGCCGGGACCGCCGCAGACCCCCACTCCTCACGAGACATCAGCCGCAGGGCCCAGAAGGAGCACATCGCATGCGGAAGACATTGCCCGTGATCAGCACAGGTCCCGCCGCGGGAGCGACGTCGGGCGGATGCTCCGCCACGGCCGAGACCCCGGCCCGGTCGGGCATACCGCTCTGGCGCAAGCGCAAACTGCGGATCGCCCTGGTGCGCCATCACGACCTGTGCCTGAACACCCGTCAGATAGCGCGGGTCCAGAAGCGGGCCGGCGTGCTGCCGCACCTCGGGCTGGGTTACATCCACACCGCGCTCAAGTCGGCCGGGTTCCACCACGTCATCCAGGTCGACACCCCCGCCCTGGGCCTCGACAGCGAGGGGCTGCGCAAGCTGCTCGCGGACTTCGCGCCGGACCTGGTCGGGGTGAGCACCACGACACCCGGTCTGCCCGGCGCCATCGAGGCGTGCGAGGCGGCCAAGAGCACCGGGGCGAAGGTGATCCTGGGCGGGCCGCACACGGAGGTGTACGCGCACGAGAACCTGGTCCACGAGTCCATCGACTACGTGGGCGTCGGCGAAGGCGTCACGATCATGCCGGAACTGGCGGAGGCGATGGAGCGGGGCGAGGAGCCGGAGGGCATCCGCGGCCTGGTGACCCGCAAGCACGACGGCGGTGCCGCGCCGATGGTGAACCTGGAGGAGGTCGGCTGGCCCGAACGCGCCGGGCTCCCGATGGACCGCTACTACTCGATCATGGCTCCGCGGCCGTTCGCGACGATGATCTCCAGCCGCGGCTGCCCCTTCAAGTGCAGCTTCTGCTTCAAGCAGGCCGTGGACAAGAAGTCCATGTACCGCAGTCCCGAGGACGTCGTCGGTGAGATGACGGAGCTCAAGGAGCGGTGGGGGGTGAAGGAGATCATGTTCTACGACGACGTGTTCACCCTGCACCGCGGCCGGGTGCGGGAGATCTGCGGGCTCATCGAGGAGACCGGTCTCAAGGTCCGCTGGGAGGCGCCCACCCGCGTCGACCTGGTGCCCGAGCCGCTGCTGGAGGCGATGGCCGGGGCCGGGTGCGTGCGCCTGCGGTTCGGCATCGAGCACGGTGACAGCGAGATCCTCGAGCGGATGCGCAAGGAGAGCGACATCCAGAAGATCGAGAAGGCCGTCACCTCCGCCCACGAGGCCGGGATCAAGGGCTTCGGGTACTTCATCGTCGGCTGGCTCGGGGAGACCCGGGAGCAGTTCCGCAGGACCGTCGACCTCGCCTGCCGCCTCCCGCTGGACTACGCCAGCTTCTACACCGCGACGCCCCTGCCGGGCACCCCCCTGCACACGGAGTCCGTGGCCGCCGGCCAGATCCCGCCCGACTACTGGGACCGTTTCGTGCGGGGCGAGTTCGACGCGCGGATCGGGTACCTGGTGCCGGACGCGCAGGAGCGCGCCCAGTGGGCGTACCGCTCCTTCTTCATGCGCCGCTCCATGGTCAAGCCGCTGCTGTCGCACATGGCGGTGACCGGCCAGTGGCGCAACACGCTGGACGGCCTGCACAGCCTGTACCGGTCGACCTCCAACACCGACCGTGACTTCTGAGCCCGCCGCCCCGGCCGTCCCGCACCCGCCGGTGCGTCCGGGGCCTCCGGTCCGTCTCAACCGGCCGCTGGCGCGGCGCAGGCGGCGGCCGGCCGGGGAGGGGTTCGTGACGCACCACCTGCGGAGCACCATGGCCCGCGGGTTCCGCCCCCCGGAGTCCTGGGAGGTCCCCGTCCGGCACGTCCTGCCCGGTCTGCCGGCCGACGGGACCCCGCGCGCCGAGGAGGCCGCTCAGGCGCTGCGCACGCCCGCCGGGCGGCCGGGCATCGCCCTCGTCGTGCCGACCTACGTCTCCCGGGTGAGCCTGGCGCGGCAGCGGGAGTGGTTCGACGCGCTGCTGGACCAGGCGGCCGCGGTGACGCGGGACCACCCCCGGGTGCCCCTGGTGCTGTTCGTCGGCATGCAGTGGTCGTCGGCCGAGGAGGAGCGGGAGGCGCTGCGGCGCCTGCGGGTGCTGCTGGACGACGCCCGCACCCGGCTGCCCGGACTGCGGGCCTGCGGTCTCTCGCTGCCCGGGCCGGGCAAACCCCGCACCCTCAACGGGGCGATCGCGGTCGCCGAACTCCTCGGCTGTGCGGGCGTCGGGTGGACCGACGACGACGTGACCTTGGAGGAGGGCTGCCTGTCCCGGCTGGTGCGGGACTTCCTGGCGGCGGGCTGCCGCGGGGCGGTGGGCGCGACCAAGGTTCCGCACACCCATGAGTACGCCACCTCCCGGCTGCTGTCCCGGGCCAAGGCGATCGCCGCCCCGGCCACGAACTACCCGCACGGCTGCTGCATCCTGGTGGCCACCGACGTGGTGGCCGGCGGCCTGCCGGGGCGCTACATATCCGACGACGGCTACGTGTGCTTCCGCCTCCTCGACCCCGCGCTGCCCGACCCGCTGGCCCGCCTGCGGCTGGTTCCGGACGCCCGGTGCCACTACTACGTGGCGGGGCCGGCCGGCGAGACCCGCCGCAGGATCCGCAGGCTGCTGCTCAACCACCTCGTCGACCTCGCCGACTGGCCCCTGCCGGTGGTCCGGCACTACTTCCGCCACGTCCTGTTCGGCGGCATGTGGCCGCTGACCGGCTTCGACTCCTCCCGCGGTGCCCGCCACGGTGTGAAGAAGGCGCTCATCAAGTGGCTCTACTTCGCCTGGTTCGCGGGCATCGGGAGCGAACTCTACGTGCGCGGGCTGTCCGGCAGGCCACTGCGCCGCATCGAGTGGGCCCCCTACTCGGACATCCGCAGGCTCACTCCGTCGTCCTCACCCACGCGTCAGGAGAGCTGATGAAGGTACTGTCGCTCCACTCCGCCGGCCACGACACCGGCGTCGCCTACTTCGAGGACGGGCGGCTGGTCTTCGCGGTCGAGACCGAACGGCTCACCCGGGTCAAGCACGACCACCGCTCCGACGTCGCCCTGCGGCACGTGCTCGAGCAGGAGTGCGTGGACACCGACGGGATCGACCTGGTGGCCGTCAGCACCCCGGTCCGCAGCGGGCTGCTGCGCATACCCGACCTGGACCGGGCCCTGGAGCGGATCGGGGCGGGCGCCCTCCACCACCGGACCGTCTGCGAGATGCTGGGGCGGCGGGTGGAGTGCGTCGTGGTCACCCACGAGGTCTCCCACGCGGCGCTGGCCGCCCACTACGCGGGCTGGGAGGAAGGCGCCGTCGTCCTCGTCAACGAGGGCCGCGGCCAGCTCACCCGCAGCTCCCTGTTCCGGGTGACCGGCGGGGCCCTGGAGTGGGTCGACAAGGACCCGCTGCCCTGGTACGGCAACGGCTTCGGGTGGACGGCGATCGGGTACCTCCTCGGCTTCGGCCCGAGCCCCAGCGTGGCCGGCAAGGTGATGGCCATGGGCGGCTACGGGCAGCCGGACCCGCACATCCGCGAACAGCTGCTGTCGGTGGATCCGGACGTGATGAACGACCGGGAACTCGCCGAGCGGGTGCGCGCGGACCTGGCCGGCCGGCCCGAGTTCGCCCCCGGGTTCGAGACGGCGTCGCAGGTGGTGGCGACGTTCCAGGAGATGTTCACCGAGGCCGTCCGGGCGGTGCTCGACCGGCATGTGACGCGCACGGACGCCGGGGTGGGCCCGATCGCCCTGGGCGGCGGGTGCGCCCTGAACATCGTGGCTAACTCGGCGCTGCGGGAGGAGTACGGGCGGGACATCGCCATTCCGCCCGCCTGCGGGGACGCGGGTCACCTGACGGGCGCCGGCCTCTACGCGCTCGCGCAGGTGGCCGGGGTGAAGCCGGAGCCGTTCAGCGTGTACCGCAACGGCGGGGGCGAGTCCCGCGCCGCCGTCCTGGACGCGGTGGAGGGCGCGGGCCTGCGGGCCGTTCCCTACGACCGGTCCGCGGTCGCCGGGGTGCTGGCCGGGGGCGGGGTGGTGGCGTTGACGCAGGGAGCGGCGGAACTGGGGCCGCGGGCGCTGGGGCACCGGTCGCTGCTGGGCAGTCCCGCGGTGCCGGGCATGCGCGAGCGGATGAGCGAGAAGCTCAAGCAGCGCGAGTGGTTCCGGCCGCTGGGCGCCGTGATGCGCGACGAGCGCTTCGCCGGGCTGTACCCGGGACGGGCGCCGTCGCCGTACATGCTCTTCGAGTACCGGCTGCCGGACGGGACCGCGCCCGAGGCCCGGCACGTCAACGGCACCTGCCGGATCCAGACCCTGGGCCCCGAGGAGGACCGGCTGTACGGTCTGCTCGCCGAGTTCGAGGAGCTGAGCGGTGTGCCGGCGCTGATCAACACGTCGCTCAACGGCCCGGGCAAGCCCATCGCGCACACCGCCCGGGACGTGCTCGACGACTTCGCGCGCACCGACGTCGACCTCTTCGTGTTCGACGACCTGATGGTGCGGGGCGCCGCCGCGCGGTAGCCCGGGGTGGAGCGGGACGGCCGGCCGGAGACGCTCCGGCCGGCCGCCGGTCACTCCCCCGGGTGCCGGGGAAGCAGCCGTACCAGCACGTCGTCCGTGTAGAGGTGGACGACCGGCACCAGACCGGGCGCGCCGGGCGGTGCCGCCACCGCGGCGAGGGCCCGCCCGCGCAGCTCCTCCAGCAGGTCCACGACGTCCTGGCCGGCCACGGCCCCGGTCCGCATCAGATGGGCGAGGTTGCCGTCCCGCTCGCCGTTGCGGTCGTAGTCGGTCAGGTCGTCCGCCATGGTGATGGTCATGGCGAAAGCCTCGGCGAACCGCCGTACGGAGTCCGCCGGTTGGCCGTCCCCCCCGCAGGCGGCCGCGAGTGCCCCGTAGCGGCCCAGGAAGGTGGAGCCGTAGGTGCTCGCATGGGCGCGCCACTCCCGGAGGTTCGTCGCCCGAGTGCGTTTGGTGCGTATCTGGCCGCCGCAGAGGTGGACGGCGTCCTGCTCCAGGATGTCCGTCACCGCCCTGGGGTCGCGGGCGAGGGATTCCAGCTCGTGCAGCGCCCGCAGGTGGAGGCGGAGGCAGACACAGGCGAGTTCGACCCGGTCGAGTCCGGTGTCGTCGTCCATCAGGTCGTCGAGGAGCTTCATGGAGACGATGTCGAGGGCCAGCGCGCGGGACACCGCGGCCCGCCGGTCCGGGTCGGTCGTCCACTCGGTGAGGAAGTGGGGCACCCTCAGGTACAGGCGCAGGGCGGCGGTGTGCGCCACCAGGTCCGGCGACCCACCGGTCTCCGCGACGCACCGCGTGACATGGTCGCGGTTGGCGGCCTCGGCGGCGAGCATGGACTCCGTGTAGTCCGCCGGCAGGGCCGTGGCCGGGGCGGCCGTCACCGCCCGCTCCCCGGACGGGCCGGGGCGGCGGGCCGCCGCCCGCCGATCTCGGCGAGGGTGGACCGCCAGTCCGGCTGCTCCAGGGCTCCGGCGAACCCCACGTAGTCCGCCCCGCTGTCGAGGTACTCGGTGACCTGCCGCCCGGAGCGGACGTTGCCGCTCACGAAGAGCACCTGGTCGGGGCCGAGCCCCTTGCGGAAGTGGCGTACGACCTCGGGCGGCACGTGCTCGTTGCGCGAGTACAGGTACACCATGTGGAAACCGAAGGTACGGGCGACGTGGAGGTACCGGTCGATCTCCTCGGTGGAGGCCGTGCTCACCGGCACGGTGCCGAGCAGGTCCCCGGTGCGGGGGTCCTCGCCGAAGGTGAGGGCGACGGTGAGGAGCAGCTCGGGCCACTCCTCGCGGGGTATTCGGCCGGGGAAGGCGGCCAGCGTCTCGAGGAAGCTCTTCCAGACGAAGTAGTCGTCGCCCGAGCCCAGCAGCGCGGGCAGCAGGAGCGCGTCCGCGCCGCGGACCACCGGGAAGCCGGCCCCCGGGCGGGGCGGGAAGTGCAGGACGACCGGTAACGGGGTGGCCGCCTTCACCGCCGCCACGTACGGCTCCATGTGCGACTCGAACGACTCGTAGTCGGTGCTGGCCAGAAGGACGGCGGCGAAGCCCAGCCGCGTGAGCTCCGCCGCCTTCTCGACCGCTTCCGTCACCGGGACCTTGAAGGGGTCGATGATGTGGACGGGGCCCGGTGGGTGCTCGCGCAGCCGGGCGAGCACGCGTCCCGGCCGCCAGAGCGGTGGTGCGGCGTGGAGTTCCGTGTGGTGGTCCAGCTGCGGTGAGGCGTTCACCAGCGTCTTCCCCCTTGTCGTCCGGCTCGTCGTCCGGCTTGTCGTCCGGTCGGGTCACGCGACGGGGTGCCGGCCGCGTCGCACGTGCGGATCGCGTCCGGCCGAGGTGTCGCGCGTTCGGATGGAGGTGCGGGGCGCCCTGGTCGCCGAGGCCGTTCCCGGCCGGCCGGGAGTGTTCCTCCCGGTGCGCCGCGCCGGCGCGAAAGCCGCGGTCCGGCGCCGTCGCGCGGTTTCCTTCAGACCCGCCCGGGGAACTGCGTGACCGTTCCGGCATACGCCGCGGTCGAGGGAGTGCGGAAGTGCTCGGAAATCCTTCGGCGGGCCCGTCCGGCGGATTCACCGGCGGACGGACGAAAAGCGTCGTTCACGTACTCCCCTTCCACTGGAGAGACGAACAGCGGGTCCACCGGGCCGCCTCGAGGACAAGGTGCGGCAGGGCGGTTGCCGATACTACACGCGTTCGTTTCCGTGGGGTAGGGAGACTTTGTGCGGCGGTTATGCATTCCTGCCGGACGGAAGAAGACACGCCCCGACGGTTTCGCGCCGTGCGGGGCGTTCTCAGCGGTGTCCGGCGTATTTCACGCGAATTGCAGATGGCGCCGGCGGCGCAATCGGCCCGCCGTCACGCAACCGCTCACCGCGACCAGCAGCAGCGTCGCTCCGACGGCGTGGGCCACCCCGGAGTCGAACGATCCGCTGTCCGCGCCGTCGACCGCGTAGGTGATGATCTCCCGGGTCGACCAGAAGGGAAGCACCTTGGCCGAATCCTTGGCCGGATCCATCACCATCTGGGCGCCGATGACGGAGATCAGCAGCAGGGCGCCCTCCATGTCCCGTGGCACGGCCGCCCCGAGCAGCAGTCCCAGCGGCACCGCCACCAGCGTGGTCAGCGCCAGTTCCACCGCGACGGCCTGCGGGTGCGCCACGTCCTGCCCGACCAGGATGATCACGGCGTAGAGGGCGGACACGCCCATGCCGGCGGTGAGGAGGGCCAGCAGGCGGCCCAGGAAGAGCTGGAGCGGGCGGAACCCGGAGAGGGCCAGGAGCGGTTCGATCTCCCGGCCGCCGACCGCGGAGAAGAGGGCCGCGGCGCTGACCGCGAAGCCCACACCGAGGCTGGCGAACCGGATCGCCTGGCCGGTCTGGTCGTAACGCCCGAGGTAGAAGACGAGCGGGACCAGGAGCAGCAGGCCCAGCACGCCCCGCCGGCGCAGCAGTTCGCGGAAGGTCATCTCCGCCATCCGCAGGGTGGCCGTCATCGGTTGCCCCTTCCTTTGCCGGGGGTGAGGTCCAGCACCTGGTCCACCCGGTCGAGCTGGTTGAGCATGTGCGTCACCACGACGACGGCCTTGCCCGCCTCGCGCCACTCCCAGACGCTCCGCCAGAAGTCCACGTAGGAGCCGTGGTCGAAGCCCTGGTAGGGCTCGTCGAGCAGCAGCAGGTCCGGGTCCCCCAGGGCCGACAGGACGACGTTCAGCTTCTGGCGGGTTCCTCCCGACAGGTCCTTGGCCAGGACGCCCTCCGCGGGGGCCCAGTCGAGCTCTCCCGCGAGTTTCCGGCCGCGGCGGTCGGACTCCCGGCGGCTCAGGCCCCGGCCGGTGCCGAAGAGGGTGAAGTGCTCCCGGGGGGTCAGGAAGCCCATGACGCCCGCGTTCTGCGGGCAGTAGCCGAGGTGGCCGGAGACGGTGACCCGTCCTTTGTCGGGGGAGAGCAGACCGGCGCAGATCTTGAGCAGGGTGGACTTGCCCGCCCCGTTGCTGCCGACGATCGCGGCGACCTCGCCCGCGTGCACGACGAGATCGACCCCGGTCAGGACGCGGCGGCGCTTGTAGCGTTTCACGACGCCGCGCGCCTGCAGGAGAATCTTGCGGTCGGCGGGCTCGGACATGCCGTGGTACCCCTCTCGGGCACCGACGGAATAGCCCATGACTGCCACCTTTCTGCCGACCGCGACGAAGGGCACGCATTGTCGGCCTCAATGGTCAGGATTCGTGATCCGGTCGGGTTCATCGCCCCGACCGCACGCGCACGGCTCAGCCTGCCACACGGCCCGCCCCACATCGCGCGTATCGGCCGGGCCCCCACTCCCCCGAAAGTCCGGGCCCCCGGCCGGTGTTCCGGGGATCCTACGGGGCGACCGGGCGAAGGACTGAAGCCGGGCATCCGCATTTCGGCCATCTCTCGCCGATACCCGGGGCGCCCTTGTAGGCCGGCCCGGGGCTGGTTAGCGTACCGACCAACCGCATTTACCGCTCACTCGTGCGTCGCCCGCACCAGCGTTTCCCTTCTTCCGGAGTCCGCCGCCGGGGCGGGAGCGGGCGGGACCGCACCCCGTGTCAGGCAAGAGGGAAATCCGCTCGGAATCGACGAAGGGGACGTGAATGCGCGGGGGGACCGTGGACCGTCGTGTCTGGTGGCAACGGGCGGTGGCCCGCGGTTTCGCGCCACCGCCGGCGCGTCCCACCCCGTTCGTCCTGGTGGGACGCGAGGGACCGGACTCGGACGTCCGGGGCGAGGTGCGCGCGGACGGCGTGATCGGCGCGCGGCCGGGCGGGGCGGCGTTCCCGCTGCCGTCCGGCGGGCTCGGGGTGCTGCTGCCCACCTACGTCGGCCGGTGCGACGCCGAGGCGCACGAGCAGACGTTCCGTCATGTGCTGCACCGCCTGGCCGAGGTGCGGGAAGCGCACCCGTCCCTGCCGCTGACCGTCTGGGTGGGCATGCAGTACGGCCCCGGGGAGGACGAGGAGGCGCTGCGCAGGCTGCGCCGGCTGTGCGCCCCGGTGCCCGGGGGCCCGGCCCTCACCGTGGTCGGCCTGGCCCTGCCCGGGCCGGGCAAGCTCCGCACGGTGAGCACGGTCCTGCGGCTCTCCGAGGACCTCGGCTACGCCGGCTGGCTCTGGACGGACGACGACGTCGAGATCGCCCCCCACTGCCTCGCCCTGCTGGTCTCCCGTTTCCGGGAGCGGGGGGAGCGGGGCGCGGTCGGGGCGCATTCGGTCGCGCTGGCCAGGGAGACGGTCACCTCACAGGCCATGGACCGGGTCTCCGGGGTCACCGCCCCGCCGAAGGCCTGTCCGGCGGCGGCCTGCCTGGTCGTCGCGACGGACGTGCTGGGCACCGGCATTCCGGTCAGACGCCTGACCGACGACGGGTACGTGGTGTTCGAACTGCTCGACGCCGGGGCGCCCGATCCGCTGCACGACCTGGAAGTGCTGCCCGAGGCCCGGATCAGCTTCTACCGCGTCAGCCGCACCCACGACACGTTCCAGCGCCTGCGCCGCTCCCTCTACAGCCATGTGACCTGCGTCGCCGACTATCCCTGGCCCACCGCGCGGGTCTACCTCACCCGGGTCCTCTTCCACGGCCTGTGGCCGCTCGCGGCGTGGGACGGCAGCCGAGGGCCGGTGCACGGGCTGCAGCGCTGGCTGGTCAAGGGCCTGCACTTCACCTGGTTCTGCGGGGTGGCCGGCTCGCTGGCGGTCCGGGGCGCGGCGGGACGGCCCCTTCGCCAGGTGGCGTGGGGCGACGAGGGGGACTTCCGCAGCCCCACCGTCGAGGAGCCCGCCGCGGAAGCGGCCGCCGGGCGCTGACACACGAGGTCACCCCGAGGGGCGGCCCGGAAGGAGACTCGATGGTGACAGCGGGGCCGGCCGGGGCGGCGGTGACCGTCGTCCTGCCTCACTACGACTGCGCGGCGTACCTGGGTGCGGCCGTCGGGTCGGTGCTCTCCCAGGACCGCCCGGACCTCCGCCTGACGGTGGTGGACGACTGCTCGCCCGACGAGGAGTGGGTCCGCGAACTCCACCCGTACGCCGGCGACCCCCGGCTGACCGTGGTCCGCACCTCCCGCAACGTCGGCCACCTGCGGATCAAGAACAAGGTCCTGGAATCGGTGGACACCCCCTACGTGGCCTTCCAGGACGCCGACGACATCAGCCTGCCGGGCCGGCTGCGCCATCAACTGGCCCTCCTGGAGAGCGGCGGCGCCGACCTGGTCGGCTGCGCCTACTCCTACATCGACGAGGCGGGCCGCACGACGGGACACCGGCGGATGCCCCGCAACGGCAACCTCTGGATGCGGCTGGGGCGGACGACCGTGCTCCTGCACCCGTCCTCGGTGGTGCGGCGCTCGGTGCTCGAGAGGCTCGGCGGCTTCGACGGCACCGCGCGCCTGGGGGCCGACACCGACTTCCACCTGCGGGCCGCCCGCCTGTACCGGCTGCGCAGTGTGCGCAAGGTGCTCTACCGGTACCGGATCTGGCCCAAGTCGCTCACCCAGGCGCCGGACACCGGGTTCGGGTCCGCGGAGCGCCGGGCCTACACCGAGGCGATGACCGCGCGGGAGGAGCGGCGGCGACGGGCGCGGACCCGTGAGGAGCTGCTGCCGCTGCTGGTCGCCCCGCCCAACGACGTCGACTTCACCCTGACCCGGGTCGACCTCGACTAGCCGACGGAGGGGGAACGGCGTGGACGGCACCTCGGCGAGGACCGCGGACGAGGCGTTGCCCGGTGTCGCGGTGGTGGTGGTCGATCCGGACGGCGACGGGCGGCGCGCCGTGCGCGGCCTCCTCGCCCAGACGGTGCGTCCCGTCTCGATCACCCTGGTGACGGCGGACGGCCCGACGGCCGGCGGCACCCGGTCCCCCGGGCCGGCCGTGCCCCTCGACGACACGGCGGTGCCGCCCGTACGGGTCGTCCGGTGCGCTCGCGAGGACCTCGGGCCGGTGTGCGTCGACGCGGCCAGGAACGCGGGGGCGCCGTACGTGGCCGTTCTCCGCGGTGACGACGAGGCGCTCCCCCACTGGCTGTGGCACCTGGCGCGGGCGGCCCGGGACGGCCGCGGGGACGGCACCGGGCCGGTCGGTCTGGTGCAGTGCGGCGCCCTGCGGCTGAGGGACGACGGTCTGGTGGACGGGTTCGCCCTGCCGTCCGCGTCCCCGCGGGCCCGGCCCTCCCCCTCGGACCTCCTCGAGGGCGCCTACGCGGTGCGGCGCGAACTGCTGGACGCGGACGGCGGTACGGCGCGCTGGGTCGCCCTGCCCATGCCGCTGGTCCGCCGCCGGTCCGGCGACCCCGGGGACCCGGCCGCGGTCCTGGCCCCCGGGGCGCGCGTCGCGCGTCGCACCCGCCTGGTCCGGCACGGGTGCCGGCCGCCCGCCGCCGGGCCGCGGAACGGGAGCACTCCCCGGCTGGTGTCGGTGGTCGTCCCGGTGCGCAACGGCGCCCGCACGCTCGCCGCCCAGCTGACCGCCCTGGCCCGGCAGACCGGAGCCGTCGCCTACGAGGTCCTGGTCGTCGACAACGGCTCGACGGACACCACCCGCGAGGTCGCCGAACGGGCCCGCGCCGAGCTGCCGGACCTGCGGATCGTGGACGCGTCCGACCGCGCCGGTGAGAGCCGTGCCCGCAACCGGGGAATCGCCGCGGCACGCGGCGACTTCGTCGCGTTCTGCGACGCGGACGACGTCGCCGACACCGGCTGGCTGGCCGCGATGGCCCAGGCGGCCAAGGAGGCCGATCTGGTGGGCGGCGGACTGGAGACCTCCGTGCTCAGCCCCGGCCGCGTCGACGAGCAGCCCCTGCCGATGGACGCCCAGACGGATTTCCTGCCGTTCGCCCGGGGGGCGAACTGCGGTGCCTGGAAGGACGTCCTGACCGCGCTGGGCGGCTGGGACGAGCGCTACCGGGGCGGCGGGGAGGACATGGACCTCTCCTGGCGCGCCCAGCTCTGCGGTTACCTCGTCCGCTACGCGGACGACGCCCGGATGCACTACCGGTTGCGGGACGAACTCCCGGCGCTGGCACGGCAGAAGTGGAACTACGGCCGTTCCGGCGCCCAGTTGTACGCCGCGTACCGGCGCGCCGGGTTCGAACGGCGCGACGGCCGGGTGGTCGTCATGAACTGGTGCTGGCTGCTGCTGCACGTTCCGGACCTGGCGCGGTCACCGGTCCTGCGGCGGCGCTGGGTCCGCTACGGGGCGCGGCTGGCGGGTTTCCTGGCCGGGAGCGTGCGGCAGGGCGTCCGGTACCTGTGAGGGGCGGGCGTCCGGCGCCCGCGGGACGCCGGGCCGGCACCGTGGTGGCCCGGCGCGCCGACGCGGTGGCCCGGCGCGCCGCTCCCGGGTTCAGACCAGCCGGTGGCCGGGGTCCTGCGCCACCGGGTCGTCGCCCGCCATGGCCAGGCAGGTGGCGCGCAGGGCGGCGACGACGGCCCGGTCCTCGCCCCAGGCGTCGAGTTCCGGGCCGTCCCCCGCCTTCAGGGCCGGCACCGGCACTTCCATGATCTTCGGATGCACGTGCCGGACCGGGAACTCGGAAGGGGCCACCAGCGCCTCGGTGAGCTTTTCCCCCGGCCGCAACCCGACGTAGCGGACCGGGAGTTCCGCACCGGCGTGCGCGATGAGCCTTCTGGCTATGTCGAGGATCCGGACCTGTTCCCCCATGTCCAGCACCAGGGCGTGGCCGACGCTGCCCAGCGCGGCCGACTGGATGACCAGTTCCACGGCCTCCTGGACGGTCATCAGGTAGCGCGTCACCTCGGGGTGGGTGACCGTCACCGGTCTGCCGGCCGCGATCTGCCGGGCGAAGACGTCGAGGAAGGACCCCTGGCAGCCGAGCACGTTGCCGAAGCGCACGCTCACGTACGGCCTGCCCGCCTGGATCGCGGCCGCCGCGGTGAGTCCCTCGGCTATGCGTTTCGAGTATCCGAGCACCCCGACCGGATCGACCGCCTTGTCGGTCGAGATGTTCACCAGGAACGCGACGTCCGCGGCCAGGGCCGCCTCGAGTACCGCTCGGGTGCCGAAGACATTCGTCTTGACGGCTTCCCCGGGGAACTTCTCCAGGATGGGCACCCATTTGAGGGCCGCCGCGTGGAAGACGGTGTCCGGCCGGCACTGCTGGAACAGCCGGGCGAGCCCTCGGGAGTCCCTGATGTCCGCGAGGAGGATGGAGGTCCGCACCGACGGGGAGACGTTCCCGATGCTGGTGGCCGCCAGGTGGAGGGCCGTCTCGTTCCGGTCGAGCATCATGAGGCTCTCGGGTTCCCACCGGCTGAGCTGCCGGCACAGCTCCGATCCGATGTAGCCGCCGGCTCCGGTGACCAGGATCCGCCGGCCGCGCAGTAATCCGGCGCTGCTCTCGAGGCCGGTTCTTATTCGTTGGCGGCCGATCATCCTCTCGAGGTCCAAGGTGAGAGGTCCACCGGTCGGAAAGTTCGCGTCGTACCCCACGGAATTATCGCCAAACATGCAGTCACACTTCCTTTTTGACAAGAGTCATGACTGACGTGCCGACCCACACGACGAACGGGACCGACGTATCGTCTTGGTGCTTTCCTCACCGGCACCACCGCGTTCCCCCACCGGCGCCTGCGCACGGGGATCACATTCCGGCGGCCGGGTCGCCACCCGCTGCGCCGGCTCCGCCGACGTCGGACGTGCCCTCTTCCGACACCCAAGGACGACCGCGAAAATCACTTTATCGAGGCGCGGCGCGGTGCGGGTGAGTTTTCTCAACTGACGCTCCCCGCACCCGGAACGCCGGGGCCGAGGAATTCGCGCGCACCCCGCAACCGGGTCCGGAGCCGGGCCCGCGTGGCATCGGTGACGAGACGGATGTCGAGGTTCCCCGGCGGGGCCACCTCGCTCCGCAGACCGGCCGGCAGCCGGGCCGGGTCCAGTCCGTCCCGCCGGGCTATGAGGACACCCAGGTCGTGGCGGTTCATCGCGTCCGGTCCCGCCACGTGGAACACCCCGGACCCGTCCGACTCCGCGATCTCCAGAAGCGCGGAGGCCAGATCGTCGACGTGGACCGGACAGCGGACGTCGTCCGTGAACAGGACGCCGGCGCGCCGGTCGGCCGCCAGGGCGTGCACCGCCTCCTCGTGGGCGGACCGGTTGTGCCCCACGATGAGCGAGGTGCGCACCACGGCGGCCTCGGGCACGGCCACCCTGACGGCCGTCTCCGCCGCGGCCTTGGCCGCGCCGTACGGGGAGACGGGGTCGGGGAGGGCCTCCTCCGGGTAGTGGACGTCGGCTCCGGAGAACACGGCGTCGGAGGAGACGTGGACCAGCCGGCAGCCGGCGCGCGCCACCTCCAGGGCGAGGCGGGCCGCGCCGTCGGCCGTGACCGCCCAGTCGGCGTGTCCGCTCGACGCGTTGATCACCGCGGCCGGCCGGGTCCGGGCCAGCACCTCTCCCATCCGCCCCGGGTCACGGAGGTCGGCCCGGTACCAGGTGACCGGCGGCAGTTCCTTGGGGCGGGTCCGGTAGGTCGCGGCCACGTCCCACCCGGCGGCCACGGCCCGGCGGAGCACCTCGTACCCGAGGAAGCCGCTCCCGCCGGCGACAAGAACTCTCACGCACCGCCCCCCCTGACGTCCGGCCCGCCCCCGATCGCGCCCCAGAAGTACGGGGACGACGGCCTGTGCGGCCGTGTCGAGCCGTGGTTCCTGTGGGCCCGATGCTACTGAAGGCCACCGAGCGACGGGGAGAGTGAGTGCTTTCCCTCTTCGGTCCGAGCCGGCCGACGCGGAGGGCGGCCCGCAACGGCTCCCGGCGGCAGGAGACCGGCGGCCCCGAGCGGTCCTCCGCACGGCGGAACACCGGGCTCGCGGTCCGAAGCGTTCGCCCGGGGGCGCCCGGCCGGTGCCACCGGCCGGGCGGCGACGGCCCGTCCCGCACCCGGTCCCGGGGCGGGCGGCGTGCCGTCCCGCCCGTCCCGGTCGGGCGGGTACGCCCCCGTCGGGTACGGCAGGGTGCGCCCCGTCAGGTACGGCAGGCAGCCGGGTTCTCCGGCCGGGCGGGGGTCCCCGCCCGCACACGGGCGAGCAGGGCGGCCGGGTCCGGGTCCGCCTGCAGGGACCGCAGCACCAGCGTCCACCACTGCTCCAGGCGCTCCCTCCAGCCCAGCCCGCCCGGCATCTCGTCGGTCAGGGTGCAGAGTCCGAAGAACGCGCAGACGAGCGTCACGGCCGCGGCCGACGGCTCGACCCCTTCCGCGAGTTCGCCCCCGGCGCGGGCCTCGGCGAGGAGCCGGGTGGCAGCCGCCGCCCAGGCGTCGAACGGCGTGGGCACGGCGGCCTCGATGGTGCGGCGCTCCGCCCACAGCCGGGCACCGGCACGTGCCACGACGTCCTCGCTGAGGGACTGCGCGACCCGGAAGCTGAGGCCGACCAGCTTCTCCAGCGGAGGAACACCGGGCGTGGCGTAGGCGTCGGCGAGCTGCGGCCAGGTGGCGAACTGCTCGCGGACCACGGCCAATGCCAGCTTCTCCTTGCTGGAGTAATGGAAATAGATCGCCCCGCTGGTTCTTCCCGAGTGATCGCTTATGTCATTGACGCTCGTTCCGGCATATCCCTGTTCAACGAACAGATGTGCCGCTGTTTCCAGCAGCACTTTGCGGGTTGCACGCGCCCTGTCCTGCACTTCTGCTCCACCTTCGCTCACACACGCCGACGCCACGACGGAAAAGTCCAGGCGCCCCCCGGAGGCAGGGTCGCAGCGCGCGAAGATCTTATTATTCTTCGGCCGTGTGCGCCGCGCGGGCGACTTCACGCAACACGCCCTTCCGTCCGGCCGAATCGATGCGAACGGGCGCGGGAACTCCGCACCGATCAATGCCGCGGCACCCCGGAGGCGCCTCCCACCAGGCCCGTTGGTCGCGTTCCGGGCGCTCCGGCCCCTCCTCCCGTCCCGTGCGCGGGAGTCGGCCGCCTTCGACCGAGGCATGCACATACACCCGAATCGGTGATTGTGGAAATCGAAGAAGCGAAATTAACATAACGGGCACGATGTTTTTCGGCGTGGTCGAAAGTGACGACCCGCGCCCGCCATGACGCGCCCACGGCGCGCTCAGCCGAGTCCACGTGGCCGCAAACGGCCGTGCGACATCACCCGTTTCCGCTCATTTCCGCGAGTGGACCACCCGCACCCCGGCACCCGCCTGCGCCCGTGCACCGAACCGGTCGACGCAGCCTCCCAGAACGGCAGTCACATGACAGCTCATCGCATCCTTTCCTGGTCCCCCTCCGCCATCGTCTTCGACTGCGACGGAACCCTGATGGACACGGAACGACACTGGCAGGAGGCCCGGAACCTCACCTTCCGGGCGTTCGGCCTGAAACCACCGACCGGGTTCGCCGACCGCGCCAAGGGCATGCACTACACCGAGTGCGGAGCGCTCATGGCCGAAGAGACCGGGAAACCGGGCCTCGTCGGGGAGTTGACCGACACGCTCCTCGGCACCTTCACCACCCTGGTCGACCAGGACCCCGTCACCATGCCGGGGGCCGCCTCGCTGGTCCGGCTGGCCTCTCGCCACCGCCCTCTCGCGGTGGCGAGCAACTGCCCCCGGGAGGTGGTGGAATCGTGCCTCTTCCGGGCCGGGCTCCTCGACTGCTTCGGCCACGTCGTGGTCGCCGGCGGGGACGTACGGCCGAAGCCGGAACCCGACGTCTACGCGCTGGCCGCCCGTCTCTGCGGCGTCCCTCCCGAGGAGGCTCTGGCCGTGGAGGACTCGCTCACCGGTATGGAGTCGGCCCGCCGGGCGGGCCTCCGCGTCATCGGCATCGGACCGCGCCCACCGGGGCCGGAGGCGGAGAAGGCCGATCTGTGGGTCGCGAGCCTCGCCGACGGCGAGCTGCTGTCGTGGGCCCGTACCCGGATCGGCGAGTAGGACGCCCCGGGGCCCCGTCGCACAGGGCCCCGGGCGGAAGGGGCGAACCGCGGTTCCGTCAGCGGAGCCGGGCGGCGAACGCCGCGTACGCCTGCTCGTCGAAGAGGACGAACCGGATCTCCTCCACCGCGGTTTCGGCACCGCGCACCGTCTCCACCGCGATGCGCGCGGCGTCCTCCATCGGCCAGCCGTAGACACCGGTGGAGACGGCCGGGAACGCGACGGTGCGCGCGCCGAGTCCGTCGGCGACCCGCAGCGACTCCCGGTAGCAGGAGGCCAGCAGCGCCGAGCGGTCCTCCTCGCGGCTGAAGACCGGACCGACGGTGTGGATCACCCAGCGGGCGTCCAGGTCACCGGCGGTGGTGGCGACGGCCCGGCCGGTGGGCAGGCCCCCGCCGTACCGAGAAGCACGGAGGCGGCGGCACTCCTCCAGGATCGCCGGGCCGCCCCGGCGGTGGATCGCGCCGTCGACGCCGCCTCCGCCGAGCAGGGACGAGTTCGCCGCGTTGACGATCGCGTCGGCGCTCTGGCGGGTGATGTCGCCCCGGACGAGGGTGAGGGTGGCGCTCATGTCTGCCGCAGCCTCCTCCAGACGGCCTTCGCCGCGTTGTGTCCCGACATGCCGTGCACCCCGGGGCCGGGCGGGGTGGCCGAGGAGCAGATGAAGACCGCGGGGTGCGGGGTGGCGTACGGGAACAGGGACGGTCTGGGGCGCAGCAGGAGCTGGAGTCCGGAGGCCGCGCCGGTGCCGATGTCGCCGCCGACGTAGTTGGCGTTGCGGGCGGCGAGTTCGGGCGGGCCGGCGGTGGCGCGAGCCAGGACGCGGTCGCGGAAGCCCGGTGCGTAGCGCTCCAGTTGGCGCTCGATGGCGTCGGTGAGATCGCCGGTCCAGCCGTGCGGGACGTGGCCGTAGGCCCAGAAGACGTGCTTGCCCGCCGGCGCCCGGGTGGGGTCGGCGACGCCGGGCTGCACGGTGATGAGGAACGGCGCGTCGGGGGCCCGGCCCTCCCGGGAGGCGGCGCGCAGGGCGGCGCCGATCTCCCCGCTGTCCGCGCCGATCTGCACGGTCCCGGCGACGCGGGCCTCGGGCGCGGTCCACGGCACCGGGCCGTCCAGCGCGTAGTCGATCTTGAAGACGCCGGGGCCGTACCGGTAGTTCGCGTAGGTGCCGCCGAAGCCGGCGATGCGGGCCAGGGCGGTGGGCGAGGTGTCGAAGACGTAGGCCCGGGCGGGCGGCAGGTCGTCGAGGCGCTTGACCTCGTAGTCGGTGTGGACGCTGCCGCCGAGGTCCTTCAGGTACGCGGCGAGGGCGTCGGAGAGCGCCTGGGAGCCGCCGCGGGCCACGGGCCAGCCGCGGGCGTGCGCGGCGAGGGCGAAGACGAGGCCGACGGCGCCGGTGGCGAGACCCCCGAGGGGGGCCATCACATGGGCGACGAGCCCCGCGAACAGGGTCTTGGCCCGCTCGTCGCGGAAGCGGCGCATGAGCCAGGTCGACGGGGGCAGGCCGACCAGGCCGAAGCGGGCGAGGGTGACCGGGTCGCGGGGCAGCGCGGTCAGCGGCAGGGACATGAAGTCGCGGACCAGAGTGTCCCACTTGGACAGGAAGGGCGCGACGAGTCGGCGGTACGGGCCGGCGTCGCGCGGGCCGAAGGAGGCGGCCGTCTCGCCGACCGACCGGGACAGCACGGCCGCGGTGCCGTCCGGGAAGGGGTGCGCCATGGGGAGCCGCGCGTGCATCCACTCCAGCCCGTAGCGCTCCAGCGGGAGGGCTCGGAAGGCGGGCGAGTTGATGCCGAGGGGGTGCGCGGCGGAGCACGGGTCGTGCCGGAAGCCGGGCAGGGTGAGCTCCTCGGTGCGGGCACCGCCGCCCACGGTGTCCCTGGCCTCGAACAGGGCCACCGAGAAGCCGCGCCGGGCCAGCTCCACGGCAGCGGTCAGCCCGTTCGGCCCCGCACCCACCACGACCGCATCGAGCATCGACGGCACCTTCGGACTCCTTCGTCAGCCGACGGCCACTGGCATCAGGATATGCCGGGGCGCCGGTACCGGGAGATCAGGCTCCTTCCGACAGCAGCCCCACCACCCGCTGTGCCGTGGCCGCGTCGCGGGCCACGGTGAAGGGGAGGGTGTTGCCGCCGGTGATGCGGAAGGGCTCGCCCGCGCGGGTCAGATGGGTGCCGCCCGCCTCCTCCACCAGGAGCAGACCGGCCGCGTGGTCCCAGGCGGCTTCCCAGGAGAAGGCGGTGGCGTCGGACTCGCCGCGGGCGACGGCCAGGTACTCCAGGCCGGCCGAGCCGCAGGGACGGGGTGCCACGCCCTCGGTCCGCAGGGCGAGCAGGGACCGCTTCTGTTCGTCCGTGGTGAAGTCCGGGTGGGAGGTGGCCACGCGCAGGTCGCGGCCGGGTTCCGGGAAGCCCGCGCGGAGCCGTTCGCCGTCGAGGTGGGCGCCCTTCCCCCGTACGGCCGTGGCGAATTGCTGGCGGGCCGGGGCGAAGGTCCAGGAGGCGTACAGGACTCCGCGCCGGGCGAGGGCGACCAGGGTGCAGAAGCCGGTGTCGCCGTGCACGAACTGCCGGGTGCCGTCGACGGGGTCGACTATCCAGACCGGCGCCTCGCCCCGAACCGCCTCGTACGACGCCGGGTTGGCGTGCACGGCCTCCTCGCCCACCACGACCGAGCCGGGCAGCAGGGCGGTGAGCGCCTCCGTGAGGTACAGCTCCGCCTTGCGGTCGGCGTCGGTCACGAGGTCGTGCGGGCCGCTCTTCAGGTCCACCTCGTGTTCGGCGAGCCGGCGCCAGCGCGGCATGATCTCCTGCGCGGCGGCCTTGCGGACGGCTTCCTCCACGGCGACGGCGTGCTGGGCGAGAAACTCTTCGATGGTTTCGTTGTCCTCGATCATGCCTCCATGAGACCACGCCCGGCCGACGTTCCCCACCGTCCCGGTGCACTCCGGGGGGAATCGGCATGAATATGGGGTGCCGGACCGCGGGCGGGTGGGCTCAGCGGCCCACCGCGTAGCCCTGCATGCCGCGCGGATTCGCCGCCGCCGAGAGGACGCCCGTCCCCGGATCCCGGGCGACCGCGCACAGCCGGCCCTCCGACCAGGCGGCGCCGACCGTCACGTCGTGGCCGCGGCGCCGCAGTTCCGCCACCACCGCGGGGTCCGTGCGGGACTCGACGGTGACGCTGCCGGGGCGCATGCCGCGCGGGTAGAAGGAGCCGGGGAAGCTGTCGTTGTGCCAGTTGGGCGCGTCGATCGCGCCCTGGAGGTCGAGGCCGCCGCGCACCCGCCCGCGCAGCGCGACCGCGAGGAAGAAGTGCAGCTGCCACTGGTCCTGCTGGTCCCCGCCCGGCGTGCCGAACGCCATGACCGGCACGCCGTCGCGCAGCGCGAGGGACGGTGTGAGGGTCGTGCGGGGACGGCGGCCCGGGGTGAGCGTGTTGGGCAGCCCTTCGTCCAGCCAGGTCATCTGGAGCCGGGTGCCGAGCGGGAAACCCAGCTCGGGGACGACGGGGTTGGACTGGAGCCAGCCGCCGCTGGGCGTGGCCGCGACCATGTTGCCCCAGCGGTCCACGACGTCGAGGTGGCAGGTGTCGCCGCGGGTGAAGCCGTCGCCCAGGACCTGGGGCTCGCCCGGCACGGGGGACGTCGGCAGCTTGGCGACCGTCGGCTCGCCGACGCCCATCGGGCCGGCGCCGGGTTCCTCGGCGGCCGCCCCACGCGCGTGGGCGCTCAGCCGCGGGACGCGCCCGCCGGGGCTGCCGGGCCGCAGGTCGTGGGAGGCGCGGGGACCGATCCCGGCCCGCCGCTCGGCGTTGTACTCGGCCGACAGCAGGTCGTCGAGGGGCACCTCGGCCGCGTCGCCGTACCAGGCCTCACGGTCGGCCATGGCGAGCTTGCAGCCCTCGATCAGCAGGTGGACGTAGTCGGCGGAGCCGTAGGGGGGCAGTTCCGGCGGGAGCAGGGCGAGTTGCTGGAGCAGGACCGGGCCCTGGCTCCAGGGACCGGCCTTGCACACGGTCCAGTCGCCGAAGTCGTGGGTCACCGGGGGCTCGTAGGTCGCCGACCAGGCGGCGAGGTCGGCGGCCGTCAGCGTGCCGGTGCGGTGCTCGCCGCTGGTGTCCAGGGTGGGGCGCGCGGCCTGCCGGACCAGGGCCTCGGCGATGAACCCGGTGCGCCACACCTCCCGTGCGGCGTCGATCTGCTCCTCCCGGTCGCCCGCCCCGGCGACCTCGGCCAGCAGCCGCTTCCAGGTGGCGGCGAGGGCGGGGTTGCGGAAGAGCTCGCCGGGGCGCGGCGCCCGGCCGCCGGGCAGGTACACCTGGGCCGAGGAGGTCCACTCCGTCTCGAACAGCTCCCGTACGGTCTCCACGGTCGCGCCGACGTTCTCCACGGGCGCGTGCCCGTGCTCGGCGTAACCGACGGCGTACTTCAGGACGTCGGCGAGGGGCTTGGTGCCGTGGTCGCGCAGCAGGAGCATCCAGGCGTCGAAGGCACCGGGGACGGCGGCGGCGAGCGGCCCGGTCCCGGGCACGAGTTCGAGACCGAGTGCCCGGTAGTGGGCGGCGCTCGCCCCGGCCGGCGCGACGCCCTGTCCGCACAGCACCCGTATCCCGCCCCCGGCCGGCGCGAGCAGGATCGGCACCTCGCCGGCCGGGCCGTTGAGGTGCGGCTCGACGACGTGCAGCACGAAGGCCCCCGCGACGGCGGCGTCGTAGGCGTTGCCGCCGTCCTCCAGGACGGCCATCGCCGACTGCGAGGCCAGCCAGTGGGTGGAGGACACCATGCCGAAGGTGCCCTGGAGGGTGGGTCGGGTGGTGAACATACGGCCTCTCACCTCGGTGTTCGCTCGCGTCGGCCGGACCGGTCGGCGCTCGGGTCGGTCATGGGGAGGCGCGGGGAGGTACGAGCCGGAACCCCCTCCGCGTCCCCCGCAGGCTACCGATGGCCCGGCGCTCCTCCCCCCGCCCGAGCGGTCGGCCCGGGCGCCCGCCGGATCGGCCTTCCGTCCGAGGTCCCCGTGCGGCAGGACGGGCAGGGCCCCGTGCGGCCGACCCGGCTCCGGCGATATGCCGCATTGTTCCCTTATGGTGTCCTTTGATCTGGAACCTTCACGGACGGAACGGAGTGGGGGCCGTGGCGTTCGCGGAACCGGCCGGTGACGGTGGGTCCATGTCCTCTCCCGCGCCGGCCCCCGGGTCCGGGCGACGGTCCCGGGCACCGCTGCTGGCGGTGTGCACCGGGTACTTCATGGTGATCCTGGACGTGACGATCATCAACGTCGCCGTGCCGGTGATCGGCCGGGAACTGTCGGCCTCGCTCACCGGCATCCAGTGGATCACCGATGGGTACACCCTGGTCTTCGCCGGGTTCCTGCTGACCGGTGGCGCGCTGGGCGACCGGCTGGGCAACCGCCGGGTCTTCTGCTCGGGCGTGGTGGTGTTCACCGTGTCCTCGGCCGCGTGCGCGCTCGCGCCGAGCACCCCCTTCCTGGTCGCGGCCCGGCTGGTGGAGGGGCTCGGCGCGGCGCTGATCGTGCCCGGTTCCCTGGCCCTGCTCCAGCAGTCCTACCCGGCGCCGGCCGCACGCTCGCGGGCCTTCGGGCTGTGGGGTTCGATGGCGGGCATCGCGGCCTCCGCCGGGCCGCTGCTGGGCGGACTGCTCGTCTCCACGGCGGGGTGGCGCTGGGTGTTCCTCATCAACCTGCCCGCCGGCCTGGCCTGCCTGGTGCTGACACTGCGGCACGTGACCCGCTCGCCCCGGCGCGCCGCGCGGTCCCTGGACTGGCCGGCGCAGTGCGCGGTCGTGGCGGCCGTGGCGCTGCTGACCGCGGCGCTCAACGAGGCCGGGCGGCGGGGCTGGTCCGATCCGGCCGTCCTCGCCGGGGTGGGCCTGGCCGCGCTGGCCGCCGCGGCGTTCGCGGTGCGCGAGCGGCTGGCCCGGTCCCCCGTCCTTCCGCTGAGCCTGCTGCGGTCCCGCGCGATGAGCGGCGGAGCCGCCATCGGCCTGCTGTTCAACTTCGGCTTCTACGGCATGGTGTTCACCGCCAGCCTGGAGTTCCAGCACCAGCGCGGCTACAGCGCCCTCGGCACCGGGCTGGCGCTGTTCCCGGCGGTGGCGATGACCATGTTCGCCTCCGTCCTGTCCGGGCGGCTGGCCCGCCGCACCGGTGATCGGCCCCTGGTGGTCTCCGGCATGCTCCTGGCCGCCCTGGGGCTGGCCGGCTGGGCCTCGGCGGGAGCCGACCCCGCCTACCCGCTGCTGGTGGTCCCGATGATGGCGGCGGGGTTCGGTACCTCTTTCGCCCTCACCGGTTCGACCGCCACCGTGATGGGGGCCGCGCCCCCGGCCTACTCGGGGGCCGCCTCCGCCCTGTTCAACACCGCGCGCCAGATCGGCAGCGCCACCGGCGTGGCGATCGGCGGCAGCCTGCTCGCCACGGCCACCCACTACACCACCGGGCTGCGCATCAGCATGGCCATCGGCTCGCTCGCCTACCTGGCCGCCGCGGGCCTCGCGTGGCTGTGCGTGCCGGCGAAGCCCGAAGGGGGCAGAGCCCCTTGAGGCCGCCGACAGGCCGGGGCGGCCTCACCTCAGCCTCCGCCTCCGCCGCACAGGCGTTCCCCGAGGAACACGGCACGCGTCGCACGGACCGGGCGGGGTTCCGCTGACGCGATCCCCCATGAGCGCGGCCCCGCCTGCACCGGCCGGCACCCCTTCCCCGAGGAGCCCGGGACCCCGGGGAGCCCGAGCGGAACCGACGCCTACTGCCCCGGGGCCAGCCAGGCGAGCGCGGCCGCGGTGAGGGCGGTGACGCCGGTGTCGAGGGTGGGCTGGAGGACGGGGGCGAAGCGGGGGCTGTGGTTGACCGGGACGTCCTGGGAGAGGGTGCCCTTCTCCACCGCGTCCGCGTACCGGGCCGGATCGGTGCCGCCGATGCACCAGTAGGTGTACGGGACGCCGAACGCGCGGGGGATCTCGCTCATGTCCTCGCTGGCCGTCTGCAGATCGGCCGTGTGCACGCCCTGCTCGAAGCAGGCGGCGAAGGCCCGGGTCACCGTGTCGGTCGCGTCCCGGTCGTTGACGGTGGGCGGGAACGCGGACAGGCGCTCGAACTCCGGTTCCCGGGGCGCGCCGGACGCCTGGGCCTCCGCCCGCACGATCCGCTCGATCGCCGCGAGCACCTGCTCGCGCACGGCGGGGTCGTAGGTGCGCACGTTCAGCTGGAGCACCGCGCGGTCGGGGATGACGTTCGGCCCCGATCCCGCCTGGATGCTGCCGACGGTGAGCACCGCCGGAGTGGTGGCCGCCAGCTCGCGGGAGACCACCGTCTGCAGGCGGACGACGCACAGGGCCGCCATGACCACCGGGTCGACGGCGGCCTGCGGCGCCGAACCGTGGGCGCCGCGCCCGTGCAGGGTGACGCGCAGGCTGTCGGCGGCCGACAGGAAGGAACCGGCCCGGGTCCCGACGTAGCCGGCCGGGTAGGGCAGGACGTGCTGCGCCAGGACGACGTCCGGCCGGGGCGACACGTCGAGCAGACCGTCGTCGATCATGGCCCGGGCTCCGTCCCCGTTCTCCTCCGAGGGCTGGAAGAGCACCACGAGAGTGCCCCGCCAGGCCTCGGACGCCCGGGCCATGAGCTGGGCGAACCCGACCATCGCGGCCACGTGGACGTCGTGGCCGCAGGCGTGCATGACCGGCGTCCCGACGCCGTCGCGGTCGACGGCGGTGACCTCCGACGCGTAGGGGAGCCCGGTGGCCTCCCCCACGGGGAGCGCGTCCATGTCCGCGCGGAGCATCACGGTCGGCCCGCTCCCCCGGGTGAGCACGCCGAGGACACCGGTGCCGCCGATGCCCTCGGTCACGGCGTAGCCGGCCCGGCGCAGGGCGTCCGCCGCCTTCCCCGCCGTGCGGTGTTCCTGCAGCCCGAGCTCGGGATGGGCGTGGAGGTCCCGGTAGAGGGCCTCCACGCCGGGCCGGACGGCGTCCAGGCCGGCGAGGACGGTCGTGACACTGTTCATGGGGTCGGCCACCTTCCGGTACGTCCTGCGGGAGCACACCACCATGGTGTGTTCCCCTCACGCACCGCGCCTTTCCGGAGGTGCGGCACAACCCCCGCGTCTCCCGGTCAGGCGGTGAGTCCGTCGACGAAGGCCCTGGTCAGCGCGGTCGGTGCCGTGATGGCGGTGCCCACGACGACGCTCAGCGCGCCCGCCGCCAGCGCCTCGGCGGCCTGCTCCGGGGTCGCGATCCGGCCCTCGGCGATCACCGGGACGGGGAGCGCGGCGGCGAGGTCGGCGACGAGCGCCAGGTCCGGGGCGTCCTGGCGGGGGGAGCCCGGCACGTATCCGGACAGGGTCGTCCCGACGAAGTCGGCGCCCTGCTCGGCTGCCGCGCGGCCCTCGTCGAAGGTCGACACGTCGGCCATGACCCGGGCGCCCGCCGCGTGGACGGCCTCGACGAGCTCCGCGAAGGTGCTGCCGTCGGGGCGCGGGCGCGCGGTGGCGTCGGCCGCGACGACCGCGGCCCCCGCCTCCACGAGGGCGAGCGCGTGGCGCACGGTCGGGGTGATGTAGACGCCCGTGTCGCCGTCCTTCCACAGGCCGATCACCGGGAGGTCGGTGGCCGCGACGGTGGCCGCGACGACCTCCGGTTCGTTGACGCGTACGGCCGCCGCGCCGCCGGCCTGTGCCGCGAGGGTCATGCGGACCAGGGTGTCGGTGTGGCGCATCGGGTCGCCGGGCGGGGCCTGGCAGGACACGATCAGCCGGCCCTTCAGGGTGTCGGCCAGGGACAGGGTCATCGGAGGGCTCCGGTGGTGTGCGGATGGTGCAGGGGCAGGGTGCGGGGCAGGGCGGCGGCGCCCAGGACCGCGGCGTCGGGGCCGCCGCGCGGCGGGACGGGACGCAACTCCCGCAGCGGGGGCATGAGTTCGGCGGCGAAGGCCGCGGCCAGGGCCTCCGTGTACAGCGGGCCGATGCGGGGCACCCCGCCGCCGACGACGACGCGGTCGGCCCCCAGTGTGTTGGCGAGGCCGCCCAGGGCGCGGCCGACGGCCTCGGCGCCGAGGACGATGGCCGCGGTGGCGTGCGGTTCGCCCCCGGCGGCGCGGGCGGCCACCGTCTCCAGGCGGTCGGCCGGGACGCCGCTCATCCGGGTGTAGTGGGCGGTGATGCCGGGTCCCGCCGCGATCGCCTCGAGGTGGCCGGTGGCGCCGCAGGTGCAGGGCAGCCCGTCGGCCTCGGGACTCGGCAGGTGGCCGAGGTGCCCGGCGATGCCGGCCGCCCCGTGCAGCATGCGCCCGGCCGCGGCGACGGCGCCGCCCACGCCGGTGCCGACGGCCGCGTAGACCAGTGTCGTCCCTCCGCCGTGCGGGGCCCCGCCGTGGCCGGCCGCTTCCCCGTGCGGGGCGGCCAGTTCCGTGGCGGCGGCGGCGCGCACGTCGTTGTCGCAGGCCACCGGAAGGCCGGTGCGGGCGGCGAGGCCGGCGGCCAGGGCGGTGCCGGCCCAGCCGCGGATCGTGTCGGTCGCACTGGTGACGGTGCCGGTGGCGGGGTCGATCACCCCGGCGGCGGCGACGCCGAGCGCCGTGGTGCCCGGCGCCCGGACCGCCCGGGCGGCCTCGGCCAGCGCGTCGAGCACCGCCTCGGCCCCCTCGGTCGCCGGGGTGGGCAGGGAGTGCCGGTCCAGGACGGTGCCGTCCTCCGCGACCAGGGCGGCGGCGATCTTCGTGCCGCCCAGGTCGAGGCCGATCACCGGTGCGTGCGGGTGCCGTGCCGTCATCGGACCGGGAGCAGCCCGGCGCCGCGCAGTCGCTCCTCGACGCGGGCGATCGACGCGTCGCCCAGCTGGATCTGCGGGGCGGCGGTGGTGCCGTGGGCGAACACCCCGAGCAGGCGCAGTGCGTGCTTGAAGGCGCCGATGGCGGAGGAGTTGCGGCCCATCTCGTCCTCCGGGCCGGCGTCGACCATGCCGAACAGCTCGACGAGCCGCTCCTGTTCCTTCACCGCGCGGTCGTAGTCGCCGCCGCGCACGGCGTCGTGGAGGCGCACGTATCCGGCGGGGTCCACGTTGCCCAGGCCGGGGACGACGCCGTCGGCGCCCGCCAGCAGGGCGGCGTCCACGGTGAGTTCGGATCCGGTGAGGATGCTGAAGGCGGGGGCCGGGCCGTCGGCGCGGCCGCGGCGCCCGCCGAGTTCGACGAGGAGCCGGCGCAGGGAGCCCTCGTCGCCGCTGCTGTCCTTGAGGCCGGCGAGCGTGCCGTCCGCGGCGAGTTCGCGCACCAGGGCGGTGGAGAGCTTGCTGTGCACGGAGACCGGGAGGTCGTAGGCGTACAGGGGCAGGTCGACGCGGGAGCGGAGGGTGCGGAAGTGGCGGGCGATCTCGCGGGGGTGGGTGCGGGCGTAGAAGGGCGCGGTCGCGACCAGGGCGTCGGCGCCGGCCTCGCGGGCGGCCTCGGCGTGGGCGAGCACCCGGGGCGTGGTCATGTCGATGACACCGGCGAGCACCGGGACGCGGCCGGCGACGGCCTCGACGACGGTCCGCAGCACGACCTCCCGCTGCCGGTCGGTGAGGAAGGCGACCTCGCTGCTGGAGCCGAGGGCGAACAGGCCGTGCACTCCCCCGCGCAGGAGGTGCTCGACGTGCCGGGCGAGTGAGGCGGTGTCGACCTCGCCCGATGCGTCCAGGGGGGTGCAGACGGGCGGCACGACGCCGCGCAGCGGCTGGGACGAGGACATGAGAGGGGCTCCTGGGTGGTGCGGTACTGGTACGAGAGTCAACGGGCCGCCCGCGCGAGGCGTCGCGCGGGCGGCCCGGGACGGGCTAGGGCGCGGTGACGGTGAGCGTGCCGTCACCGTAGGACCGCTGCGATCCGCGGACCAGGTAGGTCGCGGTCGTCGGCACGGTGCCCGCGGTGGCGTTCGCGGGGACGGTGACGGGGATCCTCATGTTGGCGCCCTGGCCGGGCCTGAGCGCGGGCACGGTCACGCTCGGGGCGCTCCAGCCCGACGGCAGCTCGAGGGAGACCGAGCCGGCGGGGAGGTCCTTGTCGTTCTGGCTGACGACGCGGACGGTGACCTCGGTGGTCCTCCCGGCGGGCAGGGAGGCGGGCGGGGTGAGGGTGACGGGCGCGCAGACGCCGCCGAGCCACTGCAGGTCGAAGGAGGAGTAGGTGATGTGCCGGTAGTTGTCGCGCTCCCACAGCAGGCCGACCCGGGGGTTGGCCGCGGTGCCGTCGCTGAGCGGGGTGAGCGTGGAGTAGGCGGCCGAGCCGGACTCGACGGTCCTGCGCACCGGCCAGTTCTGCCCGTTGTCGCAGGAGAGCCGGACGGTGAGGTTGCTGCGGCTGTTGGTGGTGGCCGTGTTGCTGAACATCAGCCAGGAGGCGCGCGGGTGCGAAGCGGGCACGTCGGGCGCGAAACGCATGACGGAGCCGTTGTTGGCGGGGTCGGGCAGTTCCCGGTCCTGCTGGAACGGCGTGTAGGTGACGCCGCCGTCGGTGGAGTGGGCGACCGTGCGGTAGGGCGCGGAGCGGTTGTTGAGCATGATCCGGCCGTCGGAGAGTTCGACGGTCTTGTTCTCGTCGCCGCCGGGGCCGACCGGGGTGCCCATCTTCCAGGTGGCGCCGTGGTCGTCGCTGTAGGCGCTGACCGCGTAGTTGGCGCCGTTGTTGCGGATGGCGTACTGCTGGATGAGGCGGCCCTTGTGGGTGCCGTGGCGCAGCTGGATGCCCTCGCCGGAGGCGGCGAACATGCCGGCCCAGGCCGGGTCCTTGATCTCGGCGGTGATCCGCTCGTGCTTCCAGGTCAGGCCGTCGTCGTCGGAGTAGCTGTAGTCGGCCTGGAGGACGTTCGGGTCGTTCTCGTCGTTGCCGGTGGCCGAGCCGAAGAAGCCCTGGTTCACGGAGGCGGCGTAGAAGACGAAGATGCGGCCGGTCTCGCGGTCGACGAGGAGGCTGGGGTCGCCGTAGCCCTTGGGGGCGGCGTCCTTGCGCACGACCTGCTGCGCCTGCCAGGTGGCCCCGCCGTCGGTGCTGCGCCGCAGGACGACGCCGAGGTTGCCGGGCAGGTCGGCGAGGGTGGGCCGGGCGTCGTACGCGGCGATCAGGGTGCCCTTGGTGGTACGGGTGAGGGCGGGGATGCGGTAGTAGGGGGAGCCGGTGCCCGCGGTGGCGATGTCCTGGGAGGTGAGGGTGCCGGCGGCGGCGACCTGCCGGTCGGCGGTGTACGCGGTGGGGGTGCCGGCCGCGAGCAGGGCCAGGGCGGCGACCGCGGTGGTGGCGGCCAGGGTGGCTCTACGCTGCATGAACGTGCCCCTTCTCGGGTGAGGATCAGGCGGGTCGGAGGTCGTGCAGGGTGGAGAGGTCGGGTGCGGTGGCGAGGCGGGGGGTGTGGAACAACCGCTGCACCCAGGCGAGTTGTTCGCGTCGGTGGTGGCCGCCGCCGCCCTCGTGGCCGTTGAACTCGTAGACGCGCAGGTCCTTCGGTCCGCCGTAGCGGTGGTAGGCGGCGAAGCAGGTGGAGGGCGGGCAGACCTCGTCCATCATGGCGATGGAGAAGAGCGACGGGGCGGTGGCGCGGGCGGCCAGCACGGCCGCGTCGACGTAGGACAGGGTGGTGAAGACGGTCCCGGTGCGGTCGCGGTGCAGGCGCAGGTACTCCGCGATCTCGGTGTAGGGCGGTGCTCCGGCGATCAGCGCGCCGCGCCGGATGTCGCACAGGAACGGCACGTCGGGCATGACGCCCGCGAGACCCGGCAGGAGTCCGGCCACCGCGAGCGAGATGCCGCCGCCCTGGCTGATGCCGGTGACGACGACGCGGGCGGGGTCGACGGCGGGGTGTGCGCGGGCGGCCTCGGTGAAGCGCACGGCGTCGGTGAACACGCGCCGGTAGTAGTGGTCGTGGGGATCGGTCAGGCCGCGGGTGAGGAAGCCGGGGACCTCGCCGTTCAGGGTGGCCGTGTCGGGGGTGTCGCCGCCGGCCGTGGACCAGCCCTGGCCGCGGGTGTCCATGATGAAGTGCGCGTGACCGGCGTTGGCCCACAGGACCTGCTCGTGGGCCAGGCCGCGGCCACGCCCGTACCCGAGGAACTCCACCACGCAGCCGAGCGGGCCGTCGGCCCCGGCGGGCAGGTGCAGCCAGCCGCGGACGGGCTCCCCGGCGAAGCCGGGCACGGTCACGTCGTAGGTGACGACCTGGGTGAGCCCGGTGTCCACCCGGGTGTGGCGGGTGGCGCCGCCGGCCGCACGGGCGGCGAGGAGGGTCTGCTCCCAGAACGCGTCGAGGTCGGCGGGTTCGTCGAGCTCGGGCCGCAGTGCGAGGCACTGCTCGAGCGTGAGGTCCGTCAGTGGCATGGAGAGGGCCCCGTCGGGTGAGACCTGCGCGCGGCGCGGCGCGGAGGGGGATCGGATCGGGAGGTGTCCCGAGGGCGGTCGGGAGGTGCCTCAAGGGCAGACGTCTGATGTCTGCTGTCCTGGGACCTTAGAGATCCGGATGACGGCCGTCAAGTGTCCCGCCGACCGGTGCGCCCGCTCCGGGCGGTACCCGGACGGAGCGGCGCCGCACGGCGCGGGCGGCCCCGGACGGGGGCCGCCTACGCCGACGGAGGGCCGGGTCAGCGGCGGGCCCGGGCCTCGTCTATGCGCTTGCGCACCGGCGCGTAGTGGTCGGTCAGCGCCGCCGCGAACTCCGCGGGGTCGCGGTCGCGGACGGCGTCCACGATGCGCTGGTGGTTGGCGATGGTCGCCGCCTCGTGCTCGTGCGTGAACACGTCGAGGTGGGGCGCGACGATGACGTAGACGTCCCAGAACGCCGAGGAGAGCTGCCCGATGAGGTCGTTGCCGAGGGGAGCGAGGAGCAGGGTGTGGAAGGCCCGGTCGGCCTCGACGAACCCGTGCCCCTCCCCGGCGCCGGCCCTGCGCATCTCGTCGACCAGTCCGTCCAGGCGGGCGATCTGGTCGTCGCTGAGGGAGCCCACCAGCCGCTCGGCCATGCCGCGCTCGAACAGCTCGCGCACCTCGATGAGGTCCGACATGACCTGGAAGTCGTCGTCGGGGCTCAGCAGACCGCGGAAGGCCAGGCTCTCCACCAGGGCGGACAGGCTCAGCCTGCCCACGTAGGTGCCGTGGCCGTGCCGCACCTCGACGATGTCGAGCGCGGTGAGGATCCTGATCGCCTCGCGCACGCTGGAGCGGCTGGCGCCGAGCGCCTCGCACAGCGCGGGCTCGGTCGGCAGCAGGTCCCCGGGGCGCAGCTCGTTGCGCAGGATGTAGGACTTGATGCCGTCGACGACCTCCTGCCGCAAGGGCTGCCGAACCGCCTTGGCCTCCGGCACCAACCGTTTGATCGCACCTTGTCCCACCGCCACCTCTTGACCCCTCTCCCTCATCGGGCTACGTTCCCACGCTATCAAGCATCAGACATCAGACGTCTGACGCATGCTCAATGAGATACTTTCGCGCCCGCCTCTCCTCGAACCGCCCATCATGCCTTCCCCGCCAGGAGGAATCCTTGTCCGCGCGCACCTCAGCCGGCGTCGACCGCCGCACCTTCATGAGATACACGAGCGCCCTCGGTGTGGCGACCGCGATCACCGCGGGCCTGTCGGCCTGCGGCGGTCCGGGCAGCACCGGAGACGACTCCGGCGGTTCCGGCGGCGCGACCGACACCATCGAGGCCGGGCTCTCCTACCCCCTCTCCACGGGCTTCGACCCCATGATCACCTCCGGCGCGACCCCGTTCGCCGCCAACATGCACATCTTCGAGGGCCTGGTGGACCTCGACCCGGCCACGCTCGTCGCCCGGCCGGCCCTGGCCACCGAGATGCCCCAGAAGATCAACGCGACCACCTACCGGGCCACCCTGCGCGAGGGCGCCACCTTCCACGACGGCTCGGCGGTCACCGCGGACGACGTGGTGTTCAGCTTCGAGCGCGTCCTCGACCCGAAGAACGCCTCGCTGATGGCGCAGTTCGTGCCCTTCATCGACCAGGTGAAGGCGGTCGACGCGTCGACGGTCGAGTTCAAGCTGAAGCACCCCTTCGCGCTCTTCCCGTCGCGCATAGCCGTGGTGCGCATCGTGCCCGAGAAGATCGCCGGCGCCGACGCCAAGGCCTTCGACGCCAAGCCGGTCGGCTCGGGCCCGTACCGCTTCGTGTCGGCGGTCCGCAAGGACAAGATCGTCATGGAGGCGTACGACAAGTACAACGGGCCGCACCCGGCCAAGGCCAAGAAGATGGTCTGGCACCTGATGTCCGACCCCTCCGCCCGGGTCAGCGCGCTCAAGTCCGGCCGTGTGCAGGCCATCGAGGACGTGCCCTACATCGACGTCAAGGGCTTCACGGGCAAGGACAAGGTGGAGTCCGTCCAGTCCTTCGGACTGCTCTTCCTGATGTTCAACTGCAAGGACGAGCGCTTCGCGGACAAGCGGGTGCGCCAGGCCCTGCACTACGCGCTCGACACCGAGAAGATCATTTCCACCGCCCTGCTGGGCAACGCCGAGCCCGCCACCGGGTACGTGCCGGCCACGCACCCCGACTACCACCAGGCCGCCACCGTCTACGGCCACGACCCGGCCAAGGCCAGGAAGCTGCTGAAGGAGGCGGGCGTGGAGAAGCTCTCCTTCACGCTGCTGCTCACGGACACCGGCTGGGTCAAGGACATCGCGCCGCTGATCAAGGAGAGCTGGGCCGCGGCCGGCATCGAGGCGAAGCTGGACATCGCCCAGTCCCCCGCCCAGTACGCCAAGGTCGACAAGGGCGACTTCGAGGCGCTGGCCGCGCCGGGCGACCCGTCGGTCTTCGGCAACGACGCCGATCTGCTGCTGCGCTGGTTCTACTACGGCTTCTGGCCGGAGAAGCGGTACGGCTGGACCGGCTCCGACGCCTACAGGAAGACCAGGTCGCTGCTCGACAGGGCCGCCTCGGAGGCCGACGCGGAGAAGCGCAGGCACCTGTGGGCCCAGGTCACCGACCTGGTCGCCGACGAGGCGGTCCTGTACCCGGTCCTGCACCGCAAGCTGCCCACCGCCTGGCGGGACGGCACGCTGCCGGGCTTCGAGCCGCTGCCCACCACCGGTCTGTCGTTCATCGACGTCGGCCGCGCCTGAGCCCGTACGCCCGCTCACGGGTCGCCGTCACTGCCCGCCGGGCAGCGGCGGCGGCCGGCCCCAATCCCTAGGAACCTCACGATGGTTGCATTCCTCCGGCTCGCGCTGCGCCGCGTCGCGATGATGCCGGTGATGGTGCTCGGCATCGCGCTGCTCGTGTTCGTGGTGCTGCAGTTCTCGCCGGCCGACCCCGCGTACAACGCGCTCGGTGACAGCGCGAGCCCCGAGGCGCGTGCCGCGTTCGCCGAGGAGCACGGTCTCGACGACCCGCTACCGGTGCGGTACTTCGCCTTCCTGGGCGATCTGGTGCAGGGGGACCTCGGTGTCACCGTGCCGCCGAGCCAGCCCGTCGCCGACCGGATCGCCACCGCGTTCCCGCTGACCCTGCAGCTGACGCTGCTCGGCCTCTCGCTGGCCATCGTCCTGGCCCTGGTCTTCGGCGTCACCAGCGCCGTCCACCGCGACCGCTGGCCCGACCAGGTCTTCCGGGTGCTGTCGATGGTCGGCATCGCCCTGCCCTCGTTCTGGCTCGGTGTCCTGCTCATCCAGCAGTTCGCGCTGAACACCCCGGTCTTCCCGACCGGCGGCTACGTCAATCCGGCCGACTCCTTCTCCGGCTGGCTGGAGAGCCTCGCCCTGCCCGCCGTCGCCCTCGCCCTGCCGGTCGCCTCCTCACTGGCCCGCCTGGTCCGCACCTCGATGGTCGCCGAACTCGACCGCGACTACGTGCGCACCGCCCGGGGCAGCGGTCTGCCGCCGTTCCTGATCATCCGGTCGGTGCTGCGCAACTCCCTGATCACCCCGCTGACCGTGCTCGGCGTCAAGGTCGGCTACATGCTCAGCGGCGCCGTCGTCATCGAGGCGATCTTCGACCTGCCCGGCATGGGCAAGCTGATCCTCGAGGGTGTCACCGGGGGCGACGTCGGCCTGGTCCAGGGCACCGTGCTCACCATCGCGGTCGCCTTCCTCGTGGTCAACGTCGTCGTCGACCTGCTCTACCTGCTCGTCAACCCGCGCATCAGGACGGTGTGATGTTCGCCCCACGCTCCCTCGCCGAGCGGCTCCGGCCCGGCACCCGCCTGCGCCGCCTGCCCGTCCCTTCCCGCATCGCGCTCGGGGTCCTCCTCGTCGTCGTCCTGGGCGCGGTCCTCGCGCCGCTGCTCACCCAGGACCCGCTCGCCACCGGCACCCCCGCCCAACCGCCGAGCGCCGACCACTGGTTCGGCACCGACCGGGCCGGCCGCGACGTGTTCGCCCGGGTCGTGCACGGTGCGCGCTACTCCCTCGTCATCGGCCTCGGCGCGACGTTCCTCGCGCTGGTCATCGGCTCCTTCCTGGGCGCCCTGGCGGCCACCTCGCGCAAGCTCGCCGACGAGTCGGTGATGCGCACCCTCGACGTCGTGATGTCGTTCCCGCCGATCGCCCTGGCCGCCGTCCTGGTCGCGGTGTTCGGGCCCAGCGTCCCGGTCATCATCTTCACCATCGCCTTCGTCTACTCGCCCTCGCTCGCCCGCGTCGTGCGGGCCAACGTGCTGGAGCAGTACGGCGAGGACTACGTCGCCGCGGAGCAGGTCATCGGTGCCCGCCGCGGCTACATCGTCGCCCGGCACGTCGCCGTCAACTGCGCCGCGCCGGTCCTGGTGTTCGCGACCGTCATGGTGGCCGACTCCATCATCTTCGAGGCCAGCCTGTCCTTCATCGGCGCCGGTGTGCAGGACCCCGACCCGAGCTGGGGCAGCGTCCTGGCCTACGGCCGGCAGATCCTGCTCTCGGGCGGCTGGTGGGCGACCCTCTTCCCCGGTCTGTGCCTGCTGATCACGGTGCTCGCGCTGAACGTCCTGTCCGAGGGCATGACGGACGCCGCCGCGTCCCCGGACAAGGCACGCGCCGACGGCGGCGACACCGTCGAGAAGACCGCCGCCGTCGAGCCGGCCGCCGACCGGGCCGAGGCGGACGCCGCGCTCGCCGCGCTCGCCGCCCGGATCGAGGCGACGGAACCCTCCGTCGAGCCGCTGCCCGAGGACGCCCCCGACCTGCTCGTCGTGCGCGACCTGTCGATCCGCTTCCCCGACCGCTACGGCGACATCCGCGTCGTCGACGGCATCTCCTTCACCGTCCGCGAGGGCGAGACCCTGGGCCTGGTCGGCGAGTCGGGCTGCGGCAAGTCGATCACCAGTCTGGCGATCATGGGCCTGCTGGCCCGCAACGCCGAGGCCGAGGGCGAGATCCTCTACCGGGGCCGCGACCTGCTGAAGCTGTCGCCGAAGGAGCGCCGGGCACTCATGGGCCCGGAGATCGCCATGGTCTACCAGGACGCCATGTCGTCGCTGAACCCGTCGGTGCTGATCGGCACCCAGCTCAAGCGGCTCACCTCGCGCGGCGGCACCCGCACCCCCGCCGAGCTGCTGGAACTGGTCGGCCTGTCCCCCGAACGCACCCTGCGCAGCTACCCGCACGAGCTGTCCGGCGGCCAGCGCCAGCGCGTGCTGATCGCCATGGCGCTCTCCCGCAGCCCCCGGCTGCTCATCGCCGACGAGCCGACGACCGCGCTGGACGTCACCGTGCAGGCCCAGGTCGTCGAGCTGCTGGTCGAGCTGCGCGACGAGCTCGGCTTCGCGATGGTCCTGGTCTCGCACGACCTGGCCCTCGTGGGCGACCTCGCGCACCGGGTCGCCGTGATGTACGCGGGCCAGGTCGCCGAGGCCGGCGACACCCGCTCCCTGCTGACCGACCCGGCGCACCACTACAGCCGCGGGCTGCTCGGTTCCGTCGTCTCCCTGGAGGCGGGCGCGGACCGGCTGCACCAGATCCGCGGTGTGGTGCCCGCGCCGAAGGCGTTCGGCACGGGCTGCCGGTTCGCCTCCCGCTGCGCCGCCGCCACCGAGCTGTGCGCCACCACCCCGCCGCCCGCCGCCGGCCGCGACGGCGCGCGGGACCACCTGTACGCCTGCCACCACCCGGCGCCCGCGCACGGTTCGGCCAAGTCGCTGGAAGGTGCCCGATGACCGCCCCGGAGGACACCGTGATGGAACCCCTCGTCCGGCTGGACGGCATCCACGTCCGGCACAAGGCCCGCAGCGGCGGCCTCCTGCGCCGGGACGCCGTGCACGCGCTGACCGACGCCTCCCTGGAGGTCCGGCGCGGCGAGATCCTCGGCCTGGTCGGCGAGTCGGGCTGCGGCAAGTCCACCCTGGCCCGGGTGGTCACCGGACTGCAGCGCCCGACGGAGGGCCACGTCCACTTCAAGGGCCAGGACCTGTGGACGATGCCCGCGGCCGAACGCCGCACCCGCTTCGGGGCCTCCGTCGGCGTGGTCTTCCAGGACCCCTCCACCGCGCTGAACCCGCGGCTGCCCGTGCGCCGGATCCTGCGCGACCCGCTGGACGTGCACGGCCGGGGCACGAAGGCCGAGCGCGAACAGCGCGTCGAGGAGCTGCTGGACCTGGTCGGACTGCCCGGCCACACCCTCCAGGCGCTGCCCGGCCAGCTCTCCGGCGGCCAGCGCCAGCGCGTGGCCATCGCCCGCGCCCTGGCCCTGGAGCCGGAGCTGATCGTCGCCGACGAGCCCACCAGCGCCCTGGACGTGTCGGTGCGCGCCCAGATCCTCAACCTCCTGGTGGACCTGCGCGCCCGGCTCGGCCTCGCCATGGTGTTCATCTCCCACGACGTGCAGACCGTGCGCTACCTGTCCGACCGCATCGCCGTGCTGTACCTCGGCCGCGTCGTCGAGGAGGGCGGGGCGGCGCAGGTCGCCGGCGACTCCCGGCACCCGTACACCGAGGCGCTGCTCTCGGCCACGCCCAGCCTGCTGGAGCGCCCCGAGCGCATCGTGCTGCACGGCCCGGTGCCCTCCGCGACGAACCCGCCCTCCGGCTGCCCGTTCCGCACCCGCTGCTGGAAGGCCGACGACGCGTGCGCCACCGCGTTCCCGGCCGCCGCGGGCACCCCGGACGGACACCGCTGGCACTGCGTGCACCCCCAGCCGGGGGCGGAGCCCGTCGCGGTGTCCGTGCCCGGGGGTGCCGTGTCCGGGAGTGCCGCGCACGGCGCGTGACGGCCGCCGGGCGGTGCTCCGTCGCCGCGTACCGCCCGGGGCGGGGGCCGTCGTCCTCCTCTCCTCCCCCTGACCTGCGGGCGACCGTCCGGACCGCGGGCGCCCGGCGGTGTTCAACCGGGTCGGGAGGGGGACCCGGGGCGGGGGAAGCACGGAGGGAGTCCGACATGGCCGACGACGACTTCTACACACGTGACCGCCCGGAGAACCCGGGGCTCCCGGAGGACCGTCCCAGGGGCGGCGGCCCGGAGGACACATCGGCCCGGAGCGGGACCCGTCGGGGAAAGCAGGTGTGGGTCATCATCGGGCTCATCGCCCTGCTGATCATCCTTCTGGCGCTCCTGATGCCCTGAGCCGCCACCGGCCCGTCCGAGGTCCGGCCCGTCCGGTCGCCCCGGGCGGGACCGTCCGTGCGCGGCCGCGGCCCCGCGCCGGCCGGGAACACCGCGACCGCCTCCGCTGTTGACCCTCAGCGGTACAACGAAAGGCGGAGCCGTGCACGGTGAGTACAAGGTCCCCGGCGGCAAGCTCGTCGTCGTGGACGTGGACGTGGAGGACGGCGTGCTGCGCCGCGTACGCGTGGCGGGCGACTTCTTCCTCGAACCGGACGAGGCGCTCGACGCCGTGAACCGCGCCCTGGACGGGGCCCCCGCCGACACCGACGCCGCCGGGCTCGCCGCGCGGATCGACGCGGCCCTCCCCGAGGGGACCGTGATGTACGGGCTGACCTCGGAGGGCGTCGGCATCGCGGTGCGCCGCGCGCTCGCGCACGCCACCGACTGGACCGACTACGACTGGCAGGTGATCCACGAGGGCCCGCAGGCCCCGGCGCTGCACATGGCGCTGGACGAGGTGCTCACCGCCGAGGTCGCCGCGGGACGCCGGCCGCCGACGCTGAGGGTGTGGGAGTGGGGCGCCCCGGCCGTGATCATCGGCAGCTTCCAGTCCCTGCGCAACGAGGTCGACCCCGAGGGCGCCCGGCGGCACGGCATCGAGGTCGTGCGCCGGATCTCCGGCGGCGGCGCGATGTTCGTGGAGCCCGGCAACACCATCACCTACTCCCTGTCGGTGCCCGAGGCGCTGGTGCAGGGGCTGTCCTTCCAGGACAGCTACGCCTACCTCGACGACTGGGTGCTCGGCGCGCTCGGCGACATGGGGATCAGGGCCTGGTACCAGCCGCTGAACGACATCGCCACCGACCAGGGCAAGATCGCCGGCGCCGCCCAGAAGCGGATCGTGGGCCCGGACGGCGGCCCCGGCGCCGTACTGCACCACGTGACCATGGCCTACGACATCGACGCCGACAAGATGCTCGACGTGCTCCGCATCGGCAAGGAGAAGATGTCCGACAAGGGCACCAAGAGCGCGAAGAAGCGGGTGGACCCGCTGCGCCGGCAGACCGGCCTGCCGCGCGAGACCGTCATCGACCGCATGATCGACTCCTTCCGCGCCCGGTACGGACTCGCCCACGGCAAGGTGACGGACGAGGAACTGGCCCGCGCCCGGGAACTGGCCCGGACGAAGTTCACCACCCCGGAGTGGACCGCCCGCGTGCCGTGACGGCGGGCGCGCACCGCCTCTTCGCGGGGCCGGCCCGGCACGTGCCGGGCC
>NZ_MSGP01000145.1 GCF_002078235.1 Streptomyces viridosporus
AGGGGGCGGAGGTCTCCGCGTCGAGGTCAGCGACGCCCGCGGAGACCTCCGCCCCCTCCCCGTGGACACCGCACCCGGCGCGCTCCCGCACCGGCGGACACGGCCTGACCCTCGTCGCCGCCCTCTGCGACCACTGGGACTGCGTCCCCTGCCCGCCCAGCGGCAAGACCGTCCGGAACGGCCCCGGGAAGATCGGCAAGGACGGCCCCTACCTGAAGTAGAGGGCGTCCCGTCCCCTCCGACGGTTCACCGGGCGGAGCCGCCCCATCCACCCGGCTGGGGGAATGGACGCGTCGCCGCAGAGGTGCCCACCGCGTTCCGGCGGCGGGCACCCCGCTCCGCCTCGTCCATCAGCACGACGGACGCGGGCACGGCCTTGGCCGCGCGTCCCGCCCGACGCGATCCCCACCGGGCTCACGGCCCGCACCGTGAACCCGGATCGCCCCACAGCTCGTGCCGTCGGAATTCACCACGGCCGGATCAGCCCGGGTCACCTCACCCGCCCGTGCGGTGAAGGACGTTCAGTGAACGTCCTCCGGCGCGTGGACCGTGCCGCCGCTCGGAGTGAGGCAGCGGCGCACCAGGGCGAGCGTGCGCTCCGTGACCGTATCGAGCGGAGCACCGCCATCGACGGCGGCAAGGGCCGTGTGCAGCATCCCGGCGATCAAATCCGCCGTGAGCGCGGGCTCGGGGACACCGAGCTGCCGGACGGCCGCGCGGAACGGTTCGACCTGTTCCAGATGGAGTTCCCTCAGCCGTTCCTGGCAGGCGGGAGGGAGACCGGCCCCCATGAGGGCGGCGGCAGGTCGGTGTGCGCCTTCGGCGCCGAGGCGGAGGCTCTCCCTGAAGAACGCCTCGACGCGTTCCACCGGGCCGTCCGCGGCGGCCATGGCGTCGGCGAGTGCCTCGTCGGAGCGCCGGAAGGCCTCCTCCGTGATGGTCGCCAGCAGGGCCGCCGAGGAGTCGAAGTACTGGTACACGCTGGAGCGGGCCAGGCCCGCGCGGGCGCCGACCGCCGCGGGTGTGACGGCGGCGGCGCCCTCGTTCACCAGGATGTCGATCGCCGCCCCGATCAGCGCCTCGCGCTGCTGGGCGCGGTGTTCGGCGACGGTGGAGGCGTTGATCTTCGGCATGCGGGACAGGCTCCTGGCTGGCGAACGGGGCCGGGAGCGAGGCGTCGGCCCACGGCCCCGGTCAGGACAGGCGGCCGTCGACCATCTCGTACACCCGGTCGGCAGTGTTCATTATCGCCGTGTCGTGGGTGACCATGACCGTGGCGGTGCCGCGCTCATGGGTCTGCTCGGCGATCAGCCGTACCGCCTCGGTCGAGCGGAAGCGGTCCAGCGCGGAGGTGGGTTCGTCCACCAGCAGGACGGCGGGGGAGGTCATCAGGGCGCGGGCCAGGCCCGTGCGCTGGCGTTCACCACCGGAGAGCTGGTGCGGCCGGGAACCGGCGCGGTGCGAGAGCCCGACCGCCTCGATGAGCTCGTCGGCCCTGGCCCGGGCTGCGGCGTCGAGGCGTCCGTCGATGTGCAGGGGCAGCAGGAGCTGCTCCCTGACGGTCAGGGAGGGCAGCAGGTTCGACTGCTGGAAGACGAAGCCGATGTGACGTCGGCGGGCCGCGGTGCGTTCCTTGTCCGACAGGGCGGTCAGCTCGGTGCCGGCGATGTGGACCGTGCCCGAGGTGGGCCGCTGGAGGCCGCCGGCGACGGCGAGGAGGCTGGACTTGCCGGAGCCCGAGGGGCCGACGACCGCGACGAACTCCCCGGGAGCGACGTTCAGGCCGACGTGGTCGAGAGCGGTCACGGCGGTGTCGCCGTCTCCCAGGGTGAGGGTGACGTCGAGCAGGCGCAGCCCGCCGGAGCCTGCGGCGTCCGAGGCGGCCCGGTGGTCGGTGGCGGAGGTGGTCATCGGGTGGCTCCCAGAGCGGTCAGGGGGTCGACGGCGGTGATGCGGCGGACGGCGACGACGGCGCCCACGGTTCCGAGCCCGATGAGGAGGCCGGAGGAGGTGGCGACGGCCGGGGCGGACAGGGAGAACGGGGCCTTGCCGATCATCGTGCTCCCCAGGGCCAGGCCGATGGCGGTGCCGAGGGCCGTCGCGCCGACGAGCACGGCGACGACCTGGGCGAGCGCGTCGCGCAGGATGTATCCAGTGGGGGCGCCGAGCGCCTTCAGCAGGGCGATCTCGGCCTTGCGCTGCACGGTCCAGACGGTGAAGAACGCGCCCACGACAAGGGCGGAGATGGCGTACAGGAAGCCCTTGATCAGGGCCATGGTGCTCGACTCGGCCGTGTAACCCGGGGACGCGCCGAAGGTGGCCTCCTTGGTGTCGGCGCGGGTGGCGGTCGCCTTCTCCACGGCGACGACGTCGGCACCGTCCTCCAGGGTCAGGGCGACGGCCGTGGCCTGTCGGCGCGCGGCCTCGGGCAGGTCACCCGGCAGGCCGTAGTGCAGATGCCGCCACGTGTCGAGGTCGGCGTAGGCGACGCCGATGTGGCCGTAGGAGACGGTCTCGTCGACCAGGCCGACGACCTTCAGCCGCACCTCGCTCTTGTCCGCGGTCAGGACATCCCCGACCTCCACCCCCAGGTCGGCGATCTCCCGGGTGATGACGATCCCCCCGCCGCCGTCCTCCAGGCCCCTGCCCCTGGTGGGACTGGGGGCCAGAGGGGAATCCGGCGCCATGCCGAAGACGGCGAGGTTGACCTGCTCGCCCTTCTCGGCGCCCTGGGTCACCTGGGCGTCGGCCAGCGTGTTCCCGAACGGCTCCGCCCGCTCCACACCCGGGGCCCCGGACCACTCCTGCCAGTCCTCCTGCTCCACGGTCGAACGGGAGAACTGCTCGCTGGTCGCCTTCTCGTCGAAGGCCATGTGGGTCACGGGCAGCGCGCGCAGACCGGATACACCGGCGTCCGCCAGGCCTGAAGCGAGTCCGGAGAGGAGGACGCCGAGGACGGCGATGAGGGCGACCACCGCACCCATCAGGGCGAAGCGACCGCGGGCGAAGCGCAGATCGCGCAGGGCAAGGAACACAGGCTCTCCGAGCGATGAGGGTGTCGGGGGCGCGACGACTGGACACGTCGGCCCTTTACTCGAACTTGACGACGCAAGCGTCGGCATCTTATCGGATGTTACCGACGCACCTGTCGGCACATCGGCACGTGCCGTGCGCCGACCGGACGTTCCCGGTCGGGCTTCGCCCCCGGGGCATGATGCGGCTGCCACGTCAGGGCATGCCGGTGTCGCGGACCGGTCGCGGCGCCCGGCCGGCGAACCGCCGTCGAGGCACCCCGGGCCGGCCCGTCGACGAGGCACGCCCCGGCCGTCCGAGCCCTCGGGTGGTTCGAGCGTTGTCCGGGGCGAGGTCCTTCCGCGTGCCGCCCGCCGGTCGAGGCCGAGCAGACGATCACGAGCAGCGCGTCGTACGACCGCTGCGGTCGGGGGCCGGCAGCAGCACGTCGGTACGGGACTCGGCGGCGTCGTAGCGCGTCACCGCGTCCCGCTGGTCGGCGACGGCCCACCTGGCGTTGATGGAGTCGACCTCCTGGTTCCTGCACTGCAGGGGGAAGGCGTGTTCCCAGACGTCGAAGACCAGGACCGGGGCCGGAACTCCGACCCGCGTCGCCCCGGTGGTCGTACATGGACGGGATCCCGGCCGCGGGCGGCACCCTCCCCGCACCGAGCGGGACAAGGTGAGCCTCCCGGAGGCCGATCGCCGAGCAGCTCCGGGCACCGCACGCCGAACTCCCCGACCGCATCGCCGGGTTGCTGGGCCATTGAAGTCCGCCGACCGGGAGAATCAGCGACTCCGTGAACAGGCCGACCGGGCCCGGGCGAGCGACCTCGCGGCCGACGCCACCGGCGTCGAGGGCACCCCGGTGGTCACCGCCACTACGGACGGCGATGCCCGGGCCCTCGCCATCGCCGTACACGGCCGACTGCCCGCCGCCCGGCCCGGTGAGCGGCACAGCCCGGAGGGGAACGGAGTGCCGGCACCGTCCGTCCCGACCCACCGGCCGGCGGCAGCGGTACGCCGATGTCCGCCGTGTCCCTCAGTACACGGAAGTACCTCATCGCGGGGCTCGTCGGGGCACGCGGCCGACGAGCCCGCAGTCACCGCACTTCGAGCCGTTCGGCGCGCGGTAGTAGAGGCAGCAGCTCAGTCGGCGGAACGCGAGGTCGGGGCCGGTGAGCACTCCGGTGCCCGCCAGGTGTCCGGTGTTCAGCAGCGCGGTCGTGAGGTCGGTGAGCGGTCCGCGCACGGCGGGACGGAGCGCGAGCAGGGCGTGGGCCGCCCCGGCGAGTGCCGACGCCGAGTTGCCGTGCAGCAGACGCGGGGCGACCTTGACGCGCAAGCCGTCGGCCAGTGCCGACAGGTGACGTGTCACCTGCTGGTACAGGGCGTGGGCGGGGCCGTCGTCGAGCCGGTCGACGTGCCAGCCGGCCGGCCGGGGCAGCCGGAGGGCCGGTCCGTCGTCGGCCCGCTGCAGTCCCTCGAGGTCGGGGACGATCCCGTGCAGGACGACGCAGGCCAGGGCCGGTGACCAGAGGCGGGCGGCGTGACCGAGCTGGGCGATGGAGACGTCGACGCGCGGCTCCTGGGTGCGGTGGCGGCGTGCGACGGCTTCGGCGAGGTCGGTGAAACCCGCCGCGTAGGAGCGGACGACCGGATGCCAGCCGTCGTCCCGTCCGCCGACCTGCAGGGTGAAGAAGCCGCCGAGGCCCGCCACGTCTCGCAGGGCGGCGGTGACGGACGCGGCTGAGGCACGGGCGTCGTCCATCGGTTCTGTCCTCCTTCCGGCTCCGTCCGCACGGTCAGGAGGCCGTACGCCGCCGCGGCGGCGTGATGGCGTACAGGTCGAGAATGTCCGGCCGGGGTACGACGCCCGGTCCGCCGGCGCGTGCCCAGGCGGCGATGTCCCCGGTCGCGTCCGGGTCGTTGACCAGCCCCAGCCAGACGGGCCGGGCACCGGCGGCCCGGCCCTCCGCGGAGGGCTGGACGACGATGACGTTGGCCTGGTCGCAGACGTCCAGGCAGGCGGACACCCGCACCGGCACCTGAGCACGCAGACGTGCCGTCTGGGCCGCGTGGTCGACGCCGGTCACTTTGGGGCTGCCGCAGCAGCAGTCGCGGCACACGACGACGCGGCACGGCACGGGGCCGTTCGCCGCTTCGGTCCTCGCGTCGTCAGCGGTGCGTCCGGTCGGCGTTGCGGGCATGCGGTGCCGTCCCTCTCTCCGGGGAGATCCGCCCCGGTGGTCCGTCGAGGAGGCGACCGCGTGAGTCTCCTGGCTCTCGGGTCGATGCTCGTCCCGGCCTTCCCACCCGTTGCCGGGCAGTGGCCTGTCGGGAGTCGCTCGCCGATCACAGTGGCGGGACCGCGCCGGATTCACACCGGCTTCCTCGTTCCGCCGTCGCCTTGTCGCCGGTCATCATCCCATCCCGGCACACCGTCCGGCCCGGCTGGGACGGTTCACCCCGACTCGGGAGCGTGCGGGCTGCTCGCGGGCGGCTCGGCGGGGCGGTCGCGACCGCCGTCGTGGCCGGACGCCACCACGGCGAGGAGACCGACCACGACGGCCGCGGCGGCGACCCGGCCCGCGGCCCGCGGGACCCAGCCCGGCCGGGACCCGCCCCCGCGCCCGCCCGGCGCGCCCAGTCGCTCCGCCCGCCGGGCATGTTGTGGTCGCCGCCGGCCTTGGTGATGATGTCGTGGGGCCCCGCGAAGGCGCCGGACGTGAACGGCTTGTCCTCCCCGCTGTCGTAGAGGAACACCCGCGGCCGGCCGGCGCCCTTCGGAGCCTTCGCCTGTGCTTCGGCCACCCGCTCCTGGAACGAACTGATGAGGGCTTCGGCCCTGTCCTCGGCGTCGAACACCTTCCTCAGGTTCCGCAGGTCCGTGTACAACGCGTCGAGCGGTGGCATCACGCCGCGGGCCTTGCCCCGTCCGTTGCGGCACGACTCGCCGAGCAGGTACGAGTCGATGCCCAGGTGTTGCAGCACGGCGGGCGTGAAGCCCTCGCCCTCGTTGAAAGGGTGCGGGCCGCGGCGACCACGAGGGCGTCGGCGGTGTTCTCGTGGCCGGTGAGGACGACGGCTCCGCCCCGTGACAGGAGGGTACGGGCCTCCTGTTCCCGTCCGCCGGGCACCCGGCCGGGGACGACGCCCGGGGGTGTGGGGGCATCGGACGGCTGGATCGACGGAACCAGCGGTGTCCGGGATCGCGGTCGGTCCGCGTGGTCCACGCCATGGTCTCGGTGATGGGCTGGAGCTGCGGGATCGGCGGCTCCAGCAAACGGATCCCGGCGGCCTCCCCGACCTCGCGCGCGAACCGGGCCGCTGCGCCACCGCCGACCAAGCACCTGCTCGAACACCCGTCCCGGGATGCGCGAGGACGCGTGCCGACCGGATACTGATGTACCTGGCGACACGTCAGGTACGCACGTCGCCGAGCACGGGGCCTCCCTCGACATCGACCTGGAAATCGTCCGACGCACCCCGGCACCGCGGGGCTTCACCCCGGTCCTCGTACCGCAACGGCGCTCGAGGCGGTCGGCCCGGTCCGCGGCTCGGTCCCCTTCCGACGGGCCCGGCGGCGTCCGCCTGAGCGACGGTCAGCCGTACCGCCGCATCGTCCGACCGTCGCATGCCTGTACGCGCATCGGCACCCCGGTGTACGGTCTCGGGCCGATGGGCCTTGGGAGCGCTCCCATCATGCTGTTCCCGCTTCACACGAGGAGGAACGCTTTGAAACGCTTTTCAGCCTTACTGGCGACTTGCGCCATGGTTCTGGGCCTCACGGCACTGTTCAGCCCCCAGGCGGCGGCCGCCACCGGCTGCAGGGTCGACTACACGGTCACCAGCCAGTGGCAGGGCGGCTTCCAGGCCGGAGTGAAAATCACCAATCTGGGTGACCCCGTCACCGGATGGACGCTCAAGTTCGCCATGCCGGACGCGGGCCAGAAGGTCGTCCAGGGCTGGAACGCCACCTGGTCGCAGTCCTCCGGTCCCATGGTCACCGCCGTCGGCGTCGACTGGAACCGCACGTTGGCCACCGGCGCATCCACCGACGTGGGATTCGTGGGCTCCTTCACGGGCTCCAACCCGAAGCCCACGGCCTTCACGCTCAATGACGTCGTCTGCACGGGCTCCGTCGACGGCGGTGGGGAGGAGCCCCCGCCCGTCCCGGGCACCGGCACCCCCGTGAGCGTGAACGGGCAACTGCACGTCTGCGGCGTGAACCTGTGCAACCAGTACAACCGCCCCATCCAGCTGCGGGGCATGAGCACGCACGGCATCCAGTGGTTCAGCAAGTGCTACAACAACGCATCCCTGGACGCGCTGGCCAAGGACTGGAAGTCGGACCTGTTCCGGGTCGCCATGTACGTACAGGAGCAGGGCTACGAGACCGACCCGGCCGGCTTCACCAGTCGGGTGAACAGCCTGGTCGACATGGCCGAGGCACGCGGCATGTACGCGGTGATCGACTTCCACACGTTGACGCCGGGCGACCCGAACTACAACCTCGACCGCGCCAAGACGTTCTTCGCGTCCGTCGCCGCCCGCAACGCGGACAAGAAAAACGTCATCTATGAGATCGCCAACGAGCCCAACGGCGTGAGTTGGTCGGCCATCAAGAACTACGCCGAGCAGGTCATCCCGGTGATCCGGGCTGCCGACCCGGACGCAGTCGTCATCGTCGGCACCCGCGGCTGGTCCTCGCTCGGCGTTTCGGACGGCTCCAACGAAAGCGAGATCCTCGCCAATCCCGTGAACGCCACCAACATCATGTACGCGTTCCACTTCTACGCCGCGAGCCACAAGGACAACTACCGCACCACGGTGAGTCGGGCGGCCTCACAACTGCCGCTTTTCGTATCCGAATTCGGTACGGTGAGCGCCACCGGTGGTGGAGCGGTGGACCGGGCGAGCAGCATCGCCTGGCTGGACCTGCTCGACCGGCTGAAGATCAGCTATGCCAACTGGACCTATTCCGACGCCGACGAGGGCAGCGCGGCGTTCAGGCCCGGGACCTGCAACGGCAGCGATTACAGCAGCAGCGGTGTGCTGACCGAGTCCGGGGCGCTGATCAAGAGCCGGATCAGCACCGCCGACCACTTCCCCACCGGCTGACCCCTACGGGGCTCCGGCACGCCCGGGGCCCCGACCCGCCCAGCCCGTTCCGCGACCGGCCGTGGGGCCGGAGACGTGTCGCCGGTCGGGTAACCGCGGTGTCGAGGGGGACAACGGTGTGCGGCCCCTGCCGTCACAGGAGCTGGAGCACGCCCCGAGCAGGGCTGCTCCCGGGCATGAACGACGGATCGACCGGTATGGCCGACGGCACCGTGGAGTGGTTCAACTCCGAGAAGCGATACGGCTTCATCTCACAGGACGACGGAGGCCCCGACGTCTTCGCGCACTACCCGGAAACCCAGGGCGACGGGTTCCACGAGCTCACGGAAGGCGAACACGTCACCTTCGGCACCGGACGAGGGCGGAAGGCGCCCCAGGCGCAGAACGTCGTCCGCTCCTGACCGAAGCGGCGGCTGACGAGTGACCACTGGTCAGCCGCGTGTTCCGGGGCCAGGCACCGCTGCTCATCCGCGGCGGTCACGCAGCGCCGGGCGGCACGAGGACGGCGGCGAGTCCACGGGGCACGCCTCCGGCCGCCGGGTCGTGGCCATTCTGCGCGCGAAGAAGGGCGACCTCTCGGGCGACGGCCACCGGCGCGTGCGAAGGCCGTCGACCCCCTCCGGCGGCATCTCGCCCTGCGGCCCTCGGGCGACGTACGGGACACCCGAGGGAGGCGTTCGCTCATGGACCGGGGCCACGACCCGTCGGCGTGACGGGGCCGTGAGGCGTGCCGCCGAGCGTGGGGTGGGCCCACGCCTTTGACACGCCGTCCCCGCCGCGTCTCACTCCTGGGGTCCGGTTTCCTTGCCGGTACCCGGTTCCGCCATACGCCGGTGGGCCGCCGCCTTGATCCCGTCGGGCAGCACCTTCCCCGCCACACCCAGCGCCTTGGCCTTCAGCGAACCGGTGACGGCCTTCGTCTCACCCTCCACGATCGCCTTGAACGCCTGCTCGGCGACCTGCGCGGGGTCGTCCTTCTTCGAAGTGCCCATCCGGGTGTCGTCCGCCATTCCCGCCCTTCGGAAGAAGTCCGTCTCCGTCGCGCCCGGCATGAACGAGGTGATCGTCACTCCGGTGTCCCGGACCTCCTCGCGCAGCGCCTCGGCGAAGGACTGCACGAACGACTTCGAGGCGTTGTAGACGGGCTGGAAGGGGCCGGGCATCATCGAGGCGACGGACGAGGTGAAGGCGATCCTGCCCGCACCGCGCGCCACCATGGCCCGCAGCAGCGGCTTGGCCAGCCGGACGGTCGCGGTGATGTTCAGATCGATGACAGCCTGATCGTCGGCGGGATCGGTGTCCACGAAGGCACCGCCCCCGCCGACTCCCGCGTTGAGGGCGGCGACGTCGACCGTCAGCCCGTCGACCGCGGCGAGCAGCCGTTCCACACCCTCACGGGTCCGGAGATCGGCACGCACGGGACGCACCTGCGCACCCGTCTCCCGCAGGCTGCGCGCGGCGGACTCCAGCCGTTCGTCCTCGGCGTTCACCACGAGGTCGTAGCCGTGCTCCGCGAACTGCCGGGCCAGCTCATGTCCGATGCCGCCGGAAGCACCGGTGATCAGGGCAAGAGGCCGTGTGTCGGTCATGCCGGCCGAGTAACCCGCGTGCGCATCGCCAAGCCCAGCCGACCGGAAAGGATTCCCGGCGCCCCGCGCCGGTCGCTGCCGCCCGTTTCCTCAGAACGAGCGGAGAGGGGGACGCCACTCCGTTACCAGGGCACGGGACGTCATGACCGGCGGGGCCGAGTGCGTCGGCGCCGAGGAGACGGTGCTGGACGCGGCCCGCAAGGGGCATGGACGCCGCGCATCGGTTGCCGAGCGTCCCGGGGACTTCCCCGGGCCGCTCGGTCTTCCCGCTTCGCCCCCGCTGCTTCAGCCCTCGACGCCGGTGGCGGAGTGGGAGGCCCCGACGGGCTTGGACTCCGGCGATCCTCGTTGCCTCAGGTAGATGGCCAGAACGGCCATGGAGGCGACGGCCAGCAGCTCGGACTGCCAGTTCTGCAGGGTGCGCCTCCAGAAGTCCGCGGAGAAGAGGTACTCGGCCCAGGAGACGGGCGCCTGGAGTTGGCGCAGTTGCTGTTCGTCGTAGGCGGCCACGCCCGTGACGGACTGGGCCAGCCAGGACAGCAGGAAGATGGTCCCCATGACCAGGCCGAGCGAGCGGGAGTAGACCGCTGTGCGCCAATCCCTGGCCGCGGCCCAGCGCGGGGAGTCGTCGGCGGCGTGTTCGCCGACCATCTGGTCCTCGTCCGACTCGGTGCCGGCCCTGCCGAGTCCTTTGGACTCCGGTGAGCCGCGTTGCAGCAGGTAGACGGTGGCGAAGATGTAGAGGAAGAACTGCAGGTACTCCGACTGCCAGTTCTCCGTGACGTCGACGCCGAAGTCCGATGTGGTCAGGTAGGCGCCGAAGCCGATGGGCGCCATGCCGTCGGCGACGAGCTGGTTGTTGAACTCCGCGTGCCCCGCCACCGCCTGTCCGGACAGGGCGAGCAGGAACGTCGTCATGAAGAACAGGCCCAGGCTGTTGTGGCGCAGGAACCGTCGGACACGGTGCCGGGCCGGAGCGGTGCCCCCGCGGGGCTCCGGGGCGGCCCTCATCGGTGCATCAGCCCCAACGCCGCGAAGTACGCCAAGCCGGCGGTGATCAGCAGAAGGATCGCCGTGAACAAAGTCCTCATGGCCTTGTCACCCGCCTTCGATCTCGCACTGGTAGGGCTGCTGGGGACGTGGTCGGCATCCGGCGGCGGTCACCTTCCAGCCGTCGGGAAACCGCGCCATGAAGACGGTGTCGTGCTCCAGCACCACGCGGGCCTGGTCGCCGTACACGTCCACGCTCCGCACGGCGCCGGCCCGCGGGAGGTCCTGCTCGCCGATCGCCTGCTCGCACCGGCTCTTCGCCGCCTGCTCCAGTTCCTCCCTGGTGGAAGGGGCGAGGGCGGCGCACAGACGCGCACGCTGCCCGGCGTCCAGCGCCCGCTCGAAGCTCGTGACGTCCTCGGTGACGCGGTCGCGCCGCTCGGACGGCGTACCGCACGCACTCACGGTGACGAGTACCGCCAGCACCGCGACGGCCGGGCCGTACCACGGTCTCGGCATCTCAGCTCCCCCGCGCGTTCCCGGGCCGCACGGGAGCCGTCCGGTCGGTCATGTGCCATGAGCATGGAAACCGCGTGCTCACAGGGTGTTCACCTGCCTGTGTTCGCAGCCGGGGCGGACATCCCACCCGGGCCGCGGGCGGGCCGGAACCGGTGGTGCCCGGGCCGCGCCGCAGCCCGCCGGGCTGCTCACCCGGGGCACGGCGCCCGCTGAACGCCCCCGTCTTCCTCTCCACTCCTCGTCGTCACCGTGTCGGCCGGTGGCCGAGTGCCTCGACGATCTCGGTCACGTTGGCGTACGTGCCGTCCTCCGGGAGGCCTCGCGCAGCCTCCACCACCGGGTCCGGTGCGTGGTGCGCCTCCAGGACGTCCAGCACCGTTCGCCGGTCGGCGGGGAAGGCCGTGCGTTCCAGGTGACGTGCCAGGTCGAGGCGCAGGGAGTGCGCCTCCGCCTCGGCGCGCGCCCGGTCGCGTTCCTCGCCGGGCGGGGGTACCGGTCCGCCCGGGTCCACCCGGATGTCATCGTCCGCCGGCGGCTCCGGGTCGCTCGCCTCCTCCACATGGGTCGGCCGACCGGAACGCAGGTGTCCTTCCAACTCGTGCTTCATCTCGTCGTCCGTACGCGGACTGACCGGATTGCTGCCTCGCTCCGTCATGTCCCCACACCTCACTTCCTCGCTGTGCCGCTTTACGCCGGAGTCGTCTCGTACGTCCAGCGCAGAAGGGCGCCCAGACCGCCTGTCGGGATGTCCGTGGCATCCGCGCCGTCCTCGTCCGCAGGAGGGACGGCCAGTACGTCGGCGGCGGTGACGGCGGCTGCGCGCAGCAACGCGTCGTCCGCGCGTACCGCCACCGGATCGCTCTCCCCGAGTGTCCGGGCGTCGGTCCGACGCACCGCGATCCGGTCGGGCCGGACACCCACCCACGTCTCACGGCCCAGCTCCGGTCCGTCGGGCCGGACGAGCAGCGTGTCGATGCGGTGTTCCCGGGCCGCCTCCACCAACGCCGGGACGCCCTCCACCGCCTCCGTGGGCCGGTCGGTGCCCACGCGGCCGGCGCGGAAACGGTCGAGCGCCTCCTCGACACGGTGACGCGTGTACCGCTGCCGGGCCTGCTCGACGGCCTCCTCCAGCGCGGGGGAGGAGGACCCCGCGGCGCGACCGCCGTGCTCGGTCTCCGTCGTGACCCGGCGGATCTCCTCGGGGAGCTTTTCGTGCACGGCCGGCCGCTCGCGGGGATCCCCGACCAGGACGACCAGGTCGGCACCGGATTCCTCATAGGCCGCGCTCAGCGCTTGGGCGATCTCACCGGCGTTGTGCTCCCAGGTGTTCTCGACCTTGAGCTGGAAATGCCGCTCGGACCAGTCGGACGAAGCCGTGCGGTGCACGGGGTGCCGCTCCCCTTCGACCTGCCCCGCGGACTGCGGGCCGGCCGCCCCGCGCAGCTCGAAGTCGGCACCCGTCCGGTCGATGTACGCCACGAGGCAGACCGGGTCCTGGCCCGCCAGTTCCAGCAGCGGCGTCAGGCGGGGCAGCGGGGCCCAGCAGGCGATCTGCCGCCGCGGCGGGCGGGAGAGCCGGTGGCTGAGCACCACCTCGCCCTCGGCCGCGAAGACCACTCGGCCCGCCGGGTCCTCCGCGGGTCCGATCCGCATGAGGGCGTCACGCACCGCTTCCGTGGTCGCCGCGTCGGCGCCCTCCTCCTCGAGTGTCCGGCACGCTTCGCGTACGGACAGCTCACGCCGCTTGGCACCCGACTCGTCGTTCCGGGCGGGGTCGAAGTACACGGTGGCCCACGGGCCCGGGCGGTCGAAGAGCGGTTGCAGGAATGACAGCTGCACGTTTCCTCCTTCTTTGTCCCCGTTGTCGGACCGGGTGCCCGAAGCACGGTGGGAGACACGCGGCGAGCCTGGCACGCGCGTCTCACCGTGCGCGGTGCGACTAGCTTCTCCTCGGAATCGCCGGGGCCCGCTCCTGCCTCCCCTGGGACGCTTCCGCACCGTTCGCCCGCCCCGCCCGTGCCCAGGGGAGGCTCTCGGCGGCGTCCTGGTCGTCGGGGACGGCATCGGTCGACTCGGTCCTGAGCCGGTTCTCCGCCGGGCTGCGGCACCGGCCGCGTCCGCGAGGCCGCGGAGGAGGCCCGCGTGATCGTCCGCTCCATCCGGCTGTCCCGGGTCTGCGCCCACGACCGGAGAGCCGTCGATCCCTTCGGGGACGCGGACGGCTTCCCTGCCTGACTGCGCCGGCCCGCCGGTCCCCATGTCCTCCTCCTGGAGGGCGAGTAGCTCGCCACCGGCGCTCTCGGGAGCCGTCCGGGTCATGCGTTCCCGAACACGGCCTTCTGGACGTCGTTCGGGCCGTCGAACTCGTCCGCGGTAGCGTCGGCGAGCTTCTCGACGAGGGTGTCGTCCGCACCGTTGTCCTTGGCCGGCGCGACCAGGTCGTCGCGGCCGGCAGGATACTCGGCGCCCTTGAGCGCCTTCTGCAGGTCGATCGGGCTGATGCTCGCCATGGCGGTCTCCTCGCTGTCCCGGGGGACTCTCCGGTGGGACCCGTCGTACCGGGCCGGCCGACAGATACATCGTGTCCACGGGGGAGGGGGCGGCGCATGTCGGCCCCGCCGCCCCGGTGCCCCGGTGCCCCGGCGAAGCGGGCGACACCGCCCACCGCGCGGGCCGGCCCCGGGTCCGCGGAGGCCCCGGCCCGCCCGGCGGCTTCGCTCCGCGCCGGCCGGGAGCGCACCGGACGTGCCGCGCCGGACGTGTCGTACCGGCGCCCCGGTGGAAACCCGGAGGTGTCGCGACGCCCGGTCAGAAGCCGCCGGGGGCCGTCGCCGGGGACTCGCCCGGCGGCGCGGTGGGCGGTCTTCCCGGCGGCGTGCGTGACGGTTGCGGGCCGTGCGCGGCCGACTCCGCGGGAACACGAGGTCGCGGCCCTGGCCGTGTCGGGAATGACGAACGCCGACCTCGCACGGCGTCTCACGCTTTCGGTCCGTACCGTCGAGAACCATCTCCCCTGGGTGTACGGCAAGCTCGGCGTCGCCTCGCGGACGGGTCTGCGGGAGCACGTCGACGCGCCGGCGGGGAGTCTTCAGCCGGTGCGGGAGTAGAGCGCGGCGAGAGCGGCGGCGGCACGGGAGATCTCCCGGACGGCCTCGGGCGGTCCGAGCACCTCGACGTCCGTGCCGAACTGCAGCAGTTGGCAGGCCGCGGCCGGCACCGGGTACTCCAGCTCGACCGTCAGCCATGTGTCATCGGCCGCCTTGCCGTCGCGGCCGTCGCGGCCGTCATTGCCTTTCCCGTTCCCTCCGTTCACCGTGCGTACCGGTTCTCCCGCCGGCCCGCCCCGGGCCGCCGGCTCCCCACCGGTCGGCGGGTCCTCGCCCGCCACCGGCTTCTCACCGGGCATCGGTTCCTCCGCGTCCAGCGGGCCCTCCCCGGTCGTCCTGAGGAAGTGCGGGCGGGTGATCCGGCGGAGCATGTCCAGGCGAGGCCGGCGTACCCGGGCCCGGACGACGACCCCTCCCCCGCGGTACTCGACCTCCCGGCGCAGTTCCTCCCAGACCTCGACGAGTTCCGCACCGTCACGGCGGCGCACCGGCTCCGTGGTGACGGCGACGCCGCTGAGCCGGTCGGCACGGAAGAGCCGGGGGCGCCCCGCCCGGTCGGCGACGAGGTACCACGTGCCGGCCTTGGAGACGAGGCCGTACGGATCGACGGAGTGGACGTCGACCGTGGCGCGGCCGCTGTGCCGGTAGGCGATCCGCAGCCGGCGGTCGGTGAGGACGGCGTCGTGCAGTGCGTCCAGCCCGGTCCGGTCGCACTGCTCGCCGAGCCAGCCGTCGGGGTCGATCAGCAGTCGCCTGCTCGTCAGCTCGGCGGCCGATCGGTGCGGCGCGGGCAGGGCGGCCATCATCTTGCGCAGCGCCGATCCCAGCGCCCGGTCCAGCCCCAGCGCGGAGTGCGCGCTCTGCCTCACGAGGACGAACAGGGCCCGCGCCTCGTCCCGGGTCAGGCCCGTCATGTCCGTACGGAACCCGGGCAGCAGCCGGACGCCGCCGTACCGCCCGCGCTCGGCGTAGACGGGGATCCCGGCCGCCGACAGGGCCTCGACGTCCCGGTAGACCGTGCGCACCGAGACCTCCAGGCGCCGGGCCAGTTCGGTCGCGGGGACGCGCTCCCGCTGCTGGAGCAGCAGGAGGATCGAGAGGAGCCGGTCGAACTTCACCCCTCGAGTCTTTCCCATACCTGTCGGCGGCTGTCAGGTTTCGGCCTCACGATGGCGCACACCAACGGAACCGAAGGGAAGAACTCGTGAAGCACACCGACATCCAGACGCTCGCCTCCCGGGTGGAGGGACCCGTCCTGCTGCCGGAGGACGAGGGGTACGACGAGGAACGCACCGGGGCGAACCTCGCCGTCCGGCACGAGCCCGAGGTGATCGTCGGAGCCGCGCGGGCCGAGGACGTACAGGAGGCGGTCCGCTTCGCCGCGGAGCGCGGGCTGGCCGTCGCCGTGCAGTGCACCGGGCACGGTCACGCCGCCGCCGCGCGGGGCGGGGTGCTCGTCACCACGGGCCGCATGACTGGTGTCGAGGTGGATCCGGACCGGCGCACGGTGAGCGTCGGGGCGGGTGTCCGCTTCGAGCAGGTGATCCCCGCCACGGCACCGCACGGGCTGGCGCCGCTGAACGGTTCCGCACCGCACGTCGGCGTCGTCTCCTACGTCCTGGGCGGTGGTGTGGGCCTGCTGGTGCGCACGTACGGCTACGCCTCGGACCGGGTGCGCGGCCTGGAACTGGTCACCGCGGACGGGGAACTGCGCCGGGTCACCGCGGACGGCGAACCGGACCTGTACTGGGCGGTGGTGGGCGGCCGCGACAACTTCGGCATCGTGACCCGGCTGGAAATGGACCTGGTCCCGGTGTCCCGGGTGTACGGCGGCGGTTTCTTCTACGACGCCCGGGCCGCGCCCGGCGTTCTGAACGCCTACGTGCGGTGGGCCGAGGACATGCCCCGGCAGATGAACTCCTCGGTCGCCCTGATCCCCGTGCCGGACGACCCGGAGGTGCCCGAACCGATGCGGGGCCGGCACGTCTACCACGTGCGGATCGCCTACACGGGCAGCGCGGAGGAGGGCGAGCGGCTGGTGGCGCCGCTGCGGGAGGCCGGGCCGGTCCTTGTGGAGGCACTGCGGGACATGCCGTACGCGGAGAGCGCCTCCATCCACGACGAGCCGCCGGTCCCGGTCCCGTTCCAACGGGAGACCGCCCTGCTGCGCGAGGTGGACGACGACGTGCTGCGGACGCTGCTGGAGCACGCGGGCCCGCGAGCGCCGGTGCCGTGCGTGGTGGAGCTGCGGCACCTCGGCGGCGCCGCAGCCGAGCCGTCCGAGCACCCGAACTCGGTGGCGCACCGGGACGCCCCGTACCTGCTGTCCGTCGTCACCCTGCTGTTCGGGATCACCGCCGAGGACACCCGTCCGCTGTACGAGAAGATCTTCGAGGCACTCGCACCGGTCTCGTCCGGCGCCCGCCTCACCTTCCTCGGCTTCGGCGCGAACGCGGGCGAGGACCGGGTCCGCGCCGCGTACGCACCGGCCGACCTGGAGCGACTGACGCGGCTGAAGACCGTCCACGATCCGCAGAACCTCTTCCGTCTCAACCACAACATCCCGCCGGCCACCACCGGCGCGGCCTCGGCGAGCTGACGGGGGGTCGACGTGTCCCGTCCTCCTGCCTCCGTCCGCTTTCCCTCCGACGGCCACCCCGCCGGCCGGCGCGGCGCCGAAGACGGACTGCGCCGGGCACTCGCCCTGGACGCGGCCGGCATGGCCGTCGTCGGCGTCTGCTACCTGGCGGCGGCCGGTCCGCTCGGCCGGCTCCTGGGCCCGAGTACGGCGCTCGTGGCGGCGGTCGGCGCGGTGATGCTGGCGCTGGGCGCGGGCATCGCGGTCGTGGCACGACTCGCCCGCATCTCCGCCGGGGCCGTACGCGCCGTGATCGGCTGTGGCGTGTCGTGGATCCTGCTGAGCCTGGCCGCCCTGGCCTTCGATCGGCTCGACCTCACCACCGCCGGCGTCGTGTGGACCTGGCTGCAGATCGCCCCGGTCGCGGTGTTCGCGTCCTGGCAGACCCTCGAGCTGCGGACGCTCCGGTCCGGCTGACTGTGTCTTCCCGGAAGGCCGGTGACGCGGTGGACAAGGGTGTGGCCGCGCTCTCCCCGACAGGTTGAGCACTCCCTGTTCCTTCGTGTCCGCGGCCGCCGATGACCGGAGGCCGCGGTACGCCGCCCCGCCCTTCGCGGGAGTCGGCCCGGTCGGCCGCGACAGGTCCGGATGCGCGCTCCGTTCCGTCCGGTTGCGCGTCGCCGGGCCCGGCTCGTCCCGGCTCGCGGCTTTCGTCTGACGCGGCGTCGATCCGACCGGTCCGCCGCCCTTCCGTTTCCCCGGCGCTCCCAGGGGCACCTGACCGCGGGCGGCGGGGGAACCGGACCCCGCCGCCGCAGACGTCAGGAGGTTCTCCCCCATGCAGGACGACGGCAGCATCCGTGGCGGCGAGCCGCAGGTGGTCGCGGAGCCCAAGCCGCCCTATCCCAAGCAGCGCCAGCAGCACCCGGGGCACGAGAAGGACGTGGAGCCGAGGCCGCGCTACCTGGCGGAGCACTACCGTGCGGCGGACAAGCTCCGCGGCAGGATCGCGCTGATCACCGGCGGGGACTCGGGCATCGGCCGTGCGGTGGCGGTGCTGTACGCGCGCGAGGGCGCCGACGTGGCCCTCGCGTACCTGCCCGAGGAGCAGGAGGACGCGGAGGAGACCCGTCGCGCGGTGGAGGCGGAGGGGCAGCGGTGCCTGCTGCTCCCCGGTGATCTGGCCGAGGCGTCGTTCTGCCGCGAGGCGGTGGAGCGGACCGTGCGGGAGTTGGGCGGTCTGAACATCCTGGTGAACAACGCGGCTCACCTGAACAGCCAGACGGACCTGTCGCAGCTCTCCTTCGAGGACTGGGACCGGTCCTTCCAGGTGAACGTGTACGCCTACTTCCACCTGGTGCAGGCCGCCCGCCCGCATCTGAAGGCGGGCGACGCGATCATCGCGACCGCCTCGGAGGAGGCGCTCAAGGGCAGCAACACCATGATCGACTACGCGGCCGCCAAGGCCGCCCTGGTCAACTTCACCAAGTCGATCGCCCCGCACCTGGCCAAGGACGGCATCCGCGCGAACGTGGTCGCCCCCGGCCCCACCTGGACGGTGCTCAACATCGCCGACCAGAACATGCCCCAAGAGGGCCTGGCCCAGCTCGGCAGCGAGGGCCCGCTCGGGCGCGTGGCCCAACCGGAGGAAATCGCACCGACCTATGTGTACCTGGCCTCCGACGCGGACTCCAGCTACACCGTGGGCGAGGTCATCGCCGTCACCGGCGGGCTGACCGACACCCGCTGACCCGTGACCGTCCGCCCCTCCACCGGCACCGGCCGAGGCCGTCGTGCGGGTGATACGGGTGAAGGGGCGGACGGCGCGGCCGGGTCCCCTCCGGGGCGGCGAAGGCGTCGGCGGCGACGCCGGGGGCGAAGGCGCAAGCCGTCTTGTGCAGAGCATCCACGGCGAACTTCCGGCCCGCGGGGCCGGGTCACAGGTCGTCAGGGCCGACTGTCAGCCGGTGTTCCCGCGGGCCGGGCCCGCACCCGTCCCGACTGCCTGCCGGTCCGCTTCCCGGTCCTGCTGCCTCAGGCGTATCTCGACGTGGCCGTCGACGATCCGGGTGTCGAAGGCGGGCTGCGGCGCGGTGGCCGGGCCCCGGACGTTCCAGCCGTCCGCGAGCCGGAAGACACTGCCGTGCCAGGGGCACTGGACGCATCCGTCGGCGACGGTGCCCTCGGACAGCGGCCCCGCGAGGTGGCTGCACCGCTCGGCCAACGCGTGGACGGCGCCGCCGATTTCACGCACCACCAGGACCGGCACGTCGTCCACGCTGCGCCGCACCGGGCGGCCGGCCGGGAACTCGTCCACGCCCCCGACCCGGTGCCAGCCCGGCGTCATCACGTGCGGCACCTCTTCGGCGTGGTTGGCGCCGGAAGCCTGCCGGTAGGCCATGTGGCCGCCCAGCGCTCCGCCGAGTCCCACCGCCGTCAGCCCCAGGAAGCCGAACGTCCGGCCCGCCGCCTCCCGTCCCTTGAGACGGCAGGCGAGCGAGGCCGCGTACATGCCGACGGCAGCGGTGTTGGCCAGGGCGTGCACCAGGCCGACGCGTTGCTGCTGACGGTGCAGCTCGGCCCAGTCGACGGCACCCGCCAGGGCCGCGGGCACGGCGGCGGCCAGCCCGAGACCGACCAGCAGCCCGGCCTCGCGGGAACGGCCCGGCCGCAGGTCCAGCACCGCCGCGGACATCCAGCTCCCGATCGGGACCTGCACCATCAGCGGATGCACGGGGTGACCCAGCCACCTGCCGTGCAGCGCGTCCCTGCCGCGCCCCAGCGGGAGCGAGCGCACTCCCTCGCGGAGCACGCCGATCAGCCGGTCGGCCCGCGGTTCCCGTTCCAGCCGGTCCAGCAGCCACAGGGCCCGGCTCTGCCGCATCCGACGACGAGGCGTCGCACTCATGGCATTCATGACCCGCCGGGTCCCCATCCGTCCGGACGGCAAACGGAGCCGGGCCCGGGTCCGGCGCCCGGGTGGCGGCCGTCGGCCGGCGGCCGCCTCCCGGCCTCCGGCCTCTCGCCGCGGTCCCGCGGGCACCGGCCCTCCCGCATCCATGATCCGCATGGAAGGGGCCCGGACGGGGCAAGCGGTCTGCCTGGGGATACGGAGGGTGCCATGACGATGACGGAGCAGCCGGGCGGGTCGGCCGGGGAGGACACCGCCTGCTGCGCGCACCACGGCGGCCGCGGTCCGCAGCCCGCTGCCGAGGCGCCGGAAACCGCACGTGAGCGGGTCAACCGCCGCTGGAACGAGATCCTGCAGGAGACCCGGGTCACCCAGACGGGCGTGCAGATCCTCTTCGGGTTCCTGCTCAGTGTGGCGTTCACCCCGCTGTTCAGGGAATTGGAGACGTTCGACCGCGTCGTCTACGTCATCACCGTGGTGCTCGGCGCGGCGGCCACCGGATCGCTCATAGCGCCCGTCTCCATCCACCGCTTCCTGTCCGGCCAGCGCATGAAGGACGAGCTGGTGGAGGCCGCCGGCCGCTTGATGATGTGCGGCATGGTCCTCCTCGCGCTGACCATCGGCTGCACGCTCCTGCTGATCCTCCGTGTCGTGGTTCCCGGCGTCCTCGCCGAAGCACTCGCCGCCGGGGTCATGCTGTGGTTCGGTCTGTGCTGGTACGCGCTGCCGCTGTACCTGCGCCGCCGCGCCACCCGTCGATCCGGAAGCGATGCCGCGTAGCTCACCGGGCGCGAGCCCACCGGGACGCGAGCCCACCGGGGCGCCGTGCCCGCTTCGGGGCGGGGTGCCGTCGCGGCAGGTGGGGCGTAGCGTCCCCCTGTAGGCGATGACTGGCTTACCCGTTACGGCCTTGTACGGCCGGTGCAGTGCGGCCCTGCCGGGGTCGGCCGGACGTGGCGGCACCGACCCGCCGACGGGCCGGGACGAGCCGGCCGCGGTCCGGGACGCGTCCTGGCACCGGGCCCGTTCCGGGCAGGGCCCGGGGAGCCTTCCGAGCGAGGACGAGCGGATGAACCGGATGCTCGGCGGGGCCGCGCGGCGCCCGCGGCTGCGCTTCGACGGCTGGATCGCCGGCCTGGGCACCTCCTCGGGCACGCGGATCGTGCTCGGACACTGGCAGCGCTCACCGTTCGGGGCGTTCAGCGACGTGATGCTGGAACGGGCCGACGGGGAGAGGCTGCTGCTGGCCCCCACGCAGGAGACGGCCGACTTCATCAGCGGCACCTACCTCTTCGACTCGGTGCGTGTCGTCCCGGTCGACGTGCGTGTCACGGACGGCACCTGGACCGTCACCGCGGGGCCACTCGACCTGCGCTTCACCACCGGCCGGCGACGGTTTCTGGGCCTCGTGCTGCGCGCCGTTCCCGGCGTGCTCGCCCGCCGTCCGGTGTGGAGCACGCTGATCGACCGGCCCGCCCGCCTGCTGCTGCCGGGCGTGCGGACCCGCGGCAGCGCCGGTGGGGGCCGCCGCGAGTGGTACGGCGCCCGGGACCTGCTGCCGATCCGTGCGGTGTCGGCTGCCTTCGGGAGCACCGACCTCGGAGCGGTGGCACCGGTCGAACCGCCCGTGCGCTTCGGGTTCGGTTCGACACCGTCGGACCCCGCCCTCACCCGGGTCACGACGACGGTGGCCCTCCCTCCGGGGTGACGGCACCCGGCGCGAGGACCCGGCCGCCTCCGGAAAAGAGGCCCCTGAACAGGGCCGGAGGGCGGAGGACCACGGAAACGGCCGCGATCGCCCCCGGTGCCTCCGACGTCCTGGACGGGGTCCCGGGGCGTCGCCCCGATCAGCCGGTCAGGGCATCCTCGACGGTGGGGTGGCAGGGAATGAACGCGTCGATGCCGACGAGCGCCATGACGCGCCGGACGGGCTCCCGCACGCCCGCCAGGCGCAGCCGGCCTCCGGCCTGGTGGGTGGCGATGAGCACGTCGACACCGCTGGAGTCCATGAACGTCACTCCGCCGAAGTCGGCCACGGTCCGCGGGCTTCCCTCCGGTGGAAGCAGCGCCTCTTGCAGACCGTCGCGGTCGTGGTGATCGATCTCGCCGCGCAGGACCACGACCCGGGTGCCGTCGACGTTCTCGTGACCGATCGACAGGCCGGGTCGTGCCGCATGAGTGTCTGACACGGTTTCCTCGACCGCGCTCGTCGACAAGGATCCTCGATCCTGACACACCGTCCGCGCATCCCCTGCTCCCCCGGCCCTGCGATCGGGTGCCCGCGCGATCGTTCTCACGGGACCCCGTGCGCGGGTGAGGCACCGGCGGGGCAGCGGCTCCCCCGGCCAAGCCTCCGCGTCACGCGGAGGCTTCTCCGCAATCCCCCGGAAGCCGTACCCACACCCACAGGAGTGATCGAACACAGCATCACGGTGTGCGCCCCTCCGCTCCATCAGGGCCGGGCCGGTCAATCGACATCACGTTCCGGATGTCGCCCCCGCAGACCCGTGACGGCGGCAGGAATCCCCCCGTTACCCGATCACCTGTCCGCACCACGCCCCGAGGAGCACCCGTGCACACTTCGGCACCGCCCTACGCTCGTTCACCCTGTGTTCGAACCCGTCACCGCTTCCTCGGGCAGCACCGTGCGCCATGCCGACGGCCGCACCGGATCCCTTGCCCGCGCATCACGGCCGGAAAGGTGCTCCGGACAGCACGACGGACGGGCCGGCCGTCCTCGAACCCGCACCGTCCCTCTGTGCCGTTTCCTCGAGTTCACCGTTTCCGGGAAGGACGTACCCCCTCGTGTTCACGACGCAGGACGCATGGAACACCGGCTACGCCAACGGCCGCCGTTACCGCCGGCTCAGCGACTCCGAGCGGTCGCTGCTCGCCGCGCACGTCCCCGCCCCGGTCGGCGGCAGGGCCCTCGACGTCGGGTGCGGGGTCGGTGAACTCGCCGCCCACCTGTCCTCGCTCGGCTACCGCGTCGATGCCGTCGACTGGTCCGACAACGCCCTCGCCGAGGCTACCGCCCGGTACGGACAGGCCGCCCGGTGGCTGTGCCTGGACATCGAAGGCGACGACCCGGTACCGCTGCACGCCGACGGCTACGACGTGATCACCCTCCGGTTCGTGTACCCGTTCCTGAAGAACCGCGAGCGCGCCATGTCCTCACTCAGCCGTCGGCTGCGCGCCGGCGGTGCCCTCGTGGTCGTCACGCCCCTCGCCGCAGAGACCCCGGCCGAGCGGCGCGGCATCGCGCTCGACGAGGACGAACTCGCCCACCTGCGGGCCGGCTGGCCCGCCACCGACCGTCACGACGTCGAGGGCCTGGCCTTCGTGGTCCTGCGCGGCTCCCACCCGGACGGCACCACGCCACAGGCCGAGGCACCGGCCGGCCCCTGGACGGGATCGGCTTCCTCTTCGACGGCGGCCGGCTCACCTCCGGGCAACCGCACCGACTCCGGCTCGACCCGGCCCCGTACGTCCGAAGAGCCGCCCACGTTCTCGCCGAGTGACGACGGCTGATGGGCGAGACCGCCTGCCTGCCCCGAACGGACGACACACCGTGCGCCTCCGGCCGGGCTGCCGAAAGCTGAGGCCATGCCCTCCATACGAGCGACATCCGCTGCTGCCCTGCTGTCCGCCGCCGCTCTGCTCTCCTGCTCCCTGACGGCCTGTACGCCGGTGGCGCGGGACGGCAGTCAGGGCGGTGGCGGCGGCACAGCGACCACCGGACCGGACGAAGGCCGCTTCTGGAAGCAGTCCCTGGACTGGAAGGACTGCCCCGCCCCCTCGCCCCTCCAGGGCGGTGGCAAAGCCCCCGCCCTCCTGCCGGACGGCACCCGGTGGCAGTGCGCCACCCTGCAGGCGCCGCTGGACTGGGAGAAGCCCTCCGGGGAGTCGATGGGCATCGAGCTGATCCGGGCCCGCTCCAGCGGCGACGCCGAGGACCGGATCGGTTCGCTGCTCTTCAACTTCGGCGGCCCCGGGGGCTCCGGGGTCACCATCCTGCCCGCTCTGGCCTCCGACTACGAGAAGCTCCGTTCCCGGTACGACCTGGTCAGCTTCGACCCGCGCGGCGTCGGCAACAGCCGGGGCGTGCGCTGCCTGGACGCCGATGCCGGCGACGAGAGCCGGGTGGACGCCACCCCCGACGACGGCGACGACGAGATCGACGCGTTGGTCGCGTTCAACCGGGAGACGGTCGCGGCGTGCGAGAAGAACTCCGGCGACGTCCTCCCGCACGTCGGCACCACCGAGGTCGCCCGGGACATGGACCTGATGCGGCACGTCCTGGGCGACGAGAAGCTCCACTACTTCGGGGTCTCCTACGGCACCTCGCTCGGTGGCGTGTACGCCCATCTGTTCCCCGAGAACGTCGGCCGGGCCGTCCTGGACGCCGTCGTCGACCCCACCCTGGACGCGATGGAGAAAGCCCTCGGGCAGGCCGGCGGGTTCCAGCTCGCCTTCGAGCACTTCGCCGCGTGGTGCGTCGAGAGGGGCTGCGCGCTCGGTGACGACGTCGCGGAGATCGTGGAGACCGCCGTGGAGCTCGAGGCCGACCTGGACGACGCTCCGCTCACCACTTCGGGCGGAGGTGAGCTCGACGGCGACGCGTTCCTCGCCGCCATCGTCGGCGCGCTCTACAAACAGGACTACTGGCCTGCCCTCCTCGTGGGCCTGGAGGCGGCCGCCAACGACAACGGCGACATCATGCTGGACCTGGCGAAGGCGCTGAGTCAGCACCGCTTTGACGACGAGAGCAACAAGAACGACGCCTTCAGGGCCATCACCTGCGGCGACTCCAGCGACCGCTACACCGTGGCGGACGTGGAGGAAAGAATGGCCGAGTTCGTCAAGACGTCACCCCTGTTCGGGCCCCTCCTGGCGTGGGGCTTGCTCGCCTGCGACGGCTGGCCGGTGCCGGGAGAGGCCGAGCACCCCGAGGTGAGCGCGCCGGGCGCGCCGCCGATCCTGCTGGTCGGCAACACCGGCGACCCCGCCACCCCCTACGCGGGCGCCGCCCGCATGGCGGAGCGGCTCGGCAAGGGCGTGGGCTTCGAACTCACCTACAAGGGTGAGGGCCACGGTGCCTACAACAGCGGGAACACGTGCGTGCGGAACGCCGTCGACGCGTATCTGCTCGACGGGAAGCTCCCGAAGAGCGGCGCGGTGTGCGAGGCGGAGCCGCTGCCGGAAGGCAAGTAGGAGGCGGGCGCCGTTGTCCGTGGGGCTGGACGTCGGCCGGCCGAAGGGCGGTGCCGAGGGCACCGGGTGGGGGCCCCGGTCGCGAGCGTGGGCCCGGCCGGGAAGGGCGGGCGGCTCTGGACCGGAACGCCCCACCGCACCAGACCGCTGCCGCCCGGACGAGGAACCGGGCGGCAGCGTGGGGTGCGGCCGGTCAGGCCCCGGCGGCGGCCGGGGCGCAGCGCTCGGCGTCGTCGAGCCACTCGATCAGCGAGGTGCGGGCGCGGGCGACGCGTGAGCGCACCGTGCCGACGGGGCAGTCACTGACGCGGTCGGGACGCCGGGGGCGGGGAGCGCGAGGTCGACGGTCCGACGCCGCCGTTTCCGGGGGGCGGGCTCAGCGGCGCAGGGCGGTCTCCCGCCGCATGTACGACAGCTTCTCGGGGTTGCGCACGGCGTAGAGCCCGGCGACGAGGCCGTCGTCGATGCGCACGGCCACGACGGTGTCGATCACGCCGTCGAGCCGGAGGACCAGCGCCGGGTGGCCGTTGACCTCCGCCGTCCGCAGCGACGTCTCGCCCGCGACCCTGCCCAGCCCGGTGGCCAGCAGGCGGGCCACCTTGCCGACCCCCACGACGGGCCGCGGCACGGCCTTCCTGACTCCGCCGCCGTCGCCCAGGAGGACGACGTCCGGCGCGAGGATGTCGAGCAGGCCCTGCAGATCGCCCGTTTCGACCGCCCGCCGGAACGCGTCGAACGCGTCCCGGGTCTGGTCCGGGGAGACGGTCCCGCGCGGCCGGCGTGCCGCGACGTGTGCCCGCGCCCGGTGCGCGATCTGACGCACCGCGGCCTGGTTCCTGTCGACGGCTTCGGCGATCTCGCCGTACTCGAGGTCGAACACCTCGCGCAGCACGAACACCGCCCGCTCGACCGGCGTGAGCGTCTCCAGCACCAGCAGCATCGCCATCGAGACGCTGTCGGCCAGCTCGACGTCCTCGGCCACGTCGGGCGTGGTGAGCAGCGGCTCGGGCAGCCAGGAGCCGACGTAGGACTCCTTGCGGCGGCCGAGTACGCGCAGCCGGCTCAGTGCCTGGCGGGTGGTGATCCGGACCAGGTACGCGCGCCGGTCGCGCACCGTGCCGAGATCCACGCCCGCCCACCGCAGCCAGGTCTCCTGCAGGACGTCCTCCGCGTCGGCGGCCGAGCCGAGCATCTCGTAGGCGACGGTGAACAGCAGGTTGCGATGGGCGACGAACGCCTCGGTGGCGAAGTCCGTGCGTCCGTCGCCCGGTTCCGTGCGTCCGCCGCCTGGTTCCGTGTGTCCACCACCGGGGTCCGGGCGTCCGCGGTCGGGGAGCCGCCCGGCCGTGTCCTGTGTGCGCTCGCTGTACTCGCTCTTCACCGGCTGCTCCTGCCTGTTCGCTCGTGACGGGGCCCCACGCACAGGACGCCGGTCCCCGCGGCTCTGTGACATCCATGAGCGGTGGCGCACGTCACACCGGCCTCGCCGTCACAGGGAGCGGACCGTCGGCGTCTCGTGTTCGTTCATCGCCGCACCGCGAATGAGGAGAACGCCATGGACGCCCGATTCAACCTGTTCGACAACGAGGTCGCCGCCAGGTTCGCCAAGCGGTTCGCCGGCGCCGGCCTGGTGGTCCACCAGTCGACGCTGCCGAGGTCCACCCAGGAACTGGTGTCGCTGCGCGCCAGCCAGATCAACGGCTGCGGCCACTGCATCGACATGCACACCAAGGAGGCCGCGGCGGCCGGTGAGACCGCGGTCCGGCTCCACCTGGTCGCCGCCTGGCGCGAGTCCACCGTGTTCACCGAGGCCGAGCGGGCCGCGCTGGCGCTCGCCGAGGAGGGCACCCGGCTCGCCGACGCCCACCCCGGCGTGTCCGACGAGACCTGGGCCCAGGTGCGCAAGCACTACGACGACGACCAGACCGCCGCGCTGGTCGCCCTGGTCGCCCTGATCAACGCGGCCAACCGGCTCGCCGTGATCGTGCACCAGCGGGGAGGCTCCTACGAACCCGGCATGTTCGCCGCCGCGTTCGGCTGAGCGGCGGCGAACACGTCCGGCCCCGGACCGTCCGGTCCGGGGCCGGCCCCGCGTGTGCGGCCGGTGCCGCCGGAGCACGGGCCCGTCAGTGGCCGGTGCCGCCGGAGCACAGGACGGCGCCGAGCACTCGGTCGCCCCGGGTGCCGTGGCCGGGGAAGGTGACGCGGTCGCCGGGGTGGACGACGCGGCACGGGACCTCACGACCGTCGCTGTAGGCGACGGTCAGCGTGTACGTGCTGGAGCAGGTGTTGGTGACGAACGTGTAGCGCCAGTCGGCGCCGACCTCCACGCAGGCGGGGGCGTCGGTCTGCGCCCGCTCGGTCTCGGACGGCGTCGCGTGTGCTGCCGCGCTGCCCGTCAGTACCGGCAGCAGTGCTGCCGCCGTCATGATGAATGGACGCATTACCTGGCGCATGGGACTGCTCCCCTTCAACTCATGAACCGACGGACTTCAGGCTAGAGCGGCCCATCGGCGGTCGGTTGAGGTTTGCGCCACCTTTCCGTAATTTTCAGTAAGGGATTTCAACAACTTTTGAACACCGAACGCCGTAGGAATCCGCAGATGCGGGGCTCGGCGGCGTTGACGCGGTGGGCGGCCGACCCGCGGGGCACGCCGTCGGCGGAGCCCACGGATCGACCGGAAAAAGGTGCTGCCGTGGAGGAAGAAATCGATGCGTGCCACAACGAGGCCGGCCCGCACGCTCGGCGCCCGAGCCGAACTCCCCTCGGGCACCACGGCCGTGACGTCCCCGCCGCCGGGCGGTGCCGCCCGCGCGATGCCCGGCACCATGACCGCCGCAGCGGCTCCCGCCGCGAGGACGGGCACCACCGGCCGCGGTCCTTCCGGCCGCGGTTCCTCCGATCCGCGACTCCACGACGCGGAAGCGCGGACGAGGGGCCCCGCCGCGGCGACACATGCGACGCATGCGGCGCCCGGGACGCGGACGGCGGCGTTAGGGATCGGGGGGCAGGGGTACCGAGGACGCACGTACGTCGGGCTTCGCCGCCGTTCCCTGGGAGGTAGCCGTGGTCGCTCCGGTGGACCGGATCGCCCTGCCGTGGGGCAGCCGCACCCCGTACGGCCGACACGAGTCGTGGCCCGAGCGGCAGGACACCTGCCTGCGGGAGGGAGTCGACCCGGACACGGTGCAGCGGTGGGTCCAGGCCGCGTCGATCCTGCACTCCGACGGGGACGCGATGGACATCGCGGTCGTGGACGGACGCATGGCCGGGGTGCGCGGCCGGACGCAGGACCGCGTCAACCGCGGCCGGCTGGGACCGAAGGACCTCTTCGGATGGCAGGCGAACGCCTCGCCGGACCGGCTCACGAGGCCGCTGGTACGCCGGGACGGGCAACTGGTGGAGTGCGACTGGGCGACCGCGATGGACCGGATCGTGACCCGTTCCCGGGAGCTGCTGCGCGAACGCGGTCCGGGGTCGATCGGCTTCTACACCTCCGGGCAGCTGTTCCTGGAGGAGTACTACACCCTGGCGGTTCTGGCCCGGGCCGGGATCGGCACCAACCACCTCGACGGCAACACCCGCCTGTGCACGTCCACCGCCGCCGAGGCGCTGAAGGAGTCCTTCGGGTGCGACGGACAGCCGGGCACCTACGACGACATCGACCACGCCGACGTGATCGCCCTGTTCGGGCACAACCTCGCCGAGACCCAGCCCGTGCAGTGGATGCGCCTCCTGGACCGGCTGGAGGGCGGCGACCCGCCCCGCCTGCTGTGCGTCGACCCGCGTCCCACCCGGCCGGCCCGCAGGGCGACCGTGCACCTGGCTCCCCGCCTCGGGACGAACGTGGCGCTGTTCAACGCCCTACTGCACGAGATCATCCGCACCGACCGCGTCGACCACGACTACGTCGCGGCCCACACCGTCGGCTTCGAGGAGCTGGCGTCCCGGGTGAAGGACTGCACCCCGCGGTGGGCGGCCGACATCTGCGACGTCCCGGCCGCCCGCATCGGCGAGGCCGCCGAACTCCTCGGCGCGGCCGACCGGCTGCTGTCCACGGTGCTGCAGGGCGTCTACCAGTCCCACCAGGCCACCGCCGCCGCCGTGCAGATCAACAACCTGCACCTGATCCGCGGCATGCTCGGACGGCCCGGCGCCGGGGTCCTCCAGATGAACGGGCAGCCCACCGCCCAGAACACCCGTGAGTGCGGCGCCAACGGCGACCTGCCGGGTTTCCGCAACTGGCAGAACGACGACCACGTGGCCGACCTGGCGCGGGTGTGGAACGTCGACCCGGAGACGATCCCCCACTACGCCCCGCCCACCCACGCGATGCAGATGTTCCGCTACGCCGAGCAGGGCTCGATCCGCATGCTGTGGATCAGCGGCACCAATCCGGCGGTCTCGCTGCCCGAGCTGTCCCGGATCCGCTCGGTCCTGGCCCAGGACCGCCTGTTCGTGGTCGCGCAGGACCTGTTCCTCACCGAGACCGCCCAACTGGCGGACGTGGTGCTGCCCGCGGCGACGTGGGGCGAGAAGACCGGCACGTTCACCAACGCCGACCGCACCGTGCACCTGTCCGACAAGGCGGTCGATCCGCCCGGCGAGGCCAGGCCGGACCTGGACATCTTCCTCGACTACGCCGCCCGCATGGACTTCCGCGACAAGGACGGCGGGCCCCTGATCAGCTGGCACGACCCGGAGTCCGCGTTCGAGGCGTGGAAACGGTGCAGCGCCGGCCGCCCGTGCGACTACACCGGCCTCAGCCACGGCAAGCTGCGCGGGGGCAGCGGCATCCAGTGGCCGTGCAACGAGCGTGCCCCGGAGGGGACGGACCGCCTCTACACCGACGGGATCGGCTGGGCCCACCCCGACGTCTGCGAGACCTACGGCAAGGACCTGGTGACCGGCGCGGCGGACGACGTCGTCGAGTACCGCTCGCTCAACCCCGACGGCAAGGCCATGCTCAAGGCCGCCGCCTACCTGCCGCCCCACGAGACGCCCCACGAGGAGTACCCGTTCCAGCTGACCACCGGCCGGACGCTCTACCACTTCCACACGCGGACGAAGACGGGCCGTGCCCCCCAGCTGAACGAAGCCGCCCCCGACGTGTGGGTGGAGGCCTCCCCCTCCGACGCGTCCGCGCTCGGACTCGACGAGGGCGACCTGGTGGAAGTGGCCACGCCGCGCGGCGCCCTGCGGGGACGGCTCCGGGTGACGGACATCCGTCCGGGGCTGCTGTTCGTCCCCTTCCACTACGGCTACTGGGACACCGGGGGCGGTCACGCCCCGGACGGCGGCACACCGGGACGCGCCGCGAACGAGACCACCGTCACCGACTGGGACCCGGCCTCCAAGCAGCCGCTGTACAAGACCGCCGCGGCGGCCCTGCGGCGCGTCGAACGCGGTGACGGCCGTCCCGCCCCCGCACCGACGACCACCGCGTCCGCCCCGTCCCGCGCCGGCACCGTCCCGGACACGGTCGGCGGCCCCTCCGCCCTCGTCACCGAGTCCGTCGGCGCTCCCCCGGACCGCCGGAAGGAGCAGCCGGAATGAACGGCGTCACCCTCGTCCTGCGCGCGCTCCACCACGGCGAGAAGCACCTGGCCAAGGAGCTGACGGCGGTGGCGGAACGCCACCGCACGGAACACGAGGTCCACCACGTCGCCACCGACCTCGCCCGGTGGTCCCACACCCACGTCCAGCGCCTGGCCGACACCGGCCGCGACCACGGCGTGCACCTCGGCGACCCCTCCGGGGACGACTCCGCGGGGGTGCTGTCGACGCTCCGGGAGAAGACGGCCGAGGCGGTCGTCCACCGGCCCGAACCGGGCCTCCTCCTCCTGCGCGACCTGCGCAAGCTGCACCTCGACGCGGCGGGAAACTCCCTGTACTGGGAGATGCTCGCGCAGGCCGCCCAGGCCACCCGCGACACCGGTCTGCTCGCCCTGGCCTCCGAGTGCCACCCGGAGACCCTGCGCCAGATGCGCTGGACCAACACCATGATCAAGAACCTCTCACCGCAGGTGCTGACGTCCCTGTGAGGGGAACACGGCCGGCGCTTCCCGCCCGGCAGCGGACGGACCGGCCATCTTCACCGGGCACCGGGGTGGTCTCCCGAGCCCCCGCTCGGTTTCGAATCGCACAGGGGCGCAATCTCTGCATTCCGATCAGCTCGTGCTCCTGCCCGCCAAGGTGTCGAGGAGCGCCATGGCCTCGCAGCGGCTCAGCAACTCGTGGAAACGCTCGTTGCGGAAGGTACGCAGGCATGCGTAGCAGCTGCTCTCCGGTCCGCACTCACAGCTGGCCACCCGGGCGCATGCCGCCTCGACGACCGCTTCGAGATGTTCGCCGACACGGATCGCGTTGCCCGCGCCGCCCGGTGTGGTGTCGAAGAGCAGCAGCAACGGCATTCCGTCGGTTCCGGTGTGAACCGTGCCGTCGATGTCGTCCCGGCTGATCTCCAAGTGGGTGGCCGCACCTTCCAGTAGTGCGTAAAGACCGGAACGCAGGGTTTCCTGCGTCGCGCTGAGTGCGGTGAGCGGATCGAGGTGGATCTGGAGGAAGTCCGTCTGGTACCGGTGGGCGAGGGACACAACCCGCAGCGGGCCGGTGCACTGCGCGTCCTTCAGGAGATGGGGGTGTCCCGCACGCTGGGATGCCGCGCGGGCGTGCGGACGGCCCCAGCCGCACCAGTCACAGATCTCGTACCCGGCACCGCCCGGTCCCTCCGAGACGACGACCATCTCGCCCCGGGCGCCCGCCGACCAGGCTGTGGCGTGTCCGGAGGCGAAAACGGTGATCCCCTCGTGGACGTCCGCGGTGTCGGTGGACATGTGGACGTCGCCGTACCAGGAGCGGCGCGGCGGTGTCTGTCCCGGGCTGCGCTGGGGTCCGCGCGCGGCGACGAAACCGTAGACCGGCTCGACGTAGCGGCGCGGCGCGGAGGTGGACAGCGTGCCGCAGGCGGTGCAGGTGGGATCGACGGGCTCGGTGGCTTCACCGTAACGGCCGCAGGTGCCGCACACGGTGTAGTACCGGCTGACCAGTTCACGGTCGGGCAGGCGGTAGACGCCTGCGGATTCCCACAGACGGCCGCCCGCCACGATCTCGGCTCCCGGCGCGTACTCGTAGACGGCGGCACTGAGATCGCGGGTGAGTTCGAGCTGGCCCGACACGGCGCCGCTGTCCTGCGGGATGCGCAGTTCGACGGTGTCCACGGGGAAGCCGTACTTCGGCAAGACGTTGCGGTTGGCCAGGACACCGAGGAGGTCACGGTGCGTCAGGTTGCGGATGACCTTCTCGTACATGTCCGCCAGCCGGTACTTGCGGGCGGCCACCGCCTGGTCGCGGCGCTCTCTGTAGGCCGTGACGTCCTGTTCGAGGATCTGTCCCGCGGCCCGCAGCAACCGGTCCAGTTCGCCGATCCAGGAGCCCGACTCCACGTCGATCTCGTCCTGGACGCTTGCGGGGAGCACCCGACGGATCGAGGCCGCCACACTCTCCGGAACGGGCGTGAGCCAGTCGCGCACGATGTGGGCCGCGGTCTCGCCGGTGGTGTCGTCGGGCAGGAAGAACTCACCCGCCTTGCGCCAGATACGGCCCCGCTCCTCCTTCATCGCGCGGAAGAACGCGGCGAGCGCGATGGAGTGGGCGTGGCGGCGGTCGATGCGGACGTTGTCGACGGGGACGATCGGGGCCCGGACCTCTCCGGCGATCATCCGCTGGGGTTCCGCGAACCGTGCGAGGTCGTGGGGACGTCGCTGGGCATAGGTGAGCACGAGCGCGGCGGAGTCCGCGCGCCGGCCGGCACGTCCGGCCCGCTGCACGTAGTTGGCGGTGGAGGGCGGCATGTTGCGCAGGACGACGGCCTGCAGTTCGCCCACGTCGACGCCGAGCTCGAAAGTGGTTGAGCAGGAAAGGGCGTTGACCTGGCCGCGGACGAACTCGCCCTGGATCTCTGCGGCCTTCTCACCGGTCCATTGGGCCGTGTGTTCCTGGGCGCGCAGCGGAACGGGGTCGAAGGTGCGGTAGAGACGCCGGAGGTGGCCGTCCGTCTCGGTGGTCGGCTTGTACTCCTCGAGGCGGCCGGTGCAGCGCAGGGTGGGGCACACCCCGCGTACGGACACGGCGACGACCCGACGGCAGCGGTCACAGGCGTGAAGCGGCTCGCTGTCCTCGGTGACGGGCCGCAGGCGCAGCCAGGCGTGGTCGAGCCGACGGACCGCGCCGATGCCGACCTGGTTCTCCCCCGGCAGCCAGTCGGCGAGGTGTCCGGTGGTGAGGTCGGTCCACAGCCGGCCCAGGATCTCCAGGGCGGCCCCACGCCGGTCGCCCTGGTGCCCGAGGGCGTCGAGCACCCGCTCCAGGTAGTCGACGCGCCGGTTGGAGACACCCGCGGCGCTGGGCAACCAGCTGATCACCTTGCGTTTGGCGTCGGATCCCTTGGAGCGGACCCAGACGGGTCCGCGACGCGGGGAGAACGCCTCGTCGCCCGCGTCGACGTCCTCGGGCATGGTGAGCGCACCCTGGTTGCGTACGGTGCGCAGCAGCTCCTGCATCAGCCACCAGGCCTCATCGTCGCTCAGGCCGAGGGAGGTGAGAGCGGCGGGCGGCTGCCAGAAGGGTTCGCGGTCGAGGTCGACCCGGAGCAGGCCGAGGCCTTCGAGCGACTGTCGGTCGTCGATGCTGAGCACTTCCTGCATCACCCACAGGGCGACCTCGCGCTGCTTGGCCTGGCGGGAGTCGTTGCGGCGGAAGACTCCGGCGCGGTCGGCGGCGCGGACGGTGTGGGCGACGAGGTCGTCGATGTGCAGCGGCTCGTCAGGGTCGGGGCAGCCCTTCAGGACGGCCTGGGTCATCAGGCGTCGGTGCTGGATACGGGTGTAGGAGCCCTCGAGGTAGGGGGCGAAGTACGCGGCGGCCTGGCGGCTGTCGCTGAAGAACAGGAGCTTGCGGCCGCGTCCGGGCAGTGCGGCGGCGGGGCCGTCGGTCTCCGGTGGCAGCGCCTGGTAGAGGGCGGTGCCCAGAACGGCGGCGGCGGCCTCGTTACCCGTCTCGAAGAGCCGGATCATGCCGTGGCCACGGGCGCCGCAGGCCAGGCAGGAGGCCGGGGTTCCCTCACGGGTGTCCAGCTGATGAACGCGACGCAGCTCGCTTCCCTCGCAGCCGTCCACCGCACAGGCCACTGTCCCGGCGGAGTGCACGCTGGCGCAGCGGGTGCACAGTCTGCGCTCGCTGAGTCCGCCCTTGGCGCTCTCGCCGAGGGTTTCGTCGTCCTCGTCGACACCCGCGCCCGTGCCGTCCCCGTCCAGGAGCAGCCAGGTGTGCGGCTTGTCGGGGGACTTGCGGTGCACGAGACGGGACCGCCCCCCGGGGCCGTCGAGGGTGCCGTGCAGGTGGACGGCGCCGCAGCGGCGGCAGGCGCCCAGTTCGAAGGAGGGCCGTGTGCAGTGCGGGCAGACCTCGTGGCGGGCCAGGTCGAGGTGGGGGCCGGCCGGGTCGAGGCAGGTGAACGCGCCTTCGGTGGCGCGGGCGAAGAGGTGATAGCGGGCGGAGAGAACTGGGGCGCCGTCGGTGTCGGTCACCTGGCTGGCGAGCTGGATGAGCGCGGTGACGGCGGCCGGCCCCACCGGGTCGCCGGGGAAGACGGCGTGGGCGATCTCGCCTACGGGCCGGGGCCCTTCGGCGAGGGCCCGGCGCAGGGCGGCGGTGCCGGCTTCGTCGGCGAGGGCAGCGGCCGGGGTGGTGGTCGCGGGCAGTCCGTGCATGCGTGCGGCCGACACGATCTCGGGGCCGGGGTCGGCCGTGGCGGCCAGACGCAGGTATTCGGTGGTCGGCAGCGGTCCCCAGTGGGGGCCGTCGGGTGCGGCCACCCGAGTCGCGGTGACGAGGTCCTGTGCGTCCGGATCGTCGGCGTCCCAGTGGAAGGGGACGTCGAAGAGTGCCTGGGCGAAGGCGGTGACGGCGGCGGGGTTCTCCTCGGCACCGACGGTGGCGCTGGTGGCGATCGCCTGGATGTCGCGTCCCTGCCCCACCCGGTCCTTCAGCCGGCGCAACAGCATGGCCAGTTCGGCGCCGCGTGCTCCGTCGTAGACGTGGGCCTCGTCGACGACGACGAACTTCCAGCCGCCCGCGTGCTCGCCTTCGAAGAGGTCCATGTCCTGGGGACGGAGCAGCAGGTACTCCAGCATGGCGTAGTTGGTGAGCAGGATGTGGGGCGGCGTGGCGCGCATCTCGCGGCGGCTGAGCAGTTCGTTGGGCAGGCGCGGCTCGCCGGGGTTGAGCTGCTCGAAGGTATCGGTGGCCTGGCGCGGGTCGTCCTTGGTGTCGCCGGTGTAGCGGCCGAAGGTGATGTGCGGTGTTCCGGCGAGCAGTCGGCGCAGGCGCTTCATCTGATCGTTGGCGAGCGCGTTCATGGGGTACAGCAGCAGGGCGCGGACCCCGGGGCCGAGGGTGCCGCGGGCGTGTTCGGCGGCGAGCGCGTTGAGAACGGGCAGCAGGAAGCTCTCGGTCTTGCCGGAGCCCGTGCCCGTGGCGACGACCAGGTTGCGTCCGGCCACGGCCTTGCGCAGCGCCTGCTCCTGGTGCCGGTACAGGGGGCGGTCGGCGGGCAGGGCGGGGCCCGTCAACTGTCGGAACGCCGGGTCCAGTACGCCCTCGCCGATGAGCTCGTTCAGGGTGGCGCCCGGCGCGTAGGCGGGGGTGGCCTCCAGCAGAGGCCCCTTGGTGAGCAGCGGGCTGGTGTCGATCGCGTGGGCGAGGGCCTCGGCCAGGCGGGGTTCGCGCAGGGGCAGCAGGGAGCGCAGATAGCGGCGGTAGGTGTCGCTGATCAGTGTGGATGTAGCGAGCGGGTCGAGGCTGTGCACGGGCTGGCTCCGGGTCTGCGGCGGGCGGGGCGGACAGGTGTGACGGTGCTGGGCGGCGGCTGAGGACCGGTGAGACGCGGGTCCGTGGGCCCGTTCGGGCGGGACGCCTGCCTCCGGCCGGACTCAGCCGGTCGCCCGCACCGTCTCGGTGGTGACCAGGCACTCCGCGAGGGCGAGGTCGACGGCGGTGAGGTCGGGTGCGTGGGCGGCCACGGACGTCCACAACGGCCGCAGCCCACGCTCCAGTCTGACGGCCCGTTGGTCCCCCGCGGCGGCGAGCCGCGCGATCAGCGCGCAGCCCAGTGACAACTGGGGCACCCGCATCCACGCCTCGCCGGGACCACGCAGCGGACCAGGTCCCCGGTCGCGGAACGCCTGCGCCAGGAGGCCGTGCCCCTCGTCGAGGAAGTTCTCGACGGCCTCCAGCCACTCCTCGCACTCCTCACGCACGGTGTAGTACTGGAGGTTGCGTCGGTCCCGGAAGGCCTGCCAGGCAGCCGCGGCCCGGGTGTCGGTGTCCAGGAGCCCGCGCGGTACGACACCCGCCGTGCGCCACATGGCCTGCTGCTGGATCTCGGGAAGTCCGTCGAGGATGCGGACGTGGCCGTCGAACCGGCCGACCGTGCGGCTGGGGTCCTCGTGTCCGGCCAGGATCGCCGTACCGGCACCTCCCAAGAACTGCCCCACCTCGTCCAGGAGTTCCTTCTCCTCCGGGTACAACTCGTCGATTTCATAGGCAGGGTCGCCGGACAGGTACGGCAGCAGCGGCGCCGTGAGCAGCAGTGCGCACAGGGGCGCCCGCCGCCAGACGGGGCGTACGGCGGCCGGGTCCTCCACCTCACGGATGCGCAGGGCGGCCAGGCCGCTGCCCACCAGCACGGCGGCCAGTTCTCCGGAGCGCAGGGAACTGCCGGCCGCTCCCAGAAGGGCGTCGGCCCCGGCGTCCCCCAGGGCCTGGCGGCACTCCGCCGGTGCGCTCTCCTTCGCTCCGCACGCCTGCAGGTCGCGGCCGCGGGCGGCCACGACCCACTGGTAAGGAAGGGCGTCGGTGCCCCGCGGCAACGTCCCGCGTCCGCCCAGGTACTCCGTGGTCCGGGTCGCGGCGGTGGCCTCGACGACCGCGGACGTCCAGGGGGAACGGCGCAGCACCAGGGTGTCGCGGTCGCGCAGGCGGGGCCAGGAGGGCGCGGTGTCGGCCGTGGGGGCCCCGGCGTGCAGGCTCACGACGAGCGGGCCGGCCGAGCGCCAGGCGGCGGGCAGCGGGATACGGCCGCTGTCGTCGACCGGCACGCTCAGCGGCTGCTGCCACGGGGCGAGGACCCTGTGGATCCGGGCGGTCAGCTCACCGGGGTGGCGCAGCCCGCGCAGCAGCAGTCCGGCGCCGTCCGGTACGACGTCCTCCGCGATGGGCTGGGTGCGGACGGTGCCGACGTGGACGCTCTGCCCCGCGACCAACAGGCGCAGTTCGGCCTTGGCGCAGTCGCGGACGGTGTCCGTCAAAGCGGTCAGGGAGTAGCGCAGGTCGCCCTTGCGGGTCCGGGTGCGGCGTTCCGGTGTCAGGGTGAGCAGGGTCGCGTCCTCGACGACGAGGGCCAGTTCGGGGGTCACGGCCACCGCCTGCTCCGGCAGCCGCACGGTCAGGGCGCTGTCGCGCACCAGGTCGGCCGCGTCGATGTCGAGCGGCCGGACGGACCAGGCGAGGGGCCGGCCGTCGAGTTCCAGGCGGACCTCGGAGTGCGGGACGAGCGCCTGGACGGGGAACTCGCTCGTACCGTCGCGCAGGACGAGTTCCTTGGCGATCTCGTACGAGGCGAAGGCGACCGCATTGCTGGAGGCGGTCACCGGCCGGCTGGTACGGAGGGTCAGGCGCGCCGGCGCCAGTCCGCCGTGCGGGGCGAGCAGGCGCCACTCGGCGGAGGGGGTCGCCTCGACGCCCTCGGCCAGGAAGGCCGTGAGGCGCCGCCCCCGCCTCCGGTCAAGGCGGTGGACGAGGAGCTCGTACGGGCCGAGCAGCGGGCCGGGGACGTCCCGCCAGGGGTCGAGGAGGGCGCCGGGCGCGCCGGTGAGGCAGGCCAGCGGTTCCTCACGGCCGGGGCGGCGCACCTCCACCTGCCAGTGCCGTGCCTCCGGCTCACCCGGCTTGCGCCGGAGCCGGAGTGCGGGCGGCCGGTGCCACACCGGTGCTCCGTCCTCACCGGTGAGCCAGGGCAGCGTCGCGCCGCCTTCCCAGCCGAACGACCGCCCGACGGCCACCTCCAGCCAGTTGCCCGATGCCGCCCCCGAGGTACGGAGCCGGGTCACGCCGGCCAGGGACACCTTGCTCAGGGTCCAACCGCTCCAGCCGTACGGGGTGGGCAGTTCGACGGCCGCGGCCTGCGCGCCCTCCGTCTCCAGGGCGCCCACGTGCAGCAGGTGAACCTCGGTGGCGGGCAGCGGCTCGTCGAGGGGGACGCGGTGGCCGTCGGCGGCGAAGGCCAGCAGGACGGTGTCCGGGTCGACGACGGCCGACACATGGGTGGTGCCCGTCGGGTCGGTGGCCTCGACGCGGCGCACGGGACCGGGAAGGACCCAGTGCGGCGGCGACGCGGTGACCGACTCGCCGTCGGCCGCCAGCTGCCAGCCGGGTCTCCCCTGGTCACCGGGCAGAACCAGCAGGACACTGCCCGCGCCGGGCCCGAGACGGAGTTCGGGCGGAGCCGTGACGCCTCGGGCGACGGGGGCGGGCGGAGGGGCGTCCGGCGGGTCCGCGAGGGCCGGTGGACGCCAGACCCAGCCCAGCGAGCGGGCCGCCTCCTGGGCGGCCGTGACCCAGACCTCACCGGCCGTCGCTGCTCTCAGGGCGGCGCGACGGCGGCCGAGCTCGGGACGGGCCTCGACGACACGCGCCCGCGCCTCGGACAACAGGTGGGCGAGACCGGGCCCTTCCCTCTCCGCACCGAGCGCCACTGCGTGCACCGTGCAGGCGGGCCAGCGAGTGAACACGGTGTCCTTCGGCAGGCCGGACCGCTCGGCGAGCAGCGCGTAGGCCACCAGCGCCTCCAGGACGAACGCAGTCCGCCGGAGGACGGACTCCACCCCTTCCACGGCCGACGGCTCCCCCGCCTCGCGCCATGCCCGCTCGCAGTCGTCCAGCAGCTGCGCGGGATCCACCAGCATGTTTCCCTCCCCGACCGAGCCGTACCTCCTTGCGGTCCGGACCGGCTGATGTTTACCGTTCTACCATTCCTTTGCGTTGGGAACACAGGTTCCACGCAAACGGAACAGCGAGCACCGGTTCTGCCGGAGCACATGAAGGGCCCTGCCTGACAACGAGTGCCTGCCTTCATTCGTGACGCAGTTGTCAGTGGCCGGTGGTTCCATACGAGAGAGCTCGTTGCACTGCTGTTGGGCACAAGGGGGGCGTCGATGACGACGGACGTCGAGGCTGGAGCAGCGGCCGCGCTGCACGCGGCACTTCTGGCGGCGGCAGGCCCGGAACGCGTCCTCACCTCGATTGGCCTGCGGCAGCTGCTGATGGGAACGGACAAGACCGTGATCGCCGAGGCCCTGAACCGGGTCGCACGGGAAGGCGTGACGCTGCCTCCCGCCCTGGCGGCCTCGTTCGGCATACCGACCGGCAGTCCTTCAGCATCGTCCGGGCCGGCTCGCCCCACGCCCACTCCGCCTTCGAAGGAGGCACCTGCACCCCTCGCACTCCCCGCCGTACCGGCGCAGAGAGCGCCCGGCCCGCGCTTCACCATCGAGCTGGGACCGGACAGCCGACTCGACCTGGCCGCACTGACGATGCAGACGCTGCGGCCGGCTCCGGCCCCGTCGGCCCCACCCGCACCGGCACCGGCACCGGCACCGGCACCGGCACCGGCACCAGCACCGAAGCCTCCGACGCGCCCTGTCGCCAATGCCGCCGACGCATCCTTCGAGAGCTTCGGTACGGGCCAGGCCTTCTTCAACCCGCTGAAGTACTACCGCAAGGTGATCGGCAGGTATCCACTGCTCTCCCGGCAGCAGGAGGCGGAGCTGGCCCAGGCCATCGAGGCGGGACTACTCGCGCGGGAAAAGCTGGACGAAGCCGGCAGGAAGCTCGCCCCCAAGCTCCGGTGCGAGCTCGAACAGCTCGTCCGGCTCGGGGAGCAGGCCTTCACACAGTTCGCCCACGCGAACCTCCGGCTGGTGGTGAGCATCGCCGTCCGATACACCGGGCGCGGCGTGGACCTCATGGACCTGATCCAGGAGGGCAACCTCGGCATGCTGCACGCGATCGAGCTGTTCGACCACCGCAAGGGGTACAAGTTCTCGACCTACGCCACGAACTGGATTCGCCAGGCGATCCAACGGGCTCTGGCGGACAAGAGTCGTACAGTACGGCTCCCGGCACACGCCCACGAAGCTGTGACCGCACTCCGCAGGATCGCACGAGAACTGGGCCACAGCACGCCTGTCGACGCTCTTCCGGCCGTAGCCGCTGGTGCGGGATTGTCTCCGGAAAAGGCGTCCGAACTTCTGTCGCAGGTACGCCGCACCGTCCCACTCGAAGATTTGATCGAGGCAATCGGCGAGGACGCTCTGCACGAAGAGGCCGATCGGACCATTCGCGGGCCGCACTGGTCCGAAGCCGACACCCGTTACAAGGATTTGTCCCCGGAAGAGGTACACGATCTCCTCGACTGCCTCAGTGATCGTGAGCGTCGGTTGATGACCCTGCGGTACGGGCTCGACGGAGGGCCCGAGTCAACCCTGGACGCCGTCGGGCAAGTCCTGGGAGTTACGAGAGAACGCGTACGCCAGGTCGAATCCAAGGCCATGTCGAAACTGCGCGCGCACACCTGGAGGTACCTCAGCCCGCCGGTCGTTGTTCCGCCTTCCCCAGTCGTCACCCCACCGCGTCCGGCTGTCGAACCGCATGCCGTTCCTGTGGATCCGCCAGTGGATCTCACTGACGAGCTTCACGTAACCCGGAAGGTCCACCACAGCGGACAGATTATGGTGGACCGACAGACGATCCATGTGGGCGTGCAGTACTGCGGTGAGATCGTCACGGTCCTCCTGGAGGACGAGTGGTTCCGAGTGCTCTTCGAAGGGCGCCCCATCGCAGCCACCCCCCGGCAACACCGCTCCGGAGCCAGCAGGATCTACGGCCTCGCGGATTGACTGCACCGCAGCCTTTTGTCGAGGTCGACGCAGGACGCATGCGTCAACCCGGTTCACGGACTGCGGTGTGACCGCATACGTCACAGTTTCGCAGTCCTGGGGCTTTTCGAGTACGGAGACCGGCCGGGCCTGGTGTAATCGGCGGCGGACGACCGAGGATCAAGGGGGGCCGCCATATGCAGGCCAAGGAGACGTTGTTCGCCGATCTCATGCAGGGCCGGGCCCAGCAGTTCCAAGTGCCGCTCTACCAGCGGACGTACTCCTGGACCGAGAAGCACCTCAAACAGCTCTGGAGCGACATCCTGGAACAGGCCGGGCTGCTCGAGTCGGCTGAGGAGAAGGGAAGCACGCACTTCCTCGGTTCGGTGGTGCTCGCGCCGTCACCGCAGAACGACGCGACGTTCCCCCGCTGGCTCGTCGTCGACGGCCAGCAGCGGCTGACCACGCTGTCCCTGGCCCTGGCCGCCATCCGCGATCATGTCGCGGACACCGCGCCGGTCGAGGCCCAGCGCATCGACGAGCAGTACCTGATCAACAAGTGGAAGAGCGGCAACGACCACCTCCGTCTGCTGCCGACGCAGGCGGACCGGACGCAGTTCGCCGCCCACATCCGTGGCCCCCTCACCGATCAGGCCACCGGCAGCGGCGTCGCCACCGCCTACGCCTTCTTCCGCAAGAAGCTGGTCGAGGCGGGCGATCCGGCGGCCCCGCAGGACGTGTTCCGCATCGAGCAGGCGATCACCTCCCGGCTCGCGCTGGTGGCGGTGACCGCCGAGCGCGGTGACAACGTCCACCGCATCTTCGAGTCGCTCAACAACACCGGCCTCAAGCTGAGCCAGGCCGACCTGCTGCGCAACTACCTCTTCATGAAGCTCCAAGCGCGCGGCGAGCACGTCTACGAGACCTATTGGCTCCCCCTGCAGAAGAGCCTGAGCAACGACGAGCTGGAACAGCTCATGTGGCTGCAACTCGTACTCGACGGAGATGACCGGGTCCGCCGCCAGGACCTCTATGCCGCCCAGCAGAGGCGTTTCGAGAACACGAAAGCCGGCGACGCGGAGATCGAGGCGTACATCAGGGAACTGCACCGTCGCAGCGCCCACTTCCGCCGGCTGCTGCACCCCGAGGAGGAGCCCGACCCCGCGGTCCGGGAGGCGCTCCGCCGCCTGGACGCGTGGCAGGCGGCCGTCACCTACCCCGCCCTGATGCTGTTGTTCGACCGGCGCGAGCGCGGGGAGCTGGACTCCTCCGAGACCGCCCGCGCCCTGGCGTACATCGAGAGCTTCCTCGTCCGCCGGATGATCTGCCGGGTCCCGACCAACAACCTCAACCGGATCTTCCAGGCAGTGCCCGGACAGCTCCCGCTCGACGTGCCCGTCGCCGAGGGGCTGCACCGGCTCCTCTCCTCCGAGAACCGCTTCTGGCCCGACGACGCCGAACTGCGCGAGAAGATCAGGACGGCGCCGTTCTACCAGTACGGCCGGTGGCAGCAGCGCAAGCTGGTGCTGCAGCGGTTGGAGGAGAGCTACGGACATCCCGAGCCGGTCGACTTCGCCGCCGCGCAGCTCACCGTCGAGCACGTCATGCCGCAGTCGCCCGGCGACGAGTGGCTGCGTGTTTTGGGCGAGGAGGCCGACGAGGGCGAGACCGCGGAGGAACTGCACGCCCGGTTCCAGCACACCCTCGGCAACCTGACGCTCACCGCGGTCAACGCGGAGCTGTCCAACCACCCCTTCGAGCGCAAGCAGGACCTGCTGCGGGGCAGTCACCTGGAGATGAACCGCCGCATCGCCGCCACCGAGCGCTGGGGCGTGCGCGAGATCCTGGCCCGCGCCGACGAACTCGCGGACCGTGCGATCGCGTTGTGGCCGGCCCCGCTGCGCGGAGTCGGCCGGGCGGAGCGCAGCCGCGACTGGCAGCTCGCCCACCAGGTTCTCGCCGCACTCCCCCACGGCACCTGGACCTCCTACGGCGACCTCGCCGCGTTCCTCGGCTCCGGCGCCCAGGCCGTGGGCAACCACCTGGCCAACACCCCCGGAGTGGTCAACGCGTACCGCGTCCTCACCTCCGAGGGCAAGGTCTCCGACGGCTTCCGGTGGGCGACACCCCAGGAGGCGGGAAGCGACGACGTCCGCGCTCGACTGACCGCCGACGGTGTCCGCTTCACGGCCACCGGGGCCGCCGACCCGGCCCAGCGGCTCACCGCCGACGACCTCGCCGCGCTGCTCGCCGGCACGGACGACGACCGGGCGGACGGCGAGGACACCGCGCAGGACGGGACCGTCGGAACGCCGGGCGAGGAGACCCGCGCCGAACGGTTCTTCCGCCAGCTCGCCGCCGACGACTCCCCCGAGACGGTCGAGGCGGTCCGCGCGCTCTTCACCCACTGGGAGTCACTGGGCGGCTGGATCGGCCACGGCGCCGGACACGTCACCACGAGCGCCTACCTCATGCTCGGCGAGGCGGGCGGCCCCGGGCGCGGCATCTGGCCGATGACGCTCTACCCGGGCGCCGGGCGCGGGGGCACGGCGGAGGTGGTGTTCCAGTCCATGGCCGCACGGGAGCCGTTCACCGACCGTGCGCTGCGCGCCGAACTCCTGACCCGCCTCAACGCCCTGGACGGTGTCGACATCCCGGAGGGCAAGCTGGAGCTGCGCCCCAACATCCGGCTGTCCCTGCTGGAGAAGGAGCGCAACCGGGAACTGCTCACCGAGACGCTGACGTGGTTCCGGGACCGCTGGGAGAGCCGGGGCTCGTCCTGAGCGGTGCCCGCCGGGCGCACTCCGCCCACACCGTCTTGCCGCCCGGCGGATACGGCTCGCAGCCCCAGGCGTCGGCGAGCGAGGCGACCAGGAGCAGACCCCGTCCGGACTCACCGTCGGCATCGACGGCCGGGGCCGGCACGGGGCGGCGCTCGCCCCGCGCGTCGGTAACCTCGATCCGCAGGGTGATGGGGGTGAGGGTGAGGGCGAGGCGTGCGGCTCTGCCCCTTACCCGGCCATGTAGGGCCGCATTCGCGGTCAGTTCGGCGATGAGGAGGGAGGCCGTGGCCGCGCTGTCGTCGTCGGCGGACTCCGGCCCGCCCTTCCGCTCGGCCAGCCAACGCTCGGCGGCGTGACGCGCGGTGTGCGCGCCGTGCGCGGTGGTGGGAAACAAGGTACGGAAGCGGGCCGTGCCGACGATCGGTTCACCGGGTGCGGTGACGGTTTCCTGATTCACATCACCCAGAGTGACCGAGTCGTCCTACCGTGGGGAGCACTCCGGGCGGTACGCAGGGTGACTGTCCCGGTGCGGACGGTGTAGTGTACGGGCGTCCGGCCGTGCCCCGGCCGGGCTTTCGCCGGTTCGCCCTCCGCACGAGGAACAGGGTGGTGGTACGGCATGGCAGCACAGTCGGGCACGGGGGTCCCCACGGGCGGCGAGGCGGACGGTACGGACGAGGTCGCGGACCTGTTCCGGGCCCTGGGGCGGCAGATCAAGGTCGCCCGGGAGCGGGCCGGGCTGAGCCAGAAGGAGCTGGGCGACCGGATCGGGTACGGCGAGGAGACGATCTCGTCGGTGGAGCGGGCCCGGCGGACGCCTCAGCCGGAATTGCTGGTCGCGGTGGACCGGTTGCTGGACTGCGGCGGCCTGCTGGCGTCCGCGGCGGAGGACGTGGAGCGGGCGAAGACCCGGCGGAGGGTGCGTCATCCGGAGTGGTTCCGGGATTACGCGCGGTTGGAGGCGGAGGCGGTCGAGTTGCACGACTACAGCTCGCTCGCCGTCCCCGGGCTCCTTCAAACCGAGGCTCACGCACGTGTGGTGTTCGGTACCCGCCAACCCCTGTTGGACGAGACGACCGTCGAACAGCGGGTGGCCGCACGGTTGGACCGCCAGCAGATCTTCGACCGCTGGCCTCCGCCGTTCACGACCTTCATCCTCGAGGAATCCGTGTTGCGTCGCCCACTGGGTGGGTGGGACGTTCATCGGAAACAACTTGAAGCGCTGCTGAAGTTCGGCAGGCTACGCAGTGTGGAACTCCAGGTGCTGCCGATGGAGCGCAAGGAACACCCCAGCCTGGGCGGGCCCTTCATCCTGCTCACCCCGAAGGGCAGACCACAGGTGGCGTACCTGGAAGTACAGCACGTCAGCCGTCTGATCACGGATCCGGACGAGGTACGTATTCTTGCCGCACGCTACGGCAGCATCAGGGCACAGGCGCTCACACCGGGAGAGTCACTGACCCTGATCGAGAAGATGCTGGGAGACCGATGAACACTGAACAGCCCGCACGGCTGGACTGGTTCAAGAGCAGCTACAGCAGCGGTGAAGGCGGGGCGTGCGTCGAGATCGCCGCCGACGCCGCCGCCATACACGTACGGGACTCCAAGGGGCGCGGCGGCCCCCGGCTCGTGTTCGCGCGGAGCGCATGGTCCGGGTTCGTCACGGGCCTGGGGCGGGACCGGAGCTGACCTGCCGCGTCACGAGGCCCCTGGTGCTCGGGCCTCGTGACGCGGTCCCTCCCCCGTCGGCCGCACCGCTCGGTGACG
>NZ_MSGP01000146.1 GCF_002078235.1 Streptomyces viridosporus
GCGCCCGGGGCGTGGGTGGGGATGCTGGGGTTCACGCTGCTGGGGCTGGGGCTCTGCGTGCTGGTGCCGCAGACGTTCGCGGCGGCGGGGCGGCGCGCCTTCGAGCTGCACGGCCCGGGGGCTTCGGACGCGGCCGTAGCGCGTCTCAACGTCTTCAATTACGTGGGTTTCCTGATCGGTTCGCCGCTGGTCGGAGTGCTCGGCGACGTCTGGAGCTACCGCGGGGCGATGCTCGTTCCGATGGTGCTGGTCCTGGTGACACTCGTGTACGCCAAGTCGTTCGCGCCTCAACCGGACCGATACGGTGGCGGGCATGAGCGGCCGCGCACAGCTGATGTGGGACGAGGCAGTAACGGGCTATGACTTCGGCCGGGACCATCCGATGGACCCGGTCCGGCTCGCCCTGACCCGGAGTCTGGTCGGGGCCCTCGGGCTCGACCGCGAGGTGGAGGTGGTCGCGGCGAAGGCGGCCGGGGAGTCGACGCTGCGGCTCGTCCACCGGGAGGACTACATCGACGCGGTGAAGGCCGCGTCGGCGGACCCGGCGACCGCGGACCAGGCGTACGGGCTGGGGACGCTCGACGATCCCGCGTTCGCCGGGATGCACGAGGTGTCGGCGCTGATCGCCGGGCAGTCGGTGGGGGCGGCGGAGGCCGTGTGGCGGGGGGACGCGCTGCACGCGGTGAACTTCGCGGGCGGGCTGCACCACGCGATGCCGGGGGCCGCCTCCGGCTTCTGCGTGTACAACGACGCCTCGCTGGCCATCGCCCGGCTGCTGGAGCTGGGGGCCGAGCGGGTCGCGTACATCGATGTCGACGTGCACCACGGGGACGGGGTGCAGGCGGCGTTCTGGGAGGACCCGCGGGTGCTGACGATCTCGCTGCACGAGCATCCGCGGACGCTGTTCCCGCAGACCGGGTGGCCGGAGGAGACGGGGGCGGAGACCGCGGAGGGCAGCGCGGTCAACGTGGCCCTGCCGGCCGGGACCGGGGACGCCGGATGGCTGCGGGCGTTCCACTCCGTGGTGCCGGAGCTGCTGGCCCAGTTCCGGCCGCAGGTGCTGGTGACGCAGCACGGCGCCGACACGCACTTCGAGGATCCGCTGGCGCACCTGGCGGTGTCGCTGGACGCCCAGCGCGCGGTGCAGATGGCCTGCCACGAGCTGGCGCACACCCACACCGACGGGCGGTGGGTGGCGCTGGGCGGCGGCGGGTACGCGGTGGTGGAGGTCGTGCCGCGGTCCTGGACCCATCTGGTGGGCATCGCGGCCGGACGGCCCGTGGATCCCACGACGATGATCCCCGAGGCCTGGCGGCAGGAGGTCTACGCCCGGACCCGGCAGCCGGCGCCGCGGCGGATGACCGACGGGCGGTGGCCGGTCCCCTGGTCCGCGTGGGACGAGGGGTACGACCCGGCGGACCGCCTGGACCAGGCGATCCTGGCGGTGCGGCGCGCGGTGTTCCCGTTGCGGGGACTGCTGGCGTAGGCCCGGCACGGGTCCGGGGGTCCGTGGGGGCCGTTACGCCGACCGTGCGGTGTTCGCCGGTTCCGGGCGCGGCCGGCCCCCGTGTCCCGCACCATCGTGTCCGTGCCGTCCTCCGCCGACCTCCGCGCCCACCTCCTGGCCGCCCGGCTCGCCGGGGTCGTGGGCACCACGCGGGAGGAGAGCCTGCGGAGCTACCGGCTGTTCGCCGCCCGGGACCCCCGGATGCTGATCGGTCTGGATCCCGCAGGGGCGTGGGAGGAGCGGGAACTGCTCGCGTTGATGGCGGACAGGTGCGGGGTTTCGGCCGATCCCGGTCACACCTCCGGCCACGAGGTGATCGACCCCGAGCGGACCCTGGCCGCCCTGGACGCCTGCGCGGGACGGTTGGCGGTCGCCGCCCGTCGTGGTGCGCCCGTGCTGCTCGGCACCGGTCACCCGCACCGGCTGCTCGGCTTCTACGCCGCTCTGGCAGACGCGCTGTCGGCGGCGGGATGTGCCGTCCTCACTCCGGCGCAGGGTCGCTCTGTCGACATAACGACCCGGTTCGGCCTACGCACGTACAACCTCGACTACGTACGGGGAGTCGGACTCGTCCGCCAAGCCGCCCCGCAACGCCCCGGTCGTGAGCCCGGCGCGCACACGCACTCCCCCCTCCCGGTTCGGACCGCGCTCGACGCGGCCGCGGCGGCCGGCGGGCCGCTTCCGGAGTTGGTGATCGGAGACCACGGCTGGGCCTGCGGGGCAGGTCAGCTGGGGTTCGAGGCCGTCGCGCTGGCCGATGTGAACGACCCGGCGCCGTTCGTCGGAGAGGCCGAGGGTGCCGTGGCCGTCGTCGTTCCACTTGATGACGGCGTGCGGTCCGGTTACTACCTGCCGCTGACCCGCTACATACTCAAACGGGCGTGTCTGTCGCAGTAGGCCGCTGATGGGTGCACCTCTTCCCCACTCGCATCACCCGCCCCTACATTGGGGAGTGAGCACGCAGCGACGAAGAGTCACCGGAAGGGGAAGCCGGTGGCCGTCGAGTGCGGAAGGTTCAGGTGTGTCATGGCTGCAGCTGGCGAGAGGCCTCTGAACGAGGTTCAGTTCCTTACCGTGGCGGAAGTCGCCTCGGTGATGCGAGTGTCGAAGATGACCGTGTACCGGCTGGTGCACAGCGGTCATCTGCCCGCGATTCGGGTGGGGCGGTCCTTCCGCGTCCCCGAGCAAGCGGTTCACGAGTACCTCCGCGAGAGCTACGTGGGGGTGGAAACCGCCTGACGGCGCGTCGGGGAGTCCTGTTCAGAACACTCATGGGACTCCCCGGCCTCCTCGATTACGACCTCAGCGCTCGGGCGGGTAGGCTAGCCCCTCGTAGGTCGTGTGGGCCCATGGCGCCCAAACACCGAGTGATGAGAAGTGAGCGAGGGTAGTCGTGGGCTCTGTTATCAAGAAGCGGCGCAAGCGGATGGCCAAGAAGAAGCACCGCAAGCTGCTCAAGCGCACGCGCGTTCAGCGTCGCAACAAGAAGTAAGCGACGACGCGGAAGCGTGTCCAGTGGCCCTCCACCGCACTTCGGTGGGGGGCCACTGTCGTCTCGCGGGCGTTCCCGGTGTTTCCCGGACGTCTCCGTGTTTTCCCGGACGTCCCCTGGGTTCCCGGGCGGTGGGGAGTCCGGCCGGGTTCGTTCGTACGTCCGGGGCTGTCGTCACTTCGTGCATCGGGTGGGCACCACAGAGCGACGGCGACCCGCTAAGTTGACCGTCGGGGGCAGGGCGAGAGAAAGGCGCTGATCTTGGGAAAGGTCGTGCTCGTGACCGGAGTGGCCCGTCAGCTGGGAGGCCGCTTCGTCCGGCGGATCCAGCGTGATCCCGAGGTGGAGCGGGTCGTCGCGGTGGACGCGGTCGCGCCCGAGCACCACCTGGGCGGCGCCGACTTCGTCCAGGCCGACATCCGCCAGCCCACCATCGCGCGGGTGCTCGCCGAGACGGGGGCCGACACGGTCGTCCACCTCGACGTCACGGGCACGCCGCTCGGCAGCGGCAGCCGGGCCGCGCTCAAGGAGACCAACGTCATCGGCACCATGCAACTGCTCGGTGCCTGCCAGAAGTCCCCGCACGTCAAACGACTGGTCGTGAAGTCCAGTACGAACGTCTACGGTTCCGCGCCCCGCGATCCGGCGGTCTTCACCGAGACGACCCCGCCCAAGTCCCTGCCCAGCGGCGGTTTCGCGAAGGACACGGTCGAGGTGGAGGGCTATGTGCGCGGGTTCGCGCGCCGCCGCCCGGACGTCGCGGTGTGCGTGCTGAGGTTCGCCAACATCCTGGGCCCCGCCGCGGACAGCCCGCTCGCCGCGTACTTCTCGCTGCCGGTCCTGCCGACCGTGCTCGGCTACGACCCGCGGCTGCAGTTCGTGCACGAGGACGACGTGATCGAGGTGCTGCGGATCGGCTCGCACGAGCCGAGGCGCTCCACGCTCAACAGCGGCACCTTCAACATCGCCGGCGACGGCGTCCTGCTGCTCTCCCAGTGCGCCCGGCGGCTCGGGCGGCCCACCGTGCCCCTGCTGCTTCCCGCGGTCACCTGGGCGGGTTCGCTGGTGCGTACGCTGGGGATGACGGATTTCTCGCCCGAGCAGATCCGGCTGCTCACACACGGGCGGGTGGTGGCGACGGACCAGATGCGCGAGACGCTGGGCTTCACCCCGAAGTACACGACTGCGGAAACGTTTGGGGACTTCGTGCGCAGCCGCGGCCCCGGTCTGCTTCCGCCCGAGGCCCTCGCGAGGGCCGTCGACCGGATCGCCGCGCTGCCCCTGCCGGGCAGCGGTCACTCCCCGACGCAGAGCGCCAACTGAGGAGCGCAGCAACGATGGCGGACGCCAAGGTCATTCCGTTCGACGACGACCGCTCCCGTGGGGGCGCCGCACAGCGCCCGCCGCGCCGCCGGGGCGGTGCGGGGAGCCGGCGCCCGGGCGCGCAGCCCGCGGCGGTGGGGGAGGTGCAACCCCTGCCGGGCGTGGCGTCCGCGCGGGAGGATGCTCCCGTGCCCCGGGGAGAAGAATCGTCCCCGCAGCCGTCCGGGGAATCGTCCCCGCAGCCGTCCGGTGACGGCGCCGACGGACTGGAACGGCGGGTCGCGAGCGGCCTGGCCTTCCTGCGCCGCCGCCTCACCGGGGACTACGAGGTCGACGACTTCGGCTACGACGAGGAACTCACCTCCCAGGTCCTGATGTCCCTGCTGCGCCCGGTGTACGAGAAGTACTTCCGGGTGGAGGTGAAGGGCATCGAGAACATCCCGTCGAAGGGCGGCGCCCTGATCGTCGCCAACCACTCCGGGACGCTGCCGCTGGACGGCCTGATGATGCAGGTCGCCGTGCACGACCACCATCCGGCCGACCGCCATCTGCGGCTGCTCGCGGCCGACCTGGTGTTCGTGCTGCCGGTGGTGAACGAACTGGCCCGCAAGCTCGGTCACACCCTGGCCTGCGCCGAGGACGCCGAACGCCTC